>NZ_JBIUXU010000015.1:0-238795 GCF_044744165.1 Streptomyces sp. NPDC087420
CGGTTACATTCCGAACCCGGAAGCTAAGCCTCGTAGCGCCGATGGTACTGCAGGGGGGACCCTGTGGGAGAGTAGGACGCCGCCGAACAATCTTTAGTGGGAATGCCCTGCACCCTTATAGGTGTGGGGCATTCCTCAAGCCCCAATAGCTCAGTCGGTAGAGCGTCTCCATGGTAAGGAGAAGGTCTGCGGTTCGATTCCGCATTGGGGCTCCATAGTTTGACAAGAAGGCCCCCGCCTCTGGCGGGGGCCTTCTTGCGTTTTGCCCGCGGTGAGGGCGGCCGGCTGGGCCCAGGTGAACGTGAGGTGGCCGGACGGCGTACAACCCTTGATGCCCGGTGCGGGTCTTGATGGTTGCCGAGCGCGTGAGAATCGCGGCCAACCGCTCGCCATCCCAAGGGGTTTGCCTTGTCCTCCCATAGATTGCACACGTCAGCCGCCGCTGTTGCCGCCGTCGTGATCGCCGTGACGGGGGCCGCCCCGGCGGTGTCCTACGCCGAAGACGCCCCCGCCGGCGCCCGGGCCCTCGACGCCTCGGTGTCCACGCGGGCCGACTTCGACGGTGACGGATATCCCGACGTGGCGATCGCCGCCCCGGGTGGCACCGTCAACGGCCGGGCCGGCGCCGGGTACATCGCCGTCGTGTACGGCATGGCCGACGGCCCCGACGGCGTCAAGCGACAGATCATCAGCCAGGACCGCTACGCGATCCCCGGCACCTCGGAGGCGGGCGACGGCTTCGGCACCCACGTCACGGCGGCCGACCTGGACGGCGACGGGTACACCGACCTGGTCGTCGGCACCCCGGGCGAGGACATCGGCAGTACGCCGGACGCCGGGCTGCACACCGTCCTGTGGGGAGGCGTGGGCGGGCTCGCCACCGCCGCCAACGTCGGCCAGGGCCGGGCGGAGACCCGGGCCGGAGACTTCGACGGGGACGGGCACCTGGACCTGGCGACGGCCTATCAGACGCGGTACGGGCCCTTCACCCGCGACGGCGGCGCGGCCCGCACCGGACCCCTCGTCGACGTCGACGTCCCCGTGTACGCGATGGAAGCCGGTGACGTCGACGGCGACGGTACGACCGACCTCGTGGTCAGCAGCGGTTCCTGGGACTCGGACGATGGAGGGACGATCCCGCCGCCCCGGCTGCGGCTGTTCAAGGGCACGGAGAACGGCCTGGTCGCAGGGGCGTTCATCGCTTCCCCCGATACCGTGTCCGTGGACAGCATCGCCCTCGGCGACATCGACGGCGACGGTCGGCAGGACGTCGTCTTCGGCCGCAGCACGGCGCCGGGCGGCGGTCTGGTGGGTGTCGTCCGGGGCACGGCGAGCGGACTCGCGCCGCGCGCCACCCTGATCGGCCAGGACACCGCCGATGTCCCCGGGACGGGAGAGAGCGGCGACCGCTTCGGAACCGACGTCTCCGTCGGCGATGTCACCGGCGACGGTTACGCGGACGTCGTCGCGGGTGTCCCCGGCGAGGACCTGGGCGAGGTGACCGACGCGGGCAACTTCACCGTCCTGCGGGGAAGCGCGGCCGGGGTCACCGGCACCGGCGCCCAGTCGTTCAGCCAGGACACGGCCGGGGTGCCCGGCACGGCCGAGAACGGTGACCGGTTCGGCAGCCGTACCACCGTCGTCGGTGGGTACGTCGCTGTCGGGGCGCCCGCGGAGAACAGCGGCAACGGGTCCGTCTGGGTCTTCCCCGGCACCGCCGCCGGTCTCACCGCGACCGGTTCCGTGACCTTCGGACCTGGCACACTCGCCGCGCCGATCACCGGCGCCCGTTTCGGTTCCGCGTTCCACCACTGAAGCCCGCGTCATCTCCGCGCTTCATGAGGGGAACTGCCCGGCCGCAGGTCATCACACCTGCGGCCGGGCCGAACACGTCCTAGGCGAGGTGCGGTTCGGGGATGCGGAGGGTGAGGATCGCCATGTCGTCCGAGGCCGGTTCCGCCGCGAAACGCTCCACCGCGCGCAGGATGCGGGACGCGACCGCGCCCGCCGTGAGTCCCGTACAGGTGGCCAGGACGTCCGCCAGGCCGTCGTCGCCCAACATCCTCGTGCCTTCGCGGCGTTCGGTGACGCCGTCCGTGACACAGAGCAGGACGTCGCCCGGATCGAGGGTGATCACCTGTTCGTACAGCTCCAGATCCTCCATGACACCCAGCAACGGCTGCGGTTCCGCCGCCGGTTCGACCGTGCCGTCGGGCCGCAGGCGCAGCGGGAGGGGGTGGCCGGCGCAGACGATCTTGAGGACCGCGCTGCCGTCCTCCTGGGGCCACAACTCCCCGTAGAGCAGGGTGAGGAAGCGGCTGCGGGCGCCCTCGTCGAGGATCGCGGTGTTCAGCCGTTCCAGGACGGCGGGTCCCGCGAAGCCCTCGCGGGCCAGCAGGCGCAGGGCGTGGCGGGCGAGGCCGGTGACGGCGGCGGCCTCGGGGCCCGTACCGCAGACGTCGCCGATGGCGAAGCCGTACGCGCCGTCGCGGATGGGGAACAGGTCGTAGAAGTCGCCGCCCACCTCGTTGCCCTCGCCCGCCGCGCGGTAGATGACCTCGACCTCGACGCCCGGGATCTGGGGGAGGCCCGGGGGCAGCAGGCTGCGTTGCAGGGCCTGGCTGATCGCGGTGCGCTCGGAGTAGAGGCGGGCGTTGTCGAGGGCGAGGGCGGCCCGGCGGGAGAGGTCTTCCGCGAGTTCGAGGATCTCCTGGCGGAAGTGGTCGTCGGAGGGCTTGCCGAGGGTCAGCATGCCGATGACGCGGTTGCGGGCCACCAGGGGCAGGACCACGGTCTCGCCGCCGACGGCGGCCGCGGTCGCCAGGGTCGTACCGATGCCGGAGGAGACCGGCGCGGAGCCGCCGCCCAGCTCCCGCATGGAGGTGCGGAGCGCCGCTTCGTGGGCCGCGGCGGCGGGGGCGGTCCAGATGCGGGCGCCGGGGGTGGGGACCGGTTCCGGCGGGTCGATCTTGGCGAGGAGGGCCTTGAGGCCGTCGATGCGCTCCTCGTCCTCGTGCAGGACGTACGAGAGGTACGGGTCCGAGGACTGGTCGGCGATGGTGTAGACGGCGCACCAGGTGGCGAGGGTGGGGACGGTCATCTGGGCCATGAGGGCCAGGGTCTGGTCGCGGTCCAGGGTGCCGGCGAGCAGGTCGGAGGCTTCGACGAGGAACGACAGGGAGCCTCGGCGGAGGCGTTCCAGCTCGCCGAGGCGGGCGGATTCGACGGCCAGCGCGATGCGGTCGGCGGCGAACTGGAGCCGCAGTGCCTCTTCGTTCGAGTAGCGGCCCGCCGCTTCGGCGGCGACGCCGAGGGAGCCGGTGAGGCGGCCCTCGACCTTGAGGGGGACGGTGACGACGGAGCGCATGCCGGTGCCGCCGAGGAGCGGGACGGCCCCGGGGACGGCGATGAGGTCCTCGTGGACGGCCGGCATGCGCGCGGAGCCGTACCGGCCCGTGCCGGCCTCCACGGGGACGCGGGCGAAGCGCTGGCGGGCGGAGGGGAGGCCGGTGCTGGCCCGTACTTCCAGTTCCGTCTCGTCGTCGGTGGCGAGCAGGAGGAAGGCGGAGTCGCCGTCGAGCATGTCGCGGGCGCGTTCGACGGTGCGCTGGAGGAGGCCGTCGAGGTCGTCGGGGGCGGGGGAGCCGATGAAGACCTCGAAGGGGTCGGCGGCGCGGTTCTCGGAGCCCACCTCCGTGGAGGGGGCGCGCGGCGGCGTCTGGATGACCGCGCGTTCGTGGTCCCGTACGAGGAGGCAGACGGTGGACGGTTCGCCGTGGGTGTCGCGGACCCTGAGGTGGGAGGCGTAGACGGCGATCACCCGGCCGTCGGCGACGCGCATGCCGTAGCTGCCCTCCCAGCGGGAGAGCTGGAGCGCTTCTGCGATGCCGGTGCCGAGGCCGGGGGTGTGCGGCCAGGCCGCGAAGTCGGTGAGGGGTTTGCCGACGACTTTCTCCGCCGGGTGCCCGAAGAGATGTTCGGCGTCCTCGTTCCAGCCGGCGACGGTGCCCGTGGCGTCGATCTGGATGACGGCGACCCGTACGCGTTCGTCGGCGACGGGGAGCATGCTGGTGGGGAGGACGGGGCCGGCGGAGCGGGTGCCGATCGCGCGTTCGGGAAGGTCGAGCTGGAACCAGACCTGTTTGTACGTGGGCGTGTATTCGACGCCCCAGCGGGAGGCGAGGGCCGCGCAGAGGAGCAGTCCCCGGCCGTTCTCGCTGTCGGGGCTGGCGAACGCGTGTCCTGTGCCCTGTATGGGCACCTCGCGCTCGGGGTAGCGGTCGGCGACCTCGACGCGGACCCCGTCTTCCGTACGGAGGCAGAGGACATCGGCGGAGGTACCGGCATGGACCACGGCGTTGGTGACGAGTTCGCTGGTGAGAACGACGGCGTCGTCCACGACGTCGGAGTATCCCCAGCCCTGGAGCGTGTCGCGGACAAAGGCGCGGGCGGTCGCGACGGACCGCCCGACAGGTTCGAAGGTGGCAGCCGCCCGGGCGGTGATCACAGAACTCCTCGTACGCGTGTCGATACCCGGCTCCGCCATGATCGGCCCCGCCCCTCCAGGTGCCCGGTGGTAGTACCTTCGCCACACCACCCCCGCCGGGCGGACCGGGGCGGTTGGACAGCCGGATGCCAGGTTACTTACCTTCACGGTCCGAGCGGATGCCGGTTGCAACTGTTTCCGTCCCCCGGTTGCGGGGACCCTATGCGAAGCTGCCGATCTGTTATGGCCTGGTTGGGCCGGGGTGAAACACTGGGCAGGCTCTTGGAGACGGCCCGGGCAGTACGTTCGAACCCTGCGGGAGGGACACGGTGGAGTCTGGCGTGGCGGCGCGTGGCGTGAACACGCGCGCAAAAGGCGGACGGTCCCGGAACAACGGGGCCACCGAGGTGGACTCGGCGGAGCTGAACAGACTGCTGGCCGCCCTGGTGGCGATGCGTGACGGCAACTTCCGTAAGAGGCTGACGGTCTCCGGTGACGACGAGATGGCGGAGATCGCCGCCGTCTTCAACGAGGTCGCGGACCGGAATCTGCATCTGACCGGTGAGCTGGCGCGGGTGCGGCGCATGGTGGGACGTGAGGGAAAGCTCACGGAACGCCTGGAGACCGGGGCCTGTGAGGGGTCCTGGGCGACGGCCATCGACGCGTCGAACGCGCTGGTGGACGATCTGGCGCGGCCCGTGTCCGAGGTGGGCCGGGTGCTGTCGGCGGTGGCCGAGGGTGACCTGGAGCAGCGCATGGAGCTGCGCTCGCAGTCCGAGGACGGGGCGGAGCGGCCGCTGCGCGGCGAGTTCCTCAAGGTGGCCCGTACGGTCAACAACCTGGTCGACCAGCTGTCCGCGTTCACCGACGAGGTGACGCGGGTGGCGCTGGAGGTCGGTACGGAGGGCAAGCTCGGCGGTCAGGCCAAGGTGCGCGGTATGTCCGGGTCCTGGAAGGACCTCACGGATTCCGTCAACACGATGGCGTACCGCTTGACCGCGCAGGTGCGTGACATTGCTCTCGTCACGACGGCGGTGGCCAAGGGGGATCTGTCCCGCAAGGTCACGGTGCACGTGGCGGGCGAGATGCTCCAGCTGAAGAACACCGTCAACACGATGGTGGACCAGCTGTCGTCGTTCTCCTCCGAGGTCACACGCGTGGCACGGGAGGTCGGCACCGAGGGTGAGCTGGGCGGTCAGGCGACCGTGCCGGGGGTGGCGGGGGTCTGGAAGGACCTCACCGACTCGGTGAACACGATGGCGGGGAACCTGACCAACCAGGTGCGGGGCATCGCCGAGGTCACCACGGCGGTCGCCAACGGTGATCTGTCGCAGAAGGTGACGGTGAGCGCGCGTGGTGAGGTGGCGCAGCTCGCCGAGACGATCAACCAGATGACCGAGACGCTCCGTACGTTCGCGGACGAAGTGACGCGGGTGGCGAGCGAGGTCGGTGCCTCGGGCGTGTTGGGCGGCCAGGCGCAGGTGCCGGGGGCCGCGGGGACGTGGAAGGACCTGACGGACTCGGTCAACACGGTCTTCCGGAACCTGACGACGCAGGTGCGGGACATCGCCCAGGTGACGACGGCGGTGGCGAACGGTGACCTGTCGCAGAAGGTCACCGTCGATGTCGCGGGCGAGATGCTGGAGCTGAAGAACACCGTCAACACGATGGTCGACCAGCTCCAGTCGTTCGGTTCCGAGGTCACGCGGGTCGCGCGGGAGGTCGGGGTCGAGGGCCGTCTCGGCGGCCAGGCCGAGGTGCCCGGTGCGGCCGGGACGTGGAAGGACCTCACGGACTCGGTGAACACCGCGTTCCGTAACCTCACCGGCCAGGTGCGGGACATCGCGCAGGTGACGACGGCGGTCGCCAACGGTGACCTGTCCCAGAAGGTCACGGTCAACGTGGCCGGCGAGATGCTCGAACTGAAGAACACCGTGAACACGATGGTGTCGCAGCTGTCCTCGTTCGCCGACCAGGTGACGCGGATGGCGCGGGACGTGGGCACGGAGGGCCGCCTCGGCGGCCAGGCGCGGGTGGACGGCGTCAGCGGTACGTGGAAGGAGTTGACGGACTCCGTCAACTTCATGGCCGGGAACCTGACCGACCAGGTGCGCCAGATCGCGCAGGTGACCACGGCGGTGGCGCGGGGCGACCTGTCGCAGAAGATCGACGTGGACGCGCGCGGCGAGATCCTGGAGCTCAAGAACACCATCAACACGATGGTCGACCAGCTGTCGGCCTTCGCGGAGCAGGTGACACGGGTCGCCCGCGAGGTGGGTACGGACGGCCGGCTCGGCGGCCAGGCACAGGTGCCGGGTGTCGCCGGGGTGTGGCGCGATCTGACGGACTCCGTGAACGGGATGGCGGGGAACCTGACCGCCCAGGTCCGCAACATCGCGCAGGTCGCCACGGCGGTCGCGCGCGGTGACCTGTCGCAGAAGATCGACGTGGACGCGCGCGGCGAGATCCTGGAGCTGAAGAACACCCTCAACACGATGGTGGACCAGCTGTCGAACTTTGCCGAGCAGGTCACGCGGGTGGCCCGCGAGGTGGGCACCGAGGGCATGCTGGGCGGCCAGGCCGAGGTCCAGGGCGTGTCGGGTACGTGGAAGGACCTCACCCAGTCCGTCAACTTCATGGCGAACAACCTGACCTCGCAGGTGCGCAACATCGCCGAGGTCACGACGGCGGTCGCCAAGGGCGATCTGTCGAAGAAGATCACCGTCGACGCGAAGGGCGAGATCCTCGACCTGGTCACGACCGTCAACACGATGGTCGACCAGCTGCTGAACTTCGCGGACGAGGTCACCCGGGTCGCCCGTGAGGTGGGTACGGAGGGCATCCTCGGCGGCCAGGCCCGGGTGCGGGGGGTCACCGGGATCTGGAAGGACCTCAGCGACAACGTCAACACGATGGCCAACAACCTGACCAGTCAGGTGCGGAACATCTCCCGGGTCTCCTCGGCGGTCGCCAACGGTGACCTGACGAAGAAGGTGACGGTCGAGGCGCGCGGCGAGGTCGCCGAGCTGGCCGACACCGTCAACACGATGGTGACGACCCTGTCGTCCTTCGCCGACGAGGTGACCCGCGTCGCCCGTGAGGTGGGTACGGAGGGTGAGCTGGGCGGCCAGGCGAGGGTGCCGGGCGTCTCCGGTACGTGGAAGGACCTGACCGAGTCGGTGAACTCGATGGCCGACAACCTGACCGGCCAGGTGCGGCAGATCGCCACGGTCACCACCGCCATCGCCAAGGGCGATCTCACCAAGAAGATCGACATCGACGCCCGGGGCGAGATCCTGGAGCTGAAGAACACGATCAACACGATGGTCGACCAGCTGTCGTCGTTCGCCGACCAGGTGACGCGGGTGGCCCGCGAGGTGGGGACGGACGGGCAGTTGGGCGGCCAGGCCCGGGTGCGGGACGTCGACGGCACCTGGCGTGACCTCACCGAGTCGGTGAACGAGATGGCCGGGAACCTGACGCGTCAGGTGCGGGCGATCGCCGGGGTGGCCACGGCGGTGACCCGAGGCGACCTCAGCCTCAAGATCGACGTGGACGCGGCGGGCGAGATCCAGGTCCTCCAGGACAACATCAACACGATGATCGCGAACCTCCGCGACACCACCCTCGCCAACGAGGAACAGGACTGGCTCAAGGGCAACCTCGCCCGGATCTCAGGCCTGATGCAGGGCCGCCGCGACCTGGAGGACGTGGCCTCGCTGATCATGAGCGAGCTGACCCCCGCCGTCTCGGCGCAGCACGGCGCGTTCTTCCTCGCGATGCAGACCGGCGGGGCTCCCCAGGTGGGGTCGGAGGCCGGCAGGGACAGTTCGTACGAGCTGTGCATGCGCGGCAGTTACGGCTACTCGGCGGGCGCGATGCCCACGGCCTTCCGGCCGGGCGAGACGCTCATCGGCACGGCCGCCGAGGAGAAGCGCACGATCCAGGTCAACGTGCCGCCGGGCTATCTCAAGATCTCGTCCGGGCTGGGCGAGGCGTCGCCGGCGCATGTGATCGTGCTGCCGGTGCTCTTCGAGGGGAAGGTCCTCGGCGTGATCGAGCTGGCGTCGTTCCAGCCGTTCACCCAGATCCAGCGGGACTTCCTGAACCAGATCGCCGAGATGATCGCGACGAGCGTCAACACCATCAGCGTCAACTCCAAGACCGAGGTGCTCCTCAAGCAGTCGCAGGAGCTGACGGAGCAGCTGCGGGAGCGGTCGGCGGAGCTGGAGAACCGGCAGAAGGCGCTCCAGGAGTCCAACGCGGAGCTGGAGGAGAAGGCCGAGCTGCTGGCCCGGCAGAACCGCGACATCGAGGTGAAGAACACCGAGATCGAAGAGGCCAGGCAGGTGCTGGAGGAGCGGGCCGAACAGCTCGCCGTCTCGATGCGCTACAAGTCCGAGTTCCTGGCGAACATGTCGCACGAGCTGCGTACCCCGCTCAACTCGCTGCTCATTCTCGCCAAGCTGCTCGCCGACAACGCGGAGACGAACCTGTCGCCGAAGCAGGTGGAGTTCGCGGAGACGATCCACGGCGCGGGGTCCGACCTGCTCCAGCTGATCAACGACATCCTCGACCTGTCGAAGGTCGAGGCGGGCAAGATGGACGTCAGCCCGACCCGGATCGCGCTGGTCCAGCTGGTCGACTACGTGGAGGCGACCTTCCGGCCGCTCACCGCGGAGAAGGGCCTCGACTTCTCCGTACGGGTGTCGCCGGAGCTGCCGGCCACGCTGCACACCGACGAGCAGCGGCTGTTGCAGGTGCTGCGCAACCTGCTGTCCAACGCGGTGAAGTTCACCGACAGCGGCGCCGTGGAGCTGGTGATCCGGCCGGCCGGTTCTGACGTGCCGGACGCCATCAGGGAGCAGCTGCTGGAGGCCGGTTCGCTGCGGGACGCCGACGGGGACCTGATCGCGTTCTCCGTCACGGACACCGGGATCGGGATCGCGGCGGGCAAGATGCGGGTGATCTTCGAGGCGTTCAAGCAGGCGGACGGGACGACCAGCCGCAAGTACGGGGGTACGGGCCTCGGTCTGTCCATCAGCCGGGAGATCGCGCGGCTGCTGGGCGGGGAGATCCACGCGGCGAGCGAGCCGGGGCGCGGCTCGACGTTCACGCTGTACCTGCCGCTGCACCCCAGCGAACTGCCCCCGCAGGGCTATCCGCAGCTGACTCCGGCGGGCATGGACCCGCAGTCGACGCCGGTCTCGATCGCGTCCGCCGCGGCGGAGACGGTCGGGATGGTGCGCCCCGACAGCGGCCCGCTGTCCCCGGACATGTCGGGGCCCGCGGCGCTGTTCCGCCGCCGACGCAAGAACGCGGAGGAGGAGGCGCAGGGCCGCGCGACCGGACAGAGCTACCCGGCGCCCTCGGGGGTGCCGATCGGCCGGGCGGAGACCTGGGCCTCGGGAGCGGCCGGTACGGGCCGGCAGGAGGCGCCACAGCCGCGCCGCGCGTTCGCCTTCACGCACGAGAAGGTGCTGATCGTGGATGACGACATCCGTAACGTCTTCGCGCTGACCAGCGTGTTGGAGCAGCACGGGCTGACGGTGCTGTACGCGGAGAACGGCCGGGAGGGCATCGAAGTCCTGGAGCAGCACGACGACGTGACGGTCGTTCTGATGGACATCATGATGCCCGAGATGGACGGGTACGCGACGACGACGGCGATCCGCAGGATGCCCCAGTTCGCCGGTCTGCCGATCATCGCGCTCACGGCCAAGGCCATGAAGGGCGACCGGGAGAAGGCCATCGAATCCGGTGCCTCCGACTATGTGACGAAGCCGGTCGACCCGGACCATCTGCTGTCGGTGATGGATCAGTGGATGCACAACAAGTGATCAATGTGTGCACGATTCGCCAGGATGTACGGAGCGACTGTGCCCGAGGGCGTGTGAGGGCGCACTATGCGGGGAACCTTCTGGTCTCTCGCGACGTTTCAGTTTCGTGCACAGTGACATCACGGTGACAGGGTGTGGCGACGGGCGGGGTGCGGCTACCATGACCGGCACAAGGACGGACGGCGTAGCGGAGACGTCCCCTGGGACGGCGCCCGGTGCCGTTCCGAGCTCCACGAGCAGGGGACGCCCCATGCCGGGGCGAGGAGGGCGGGCGGCCATGGTGCAGAAGGCCAAGATCCTCCTGGTCGATGACCGGCCGGAGAATCTGCTGGCGCTGGAGGCCATTCTCTCCGCGCTCGATCAGACGCTGGTGCGGGCATCGTCAGGGGAGGAAGCGCTCAAGGCGCTTCTGACGGACGACTTCGCGGTCATTCTGCTGGATGTCCAGATGCCGGGGATGGACGGGTTCGAGACCGCCGCGCACATCAAGCGCCGGGAGCGGACCAGGGACATCCCGATCATCTTCCTCACGGCGATCAACCACGGCCCGCACCACACCTTCCGGGGGTACGCGGCGGGCGCGGTGGACTACATCTCGAAGCCGTTCGACCCCTGGGTGCTGCGCGCCAAGGTGTCCGTGTTCGTCGAGCTGTACATGAAGAACTGCCAGTTGAAGGAGCAGGCCGAGCTGCTCAGGCGGCAGCTCGCCGGGGCGGGCGAGGTCAGGGAGCCCGGCGGGGTGCTGGCCGAACTGTCCGCGCGGCTCGCCGCCGTCGAGGAGCAGGCGGAGGCGCTCTCCAAGCAGCTGGACGACGACTCGGCCGACGCGTCCGCCGTGGCGACGGCAGCGCACCTGGAGCGCAAACTCACCGGCCTGCGGCGGGCGCTGGACGCGCTGGAGCCCGGCGCCGGAAGCGGTCCCGCCGCCCTCCCCTCACAGAACTGACCTGCGCCGTCCGGTTCGTACGCCGGCTGAGGGCGTGTCAGATCCGGTACGGCCCTGCTCTCGCGGCCCGGCCGACACGATCGGGTGAAGCGGTGGGCACACGTGTCCGCGGGCGTCCACACCGGTAACCTCACCACCATGGCCTCACGTACGTCCGGCAAGGGCTCCCAGGACACGGCGGGCACCGCGAAGCCGCGCGCCGGCCGTACGACCGGCGCCGCGAAGGCGGCGCCCGCGAAGAAGACGGCGGCGAAGAAGCCCCCGCCCCCCAAGAAGGCACCGGCCAAGAAGGCCCCCGCCAAGAAGGCGGCCGTCCGGCCCGTACCAAAACCCGCGCCGTCCCCCACCGGGGGCGTGTTCTGGCTCGTACGGTCCCTCTGGCTCGGCATGGCCCACGGGGTGGGGGCGGTCTTCCGCGGCATAGGGCGGGGCGCGAAGGGGCTCGACCCGGCCCATCGCAAGGACGGGGTGGCGCTGCTGCTCCTCGGCATCTCCCTCGTCATCGCGGCCGGCACGTGGTCGAACCTGCAAGGGCCGGTCGGCGACCTGGTCGAGATGCTGGTCACCGGCGCCTTCGGCCGCCTGGACCTGCTCGTGCCGATACTGCTGGGCGCCGTCGCCGTGCGGCTGATCCTGTACCCGGAGCGGCCCGAGGCCAACGGACGGATCGTCATCGGGCTGTCCGCGCTGGTCCTCGGCGTGCTCGGTCTTGTCCACATCGCCTGTGGCGCGCCGGGCCGCGGCGAGGGCACCGAGGCGATGCAGGACGCGGGCGGCCTCATCGGCTGGGCCGCCTCCAAGCCGCTGATCTTCACCATGGGCGAGGTCCTCGCCGTACCGCTGCTCCTGCTGCTCACCGTGTTCGGCCTGCTGGTCGTCACCGCCACCCCGGTCAACGCCATCCCGCAGCGGCTGCGGCTGCTCGGCGCCCGGCTGGGGATCGTAGGCCCGCCGCCCCCGGCGGCGGTGGACGACCTCGGTGAGGGGGAGTACGAGGACGACGAGCGGTACGAGGACCAGTGGCGCGAGGCGCTGCCGCCCGGCGCACGCGGGGCGGGCGCACGCCGGGGCGCGCCGGTCGCGCACGATCCGCACCGGGCCGAGGCCGAGGCGCTCTCGCGCCGCCGACGTCGCCGGGGCGCGGGGGAGAACGGACTGGGCCGGCCCATGGACGCCGTCGACGTGGCGGCCGCCGCGGCCGCGGCGCTGGACGGAGCCGTCCTCAACGGGATGCCGCCCTCGCCGGTCGTCGCGGACCTCACCCAGGGCGTCTCGGTGACCGGTTCACGCCGGCGCGGGGAGCGGTCGGAGGAGGACGCGCGGGACGGTCACGGCGTACACGACGGGCAGGATGGCCAGGACGCTCAGGGCGGCCCGCGGGACGGCTCCCCGGACACCGCCGAGGGGGAGGCGCCCGCGGAGCGCTCCGTGCCCGTACCGACGGCGCGTGCGGGCCAGCGCCCGCTCCCCGTCGTCGCCGACCTGACCAAGCCCGCGCCCGCCGAGGACCGGCCGCTGCCGCCCCGCGCCGAGCAGCTCCAGCTCCGCGGGGACATCACGTACGCGCTGCCCTCGCTCGACCTGCTGGAGCGCGGCGGCCCCGGCAAGACCCGCAGCGCCGCCAACGACGCCGTGGTCCACTCCCTCACGAACGTCTTCATGGAGTTCAAGGTCGACGCGACCGTCACCGGCTTCACCCGGGGCCCGACGGTCACCCGTTACGAGGTCCAGCTCGGCCCCGCCGTGAAGGTCGAGCGCATCACGGCGCTCGCCAAGAACATCGCCTACGCCGTCGCCAGCCCCGACGTGCGGATCATCTCCCCGATCCCCGGCAAATCGGCGGTCGGCATCGAGATCCCGAACTCGGACCGCGAGATGGTCAACCTGGGGGACGTGCTGCGCCTCGCGGACGCCGCGGAGGACGACCACCCGATGCTGGTCGCGCTCGGCAAGGACGTGGAGGGCGGCTACGTGATGTCGAACCTGACCAAGATGCCCCACCTCCTGGTCGCCGGCGCCACCGGCTCCGGAAAGTCCTCCTGCATCAACGGCCTGATCACGTCGGTCATGGTCCGGGCGACCCCCGAGGACGTCCGGATGGTCCTGGTAGACCCCAAGCGCGTCGAGCTGACCGCGTACGAGGGCATCCCGCACCTGATCACGCCCATCATCACCAATCCCAAGCGGGCCGCCGAGGCGCTCCAGTGGGTCGTACGGGAAATGGACCTGCGCTACGACGACCTCGCCGCGTACGGCTACCGGCACATCGACGACTTCAACGCGGCGGTACGGGCGGGCAAGATCAAACTGCCCGAGGGCAGCGAGCGCGAGCTGTCGCCGTACCCGTACCTCCTGGTCATCGTGGACGAGCTGGCCGACCTGATGATGGTCGCGCCGCGTGACGTGGAGGACTCCATCGTCCGCATCACCCAGCTGGCCCGCGCCGCCGGCATTCATCTGGTGCTCGCCACCCAGCGGCCCTCGGTGGACGTCGTGACCGGTCTGATCAAGGCGAACGTGCCCTCACGGCTGGCCTTCTCGACCTCCTCGCTGGCCGACAGCCGGGTCATCCTCGACCAGCCGGGCGCCGAGAAGCTGATCGGCAAGGGGGACGGGCTCTACCTGCCGATGGGCGCCAACAAGCCCACCCGTATGCAGGGCGCCTTCGTGACCGAGGACGAGGTCGCGGCGATCGTCCAGCACTGCAAGGATCAGATGGCACCGGTCTTCCGCGAGGACGTCGTGGTCGGCACGGCGAAGAAGAAGGACATCGACGAGGACATCGGCGACGATCTCGACCTGCTGTGCCAGGCGGCCGAGCTGGTCGTGTCGACACAGTTCGGCTCGACCTCGATGCTCCAGCGGAAACTGCGTGTCGGATTTGCCAAGGCGGGCAGGCTCATGGATCTGATGGAGTCTCGGAACATCGTCGGCCCCAGCGAGGGTTCCAAAGCGCGCGATGTCCTGGTGAAGGCGGACGAACTGGATGGCGTGCTCGCCGTGATCCGCGGGGAGTCTGTTGTGTAGGGCCGGACCGTACCGACCTCCAAGGACGCCTCGCGGACCCCTGTGGGGCTTCACAGTGAATTTCGGAGGGAAATGGAACGCAACCGTTTCCCCTGGCCACACGTCAAGTTGGAGTGAGGGAGTGCATGATGTCCCTCACTCCGCCACTCAGACGCCGCGAGGCCATTCTGATGGCGTACAAAGTGCATCCGCCCGGTTGCCCCACCCTTTCGTACCACCCATAGACTGAATGTCCAGCAGGTGGCTACACGCTCGAAAGGCGCCCCCGTGTCCATCGGCAACTCTCCCGACGGCAATGACCCCGACGGTACCTCCCCCCACGACGACCGGCCCACGATCGGTCAGATCCTCCAGCAGGCGCGCGTCGCCGCGGATCTGACGGTCGACGAGGTCAGCGGCTCGACCCGGGTGCGCATCCCCATCGTGCACGCGATCGAGCAGGACGACTTCTCCCGCAGCGGCGGCGACGTCTACGCCCGTGGGCACATCCGCATGCTCGCCCAGGCGGTCGGGATCGATCCCGAGCCCCTGATGGAGCGGTTCGACGCCGACCACGGCGGGCGTCCGGTGCCCACGCCGGCGGCCCCGCTGTTCGAAGCGGAACGGATCCGGCCGGAACGGCGCCGCCCGAACTGGACCGCCGCCATGGTCGCCGCGATCGTCGCGGTGGTCGGGTTCGTCGGTTTCACCGCGTTCAACGGCACCGAGAACAACGGCAAGACGAAGACGGCCGCCGAGGGCCCCAAGCCCGCCAAGACCAACGCCAAGCCCACGGCCACCAAGAGCGCCGACCCCAAGCCCGTCCCCTCGGACAGCGCCATCGCGGCGGCGCCGCGCGACAAGGTGACCGTCAGGCTGTCGGCCGTGGACGACAAGAGCTGGATCTCCGCCAAGGCGCACAACGGAAAACTGCTGTTCGACGGGCTCCTCCTCAAGGGTCAGTCGAAGACCTTCCAGGACGACGAGCAGATCGACCTGATCCTCGGCAACGCCGGGGCCACCGAGCTGTTCGTCAACGGCAAGAAGGTCAGCGACGCGTTCGAGTCCGGGCAGGTCGAGCGGCTCTCGTACACGCAGGGAGACCCCGAGGTCGGCTGACCGACCCTGCACGGCAGGGGCCGCGGCCGGGACAAAGTAGTCTGATGCCATGCCCGAACGCCGTACCGTCGCCCTTGTCACTCTTGGCTGCGCCCGTAACGAGGTGGACTCGGAGGAGCTTGCAGGCCGCTTGGCAGCGGACGGCTGGGAGCTCGTCCAGGACGCCTCGGACGCGGACGTCGCCGTCGTCAACACCTGCGGATTTGTCGAAGCCGCGAAGAAGGACTCCGTCGACGCCCTGCTGGAAGCCAACGATCTCAAGGCCCACGGCAAGACCCAGGCCGTCGTCGCCGTCGGCTGCATGGCCGAGCGCTACGGCAAGGAGCTGGCCGAGGCCCTGCCCGAGGCGGACGGCGTGCTCGGCTTTGACGACTACGCCGACATCTCCGACCGGCTCCAGACCATCCTGAACGGCGGCATCCACGCGTCGCACACGCCCCGCGACCGGCGCAAGCTGCTGCCGCTCAGCCCGGCCGAGCGACAGGGTGCCGCCGGGGTGGCCCTGCCCGGTCACGGCCACGCCGGCGGGGTCGCCACGGCGGCCCCCGCCGGCACGGTCCTGGCAGCCGCCGTCGCGCCGGACCCCGAGACGCTCCCCGCCGACCTGCCCGCCGGGCTCGCGCCCGCCTCAGGACCGCGCGCCCCCCTGCGGCGCCGCCTGGACACCAGCCCCGTCGCCTCCGTGAAGCTCGCCTCCGGCTGCGACCGCCGCTGCACCTTCTGCGCCATCCCCTCGTTCCGCGGCTCCTTCATCTCCCGGCGCCCCAGCGACGTGCTCACCGAGACGCGCTGGCTGGCCGACCAGGGCGTCAAGGAGGTCATGCTCGTCTCCGAGAACAACACCTCGTACGGCAAGGACCTCGGCGACATCCGCCTGCTGGAGACGCTGCTGCCCGAGCTGGCGGCCGTCGACGGCATCGAGCGGATCCGGGTCAGCTACCTCCAGCCGGCCGAGATGCGCCCCGGCCTGATCGACGTCCTGACGTCCACGCCCAAGGTCGCCCCGTACTTCGACCTGTCCTTCCAGCACTCCGCGCCGGGTGTGCTGCGCGCGATGCGGCGCTTCGGGGACACCGAGCGCTTCCTCGAACTGCTCGGGACCATCCGGGGCAAGGCCCCGCAGGCCGGTGTGCGCTCGAACTTCATCGTCGGCTTCCCCGGCGAGACGGAGGCGGACTTCGCCGAGCTGGAACGTTTCCTGACCGGTGCGCGGCTCGACGCCATCGGCGTCTTCGGGTACTCGGACGAGGACGGCACGGAGGCCGCCACCTACGGCGACAAGCTGGACCAGGACGTCATCGACGAGCGGCTGGCGCACCTGTCGCGCCTCGCCGAGGAGCTGACGGCCCAGCGCGCCGAGGAGCGCCTCGGTGAGAGCCTTGAGGTGTTGGTGGAGTCGGTCGCTCCGGAGAGTGGTGCGGAGAGTGATTCCTACGCCGGCGAAGAGGGGCCCGAGGAGGCCGCCACCGGGCGCGCGGCGCACCAGGCGCCCGAAACGGACGGACAGGTGATCTTCACCTCCGGCACGGGTCTGCGTCCCGGCCGTATGGTCGAGGCGAAGGTGGTCGGCACCCAGGGCGTGGACCTGGTCGTCGAGTACTGCGACTTTCCGGGGGACGACCCACGGACCCCGGGTGAGGAGGCGGCCAGATGACCGGAGTCCCGGCGTCCGCTGCGGGCGGTACCGGCGCGAAGCGGGTACCGGCGCCCAAGGGCAAGCTGGGGGCTGCTGCGGTCAATCAGGCCAGCCTGTGGAACATCGCCAACATACTCACCATGGTGCGGCTGGTGCTCGTGCCCGCCTTCGTGGTGCTGCTGTTCCAGGACGGCGGGTTCGACCCGGCCTGGCGCGCCTGGGCGTGGGCGGCGTTCGCCGTCGCCATGATCACCGACGTCTTCGACGGCCATCTGGCCCGTACGTACAACCTGGTCACCGACTTCGGGAAGATCGCCGACCCCATCGCCGACAAGGCGATCATGGCGGCGGGGCTGATCAGTCTCTCGGTGCTGGGCGATCTGCCCTGGTGGGTGACGGGCGTCATCCTCTTCCGTGAGACCGGCATCACGCTGATGCGGTTCTGGGTGATCAGACTCGCCGTCATCCCGGCCAGCCGGGGCGGCAAGGCGAAGACCCTGGCGCAGGGCGTGGCGGTGGGGATGTACGTACTGGCGCTGACGGGGCCGCTGGCGACGCTGCGCTTCTGGGTGATGGCGCTGGCCGTCGTGCTGACGGTGGTCACCGGACTGGACTACGTACGCGACGCGGTGCTCATCCGGCGGCGGGGGATCGTGGCGCGGCGGTTGGCGGCGGAGGTTCACCATCCAGCCGCGTCTGATGACTCTGACGAGTCGGGTGAGGCCGACGGGGCCGGGGAGAGTGCCGCGGCGGAGTCGACGCGGTGAACGGCGACGCGGCGCGGGTGCTGGCGCTGCTGGAGGAGCGGTCCGCGACGCTCGCCGTCGCGGAGTCCCTGACAGGCGGTCTGGTGGCCGCGGAGCTGACCTCCGTCCCCGGCGCCTCCCGGAGCTTCCGCGGGTCCGTGACGGCCTATGCGACGGATCTCAAGCGGGACGTCCTGGGCGTCGCCGCGCCCCTGCTGGCCGAGCGCGGTGCGGTGGATCCCGAGGTCGCACGGCAGATGGCGGCGGGGGTACGACGGGTCCTGGGCGCCGACTGGGGCGCCTCGACCACCGGGGTGGCGGGTCCTGAACCGCAGGACGGCCGGCCCGTGGGGACCGTCTATGTGGCGGTCGCGGGACCGATCGGTCCCGGGAAAGTTGTCGCTCTGCGGTTGAACGGTGACCGGGCGGACATTCGTAAAGAGAGTGTACTCAGCGTGCTGAGACTGCTCCGCAGCGAACTTTCCGGGAACGGGCGGGCACAGGATACGGAACAGAACGGGGGGAATTGATGTTTGCAGCCCTGAGTGAACACCGCATCGCTCCCCGCACGGCCGCGGCGCGAGGCGGTACGGTGGGGCGAGAAGGATGCGGCTACGCGGTCCGAGGAGGGAGCCACCGATGATTCTGCTCCGTCGCCTGCTTGGTGACGTGCTGCGTCGGCAGCGCCAGCGCCAGGGCCGTACTCTGCGCGAAGTCTCCTCGTCCGCCCGAGTCTCGCTCGGCTATCTTTCCGAGGTGGAGCGGGGGCAGAAGGAGGCATCCTCCGAGCTGCTCTCCGCGATCTGCGACGCGCTGGATGTACGGATGTCCGAGCTCATGCGTGAAGTGAGCGACGAACTGTCGCTGGCCGAGCTGGCAGCGTCGGCGGCGGCGAACGAGCCCGTGCCGGCGCCAGTACGCCCGATGCTCAACTCTGTCTCCGTGACGTCGGTGGCCAAGGTGCCGACGGAACGGGTGACCATCAAGGCACCCACGGAAGCGGTGGACGTCGTCGCCGCCTAGATTCCGCGGGTGCTGTCCCACCCGTTCGTACGTTCGGCGCGAGCCCCGTCCGGTGCACTTCACCGGCCGGGGTTTTTGTCTTCTTCCCGCAGCCCCCGCCAGCCCCCGGCAGCCCATGGGAGTGAAATGACCTCTTCAGGGCATCTGTGCCATGGTTGAAGGTACGTACGAACGGCAATGGAGGACGTGCATGTCTGTCGTCAAGAGTTCCCTGTCCGAGGAAGACGTCAAGCTGGTCGGCGAGGCGCTCCAGGGCGCGCTCGTGGACCTGGTGGATCTCGCGCTGGTCGCCAAACAGGTGCACTGGAACATCGTCGGTCCCCGCTTCCGCTCCGTACATCTCCAGCTCGACGAGGTCGTGACCACGGCGCGGCAGCACATGGACACCGTGGCCGAACGGGCGTCGGCCCTCGGCGTCACCCCGGACGGCCGCGCCGGCACGGTCGCGGCGACCAGTGCCTTCGGTACGGTCCCGAACGGCTGGATCAAGGACGCGGACGCGGTCCGCCTCATGGTCGACGGCCTCGGCGCGGTGATCGGGCAGATGCGCGATCGCGTCAAGGTGACCGACGACCCCGACCCGGTCACCCAGGACGTCCTGATCCAGGTCACGGCGGATCTGGAGAAGCATGCCTGGATGTTCCAGGCGGAGAGCGTCTGAGAGCAGGTTGACGTCGTCCGCTCCCGCTGCGGTCCGCGCGAGCGTGAAGAGGGTCCCCCGGTCGTCGGCCGGGGGGCCCACTTCTGTGCGCTGCCGGTCGTGTCGTGGCGGCTTCTGGTAGCGGCTTTTGGGTGGGGATGGGCGTTCTGGATGCGGGGTGGGGCTGGGCGGGGGAGACTTCTGAGACGACCGGAGGCCGGGTGGTCCTGGGGCGGGTGGAGGAGGCAGCGGCGGCTATGGCGAGGCGATGGATCCTTCTGCCGACGGTCGCGCTGGGCGGGCTGTGGTGGTGGGCGGTCCTGCGGCTCGTGCTGGCGCCCGAGCACACCGGCTTCGTCGAGGGGGCGGTGGCGGCGGGCGGCTGGGGGCTGAGTCTGCTGCCGGTGCACGCCGTGTCCCGTACGGCCGCCGGGGTGTCCGACCCGGTACGGCCCGCCGGGGTGTCCTCCTCGCCACGCCGGGGCGGCGGCTCAGGCGCGTAGGCATGCGGCGCCGGGACAGCGGCTCAGGCGCGTAGGCGCAGGCCCCTCGGGGTCGCGTGGAAACCGGCGGTCTCCAGGGTGCGGCCCAAGGGGGACGTCAGGGCCGATACGCCGTTCGCCCGCTCCACCGTGATCGTGCCCAGCGCTCCCGCGCGGGCCGCTCCCGCCAGGGCCTGGGCCGCCGCCGTGAGGGCGGGATCCTCCGGGTCCTTCGGCCAGGCCAGGAGGGTCTTGCCGCCCCGTTCCATGTACAGCGTCAGCTCGCCGTCGACCAGGACGACCAGGGAGCCGGCTTTGCGGCCCGGCTTGTGCCCGGCGCCGTCCGGGGGCTCGGGCCAGGGGAGCGCCGCCCCGTACGCGTTGGCGGGGTCCGCGGCCGCCAGGACCACGGCCCGGGGCGCGGCGCCGGATTCCCCGCGGTCGCGGGCCGTCGACGCCGCGCGGAGCCGGTCGACCGCGCCGTCCATCGCGAACTGGGCCGCGCCCAGGCCCTCCACGACATAACCACGGCGGGCCTGCCCGCTGTCCTCGAAGGCCGACAGGACGCGGTACACGGCGGAGAAGCCGCCCTCGACGCCTTCCGCGGCGACCGCGCCGCGGGTCACCACGCCATGGCGGTCGAGGAGGGCCCTGGCCAGCGCGTGCGCGCGGTGCGTACGGTCCGGTTCCGGGGCGGGGAGCAGCGACCAGCGTCCGCTGACCGTCGGCGGGCCCGTCCGCGACGCGGTCCGCGCGGCCGTCGTGAGCGAGCCGTACCGCCCGCGCGGGACCGGGCGCCTGGCCCGGTGGGCGGTGGAGCCCGCCGTGCGGCCCGAGCCGAGCAGCGCCCGCAGGGGCGCGAGCGTGTCGTTGGTGAGCCGGCCGGACCAGGACAGGTCCCAGAGGACGTCGGCCAGGTGCGGATCGGCGGCGTCCGGGTGGGTGGTGGCGCGGACCTGGTCGGCGATCTGGCGGAAGAACAGGCCGTAACCGCCCGAGAGGATCGCGAGGACGGATTCGTGGAGCGCGCTCAGCTCCAGGGGGTGCGGGGGCGCCAGCAACAGCGGGGCCGTGTCGGCGAGGTGGAGCGAGACCCAGCCGTCCTTGCCGGGGAGCGCGCCGGCGCCCGCCCACAAGACCTCACCCGTGGTGGTCAGTTCGTCCAGCAGCGCCGGGGTGTAGCCGCTGACCCGGGACGGCAGGATCAGCCGCTCCAGGGCCGAGGCCGGGACCGGGGCGCCCTGCAACTGCTCCACGGCGCGGGCGAGTCCGTCGATCCCGCGCAGGCTGTGGCTGCCCAGGTGCTGCCACTGGGGGAGGAAGGTGGCGAGCGCGGCGGGCGGGACGGGCTCCAGCTCCTGGCGCAGGGCGGCCAGCGAGCGGCGGCGCAGCCGGCGCAGGACCGTGGCGTCGCACCACTCCTGGCCGATGCCCGAGGGGTGGAACTCGCCCTGGACGACCCGGCCGCCGGCCGCGAGGCGTTGCAGCGCGCCGTCCGTGACCGCCGCGCCCAGGCCGAAGCGCGCGGCGGCCTGGGACGAGGTGAACGGGCCGTGTGTACGGGCGAAGCGGGCGAGGAGATCGCCCAGGGGGTCCTTGACCGGTTCGGTGAACGCCTCGGGGACGCCGACGGGCAGGGCGGTGCCCAGAGCGTCCCGCAGCCGGCCCGCGTCCTCGATCGCCGCCCAGTGGTCGGCTCCGCCGACGCGGACCCGGATGGCCCGGCGGGCCTCGGCCAGCTCCCCGGCCCAGGGCGCTCGCGCGCCGCGCTCCGCCAACTCGGCGTCCGTGAGCGGCCCGAGGACCCGCAGGAGGTCGGCGACCCCTTCCACGTCCTTGATACGGCGGTCCTCGGTCAGCCACTGGAGCTCGCGCTCCAGCTCCGTGAGGACCTCCGGGTCGAGCAGTTCGCGCAGCTCGGCCTGGCCCAGCAGCTCGGCCAGCAGCCGGGAGTCCAGGGAGAGCGCGGCCGCGCGCCGCTCGGCGAGCGGGGAGTCGCCCTCGTACAGGAACTGGGCGACATAGCCGAAGAGCAGGGAACGGGCGAAGGGGGAGGGCTCGGTGGTGGTGACCTCGACCAGCCGGACCTTCCTGGACTCGATGTCCCCCATCAGTTCCGTGAGACCCGGCACGTCGAAGACGTCCTGGAGGCATTCCCTGACGGCCTCCAGCACGATCGGGAACGAGCCGAACTCGCTGGCCACCTGGAGGAGTTGGGCGGCGCGCTGGCGCTGCTGCCACAGCGGGGTGCGCTTGCCGGGGCTGCGGCGCGGAAGCAGAAGCGCCCGCGCCGCGCACTCACGGAAGCGGGAGGCGAACAGCGCGGATCCGCCGACCTGTTCGGTGACGAGGCCGCTGATCTCACCGCGGTCGAAGGCCACATCGGCGGCGCCGACGGGCGCCTGCGCACTGTCGAAGGTCGTGTCGAGGCGGTCGCGCTCCTTGCCGGGGCCGCCCGTACCGCCCGACCGGCCCGTATCGCCCGTCCCGCCCGGGCTGCCCAGATCGCCGAGGTCGGCGTCGAGCAGGTCGAGACCCATCAGGTCGGCGTCGGGCAGGCGCAGCACGATGCCGTCGTCCGCGTGCATGACCTGGGCGTCCATTCCGTACCGCTCGGCGAGGCGGGCGCCGAGCGCCAGCGCCCAGGGAGCGTGCACCTGGGCGCCGAACGGGGAGTGGATCACCACCCGCCAGTCGCCCAGCTCGTCCCGGAAGCGCTCGACGAGGATCGTCCGGTCGTCCGGGACGTGGCCGCAGGCACGGCGCTGCTCGTCCAGATACGCCAGCAGATTGCCCGCCGCCCAGTGGTCGAGGCCCGCCGTCATCAGCCGCAGCCGGGCGTCCTCCTCGGAGAGCGCGCCGACCTCGCGCAGGAACGCGCCCACCGCACGCCCCAACTCCAGCGGCCGGCCCAGCTGGTCGCCCTTCCAGAAGGGCAGCCGGCCCGGGGCTCCCGGCGCGGGGGTGACCAGCACCCGGTCGCGGGTGATGTCCTCGATGCGCCACGACGACGTGCCGAGCGTGAAGACGTCGCCCGCCCGGGACTCGTACACCATCTCCTCGTCCAGCTCACCGACCCGCCCGCCGCCCTTCTTCGGGTCGGACCCGGCCAGGAAGACACCGAACAGGCCACGGTCCGGGATGGTGCCCCCGGAGGTGACGGCCAGGCGCTGCGCCCCGGGGCGGCCCGTGACCGTACCGGCCACGCGGTCCCACACCACACGCGGGCGCAGCTCCGCGAAGGCGTCCGACGGATAGCGCCCGGCGAGCATGTCGAGCACGGCGGTGAAGGCCGACTCGGGCAGGGAGGCGAACGGTGCGGCCCGGCGGGCCAGCGCCAGCAGGTCGTCGGCCTGCCGGGTGTCCAGGGCGACGATCGCGACCAGCTGCTGTGCCAGCACGTCCAGCGGATTCGCGGGGACCCGCAGTGCCTCGATGGAGCCGCTGCGCATCCGCTCCGTGACCACCGCCGCCTGCACCAGATCGCCGCGGTACTTGGGGAAGACCACGCCCGTGGAGACCGCTCCCACCTGGTGGCCGGCGCGCCCGACGCGCTGGAGGCCGGAGGCGACCGAGGGCGGCGACTCGACCTGGATGACCAGGTCCACCGCGCCCATGTCGATGCCCAGCTCCAGGCTGGACGTGGCCACGACGGCGGGCAGCCGGCCCGCCTTGAGATCCTCCTCGACCTGCGCGCGCTGCTCCTTGGACACCGAGCCGTGATGCGCCCGCGCGAGCAGCGGCGGCGCCCCCTGCGCGGCGCCCGACTGGGCCATCACCTCGGC
Source organism: Streptomyces sp. NPDC087420 (assembly GCF_044744165.1). NCBI lineage: Bacteria > Bacillati > Actinomycetota > Actinomycetes > Kitasatosporales > Streptomycetaceae > Streptomyces > Streptomyces sp. NPDC087420. Next base: position 23,710 of record NZ_JBIUXU010000015.1, read on the forward strand.
GGGGGAGTGCGCCTGGGGCATGGCCTCCCCTGTCGCCCGTTCGTACGCGATCTCGTTCAGCCGGTTGCACAGGCGCTCGGCGAGGCGGCGGGAGTTGGCGAAGACGATCGTCGAGCGGTGGGACTGGACAAGATCGGCGATCCGCTCCTCCACGTGCGGCCAGATCGAGGGCTTCTCGGCGTTGTCCGTGTCGGTCGCGGGAGAGCCGCCCAGCTCGCCCAGATCCTCGACCGGCACGACGACGGAGAGGTCGAACTCCTTGCCCGACGGGGGCTGGACGATCTCCACCCGGCGCTGCGGGGAGAGGTAACGGGCGACCTCCTCCACCGGACGGACCGTCGCCGAGAGACCGATACGGCGGGCCGGGCGCGGCAGCAGCTCGTCCAGCCGCTCCAGGGAGAGCGCGAGATGCGCCCCCCGCTTCGTCCCGGCCACGGCGTGCACCTCGTCCAGGATCACCGTCTCGATCCCGGCGAGCGCGTCCCGGGCGGCGGACGTGAGCATCAGGAACAGCGATTCGGGGGTCGTGATGAGGATGTCCGGCGGTTTGGTCGCCAGCGTCCTGCGCTCGGCGGCCGGGGTGTCCCCGGAGCGGATACCGACCCGCACCTCGGGCTCGGGCAGGCCGAGCCGCACGGACTCCTGCCTGATGCCGGTGAGCGGGCTGCGCAGATTGCGCTCCACGTCGACCGCGAGGGCCTTGAGCGGCGACACGTACAGCACCCGGCAGCGCTTCCGCGCCTCGGCGGGCGGCGGCTTCGACGCCAGCTGGTCGAGGGCGGCGAGGAAGGCGGCCAGCGTCTTGCCGGAGCCGGTCGGGGCGACGACCAGCACGTCAGAACCCTCCTGGATGGCACGCCAGGCCCCCTCCTGCGCCGCGGTGGGCGCGGAGAAGGCCCCCGTGAACCAGGCGCGGGTCGCGGGGGAGAAGGAGTCGAGCGCGGTACGTGCCATGCCACCTATCGTGCACCCGGCCACTGACAATCGCCCGGAGCTGGGGAAACGGCTCCGGTCCGCCTTTCACGCGCCGCTGTTCACCAGCCGCCGTTCATCCGCCGCCGCCGCGCGACGGCAGAATGGGGAAATGGCGGCACGGGAGCGGGCACGGCACTGGAACTACGCCGACCTGCCGGGGGTCGACCTGCTGCGTGCGCACTACATCCACAAGACGTTCCTCCGGCACACCCACGAGACCTTTGTCATCGCCGCGATCACCGAGGGCGTCGAGATCTTCCACCACGGCGGAGGCGACCAGTACGCCGGACCCGGTTCCCTCGCGCTGGTCAACCCCGAGACCCCGCACACCGGCCATGCCCAGGACCCCGAGGGCTGGCAGTACGGGGCCGTCTACCCGTCGGCCGACGTGGTCTCCGCCATCGCGGCCGAGACGATGACGATCCGCGGGACCCCCGGTTTCACGGCCCCGGTCTTCGACGACCCGTACACCGTCCGGCTGGTGCACCAGGTGCTCCGCGCGGCCGACGAGGGCAACGCCCTGGCCGCCGACACTTTCCTGAGGGTCGCCGTGACCCGCCTGCTGCGCCTCAACGGCGGGCCGCTCCAGCAGCGGGAGGTACGGGGTGCGGGGGCCAGGATCGCGGCACGCGCGCGTGCCGTGCTGGAGGAGCGGATGGCCGACCCGCCCTCCCTGGAGCGGCTCGCGGCGGACCTCGGGACCAGTCCGTTCGCGCTGCTGAGGGCGTTCAGGGACACGTACGACCTGCCTCCGCACACCTGGCTGACCGGCGCGCGTGTACGGCGGGCCCGCCGGCTCCTGGACGCGGGCACCGCCCCGGCGGAGGCGGCCCTGGCCGTCGGCTTCTCCGACCAGCCGCACCTCAACCGGCACTTCACCCGGATCGTCGGCGTGCCGCCGGGCGCCTACCGCAGGGAGCGGAGGCCCGGCGCGATGAGCGCAAGATGATCTTGTACGGTCGGTGCAAGAACGTACAAGACGACCATGTCCCGGCCGCGTACCGTCCGGGACGTGGCAGATCAGACAGCATCCGTACCCTGGCCCGCGACGCCGGACGGCCCGCGGGGCCCGTCGGACAGACCGACCTCGTCAGGCATTGACACACCGGCGCACACCGCCGGGCAACCCATCCCCGAGCCGAAGTCCGACCGGGCCGTCGTCCGCGACGCGCTGGGGGTCGGGATCGCCGTCGGGCTCTCCGGTTTCGCCTTCGGCGTCACCTCCGCGGGCGCCGGCCTCACCGTTCTCCAGAGCTGCGCCCTCAGCCTGCTGGTCTTCACCGGCGCCTCGCAGTTCGCCCTGGTCGGAGCCCTGGCGGCGGGCGGCAATCCGCTGACCGCCGCGGCCGGCGCGTTTTTCCTCGGCGTACGCAACGCGTTCTACGGACTCAGGCTGTCGCAACTGCTGCGGCTGCCCGGTCCCGTACGCCCCTTCGCCGCCCAGTGGGTCATCGACGAGACCACGGCCGTCGCCCTCGCCCAGCCCACCCGGCGCGGCGCCAGGATCGGCTTCACCGTCACCGGGCTCACCCTCTACCTCCTCTGGAACCTCACCACCCTCGCCGGGGCGCTCGGTGCCGAGGCCCTGGGGGACACCGACGCGTGGGGCCTCGACGCGGCGGGACCCGCCGTCTTCCTCGCGCTGCTGGCTCCCATGCTGCGGACGGCGACCGAGCGGACGGTCGCGGGTCTCGCCGTCGTCCTCGGGCTGGGCTTCCTGCCGGTGCTGCCCGGCGGTGTCCCTGTCCTGGTCGCGGCGCTGGCCGCGCCCGCCGCGCTCTACGTCCAAGGCGTTCACGGCAGAAAGGAAGCAGGGCGTTGAACATCTGGATCGCCATCGGGGTGACGGCCGTGGGCTGTTATCTCGTCAAGCTGGTGGGTCTGCTGGTGCCCGAGGGAGCGCTCGAACGACCCCTCGTACAGAAGCTCTCCGCGCTGCTTCCCGTCGCCCTGCTGGCCGCGCTCACGGCGCAGCAGACGTTCAGCCTCAACGGCTCGCTCGTCGTGGACGCACGGGGCGCGGGAGTCGCGGCGGCGGCCCTCGCGCTGGTCCTGCGCGCCCCCTTCCTGGTGGTCGTGGGGGCGGCGGTACTGGTCACGGCAGGGGTGCGGGCCCTGGGCGGCTGAGGCGTACGCCCGCTCCCTCCGCACTCCCAGGGGCGCGATACTGGTGCCATGCGGTTGACGATTTTCTGGGAGCGGATGGCGGACCACTTCGGCGTCGCGTACGCCGAGTCCTTCGCCCGCGACCATGTGATGGCCGAGCTGGGGGGTCGTACGGTGTACGGCGCGCTCGAGGCGGGCTGGGAGACGAAGGACGTGTGGCGGGCGGTCTGCGCCGCGACGGACATCCCGGCGGAGAGGCGGTGAGACGGATCGAGGGGGGAGGGGGACCCGTGCCTCGCACCGCGTCACGATTCGATCGCGCTGTGCCGACGCGCGGATGAACGAACCACCCGTGGCGGCGCCTCGTCGTCCTCGGTGGGACGGGACGTCCCGGCGGTAGGCGACACTTGGCCAGTGGCACCGACAGACGAGACCCCGCAGGGCGTACATCCGCCGATTCCGTCCCCCTCGCCTTCCTCCTCCCGATCCCCCGTCCCGGCGCTCGCCGGCGCCGGTGGGGGCGTGCGGGAAGGGAGCGACGACGGCCGGGCCCGTATGCCCCATTGGCTGCCGCGCGCCATGATCCTGGCGCTGGGACTCGTCGCCTGTTTCCAGCTGGGCAGTTGGGCGTTCCATCAGCTCATCGGACTGCTGATCAACGTACTGATCGCGTTTTTCCTGGCGCTGGCGGTCGAACCGGCCGTCAGCCGCATGGCGTCGAGCGGGATGCGGCGTGGACTCGCCACCTTCCTGGTCTTCTTCGGTGTGGTGGTCGCCAGCGTCGGCTTTGTCGTGATGCTCGGCTCGATACTGGCCGGCCAGATCATCCAGATCGTCGAGTCCTTTCCCGCGTACCTCGACTCCCTGATCAACTGGCTCAACGAGAACTTCCACACCGAGCTGTCCCGCGTCGCGGTCCAGGACAGCCTCCTGCACTCCGACTGGCTCCAGCGGTACGTCCAGAACAGCGCCACCGGGGTGCTGGACGTCTCCACCACCGTGCTCGGCGGGCTGTTCCGACTCCTGACGATCTTCCTGTTCTCGTTCTACTTCGCGGCCGACGGCCCCCGCCTGCGGCGCGGACTGTGCTCCGTCCTGCCGCCCGCCAAGCAGGCCGAGGTGCTGCGCGCGTGGGAGATCGCGGTCGAGAAGACCGGGGGCTACATCTACTCCCGCGGCCTGATGGCCCTCATCTCGGGAGTCGCGCACTACGTCCTGCTGGCGACTCTGGGGGTGCCGTACGCGCCGGTGCTCGCGGTGTGGGTGGGCCTGGTGTCGCAGTTCATCCCGACCATCGGTACGTATCTGGCGGGCGCCCTGCCGATGCTGATCGCCTTCACCGTCGCCCCTTGGTACGCGCTCTGGGTGCTCGGATTTGTGCTGCTCTACCAGCAGTTCGAGAACTACGTCCTCCAGCCCAAGCTCACCGCCAAGACCGTCGACATCCACCCGGCGGTCGCCTTCGGCTCGGTCATCGCCGGTACGGCCCTCCTGGGCGCGGTCGGCGCGCTGATCGCCATCCCGGCGATCGCCACGCTCCAGGCGTTCCTGGGGGCGTACGTGAAGCGGTACGCGGTGATGGACGACCCGAGGGTGCACGGCACGCGGCCGCGCGGGGGCGGGTCGATCCTCGGGTGGGCGAGGCGCAGGGTGCTGGGGCGCCGGTGAACGGGTGAGTGCGGACGCCGACCCGGGTCGCACGGCCGGATCGCCGGCCGTGCATGCTGGGTCGTGACATCCCGAGAGAAAGACCCGCATCCGTGTACGTAGCGCGTTCGCTCGCCCTGTTCGTGGTTGCCGCGCTGTTCGAGATCGGCGGAGCCTGGCTCGTCTGGCAGGGGGTGCGCGAGCACAAGGGCTGGATCTGGATCGGCGCCGGTGTCATCGCGCTCGGCCTGTACGGCTTCGCGGCGACCCTCCAGCCGGACGGGCAGTTCGGCCGGATCCTGGCGGCGTACGGCGGCGTCTTCGTGGCAGGATCGATCCTGTGGGGCGTGGTCGCCGACGGCTACCGCCCGGACCGTTACGACATCACCGGCGCGTCGATCTGCCTGGTCGGCATGGCCGTTCTCATGTTCGCGCCGCGCGGCCACTGAGCCGACGCGCCGCCCGTATTCAGCGACACCCCTCCCCCCTTCGCCGTGCGGCTTCCCGCGCGCCCGATCGGTGGTGCGCGCCTCCGGACTGTCACCCAGGGGTGTCCCGCGCATGTGCTCCTCCTCGCTCTCCACGTCCCCCTCCGAGCGCGCCGACTCGTGTCGACACCCGCGCACGCGCGTGCTGCCGACTCTGACCGTGCTGGCCCTCGGCGCGTGGGTGCTGGGCACGAGTGAGCTGGGGGTCGCCGGGCTGCTCCCCGTCATCGGCGCCGACCTGGCGGTCTCCGTCGGCGCCGCGGGCACGCTCGTCTCCGTGTACGCGGTGGCGGTGGTCGTGGCGGGGCCCGTACTCACGCTCGTCCTCAGGAGGGCGCCTCGACGGCGGGTGCTCCTGGGCGCCCTGGGAGCGCTGGCCGTGGGGAACGCTGTGACCGCCGCGGCCCCCGCGTTCCCCCTCCTGCTCGCCGCACGGGCGTTCACCGGCGCGGCGGCGGCTCTCTACGCCGTGACGGCGCTCGCCACGGCGACGGTGCTCGTCGGCCCCGAGCGGCGGGGCCGGGCGGTGGCCGTGGTCTTCGGCGGCATCACGGTCTCCGGCGTCGTGGGTGTCCCGGCGAGCACGCTACTGGCGGACGCCGTGGGCTGGCGCGGGGTGTACGGCGGGCTGGCGGCCCTGGCTGCGGCCGTGCTGACGGCAGCGGCACTGCTGACACCGTCCGCCCCCGCCCCACCTCCCGCTCCCGCCCCACCGTCCGGTACGAAGGCGCAGCTGGCGGCGCTGGGCCGAGGCCGGATGCCGCTCACCTTCGTGGCCAACGCCGCTGTCACGGCGGGCCACTACACGGCGTCCACGTACTTCGTCGTCCTCCTGACCCGGCGTACCGATCTCGGGCCGGCCACGACGGCTCTCCTGCTGCTGACCGGCGGCGTGGCCGCCACGATCGGCAACGCGGTCGGCGGTGCGGGCGCCGACCGCCGTACCCGCCGCACTCCGCCGGTCGCGGCGGCCTCGCTCGCCCTGTGCCTGGCCGTTGTCCCCGTGGTGATGGCCCGCCCGGCGATGACCTGGCTCACCGCCCTGGTCTGGTCCGCGGCGTTCGGCGCGTTCAGCACCGCCGCGCAGGCGGATGTGGACCGGCGGGCCGGTCCCGGCGCCCAGCTCGCCGGGGCGGTCAACATCTCCGTGTTCAACACCGGCATCGCGGCCGGCTCCGCCGTGGGCGGCACCGTCCTGCACCAGGCGGGCTTCACCGGCGTCCATCTCGCCGGCACCGCACTGGTCGTGACGGGACTCGTGATCATCCTCATTCCTGAAGGCGGTTCCGCCTGTCGGAACGATCTCCGGTCCGATTGAAGACGCGGCCTCCCAGGAGGGAGCCACCTGGCATCATGGTCGGCATGACGACGGGGGATACGGAGAGTCCTGAACTCGAACTGAGGGTGTCCGGCGACGACGCCGAGACGCACCTACTGGCACTGCGCGACTGGCTGGCCCTGGAGGACGTGCTCCGTGGCCGTCTGGAGATGCGGCAATCCGCGCCGGAGCCGGGCCACATGGGAGTGGCTCTCGACGTGGTGGCGGTGGCCCTGGGTTCGGGCGGCGCCGGCGCCGTACTCGCCCGGTCCCTGACGACCTGGCTGATTCAGCGCCGTACGGATGTCAAAGTGTCGGTCGTCGCGGCGGACGGACGCCGCGTCGAGGTGGATGTGCGCCGGGCCGCGGATCCCGAGCGCGTCATCGCCGAGGTCGTGACGCTGCTCGAACAGTCCCGCGACTGAGACCGATGCCGGACCCGTGGATTCCCGACGGAAGCGCCTCTCGCGCCGTGCTGATCGGCGTGTCCGCCTACAGTTCCGCGAACCTTGCGGAGATACCGGCCGTGCGGGACAACCTCACCGCTCTGTGGAAGGTCCTGACCGGGGAGCACGGTCTGCTCCCCGCCGACCACTGCCAGGTCCTGGGAAACGAGGACCAGCCGCTCGACAAGGCGACGCTCGGCAGCGCGCTGGCCGTGGCGCGGCGTGAGGCCACCGATCTGCTGCTGGTCTACTACGCGGGCCACGGTCTGCTGGACGAAGACGGGTTACTGCACCTCACCCTGGCAGACGCGGAGCCGGACAACGTCGCCTACACCGCGGTGCCGCTGGAAGTGGTCAAGCGTGAACTGTCACGCGCCAGAGCCAGAGCCAGAGTCCTCATACTCGACTGCTGCTTCTCCGGCCGGGCCGTGGCGGCGATGAGCACGCCGGACAGCCTCGTGGCCGGCCAGCTGGAAGTGACCGGCACCTTCACCCTCACCTCCACGACTGCCACCGCCCCCTCACACGCACCGCCCGGCGCCACGTACACCGCCTTCACCGAAGCCCTGCTGGGAGCACTCCACGCTTCGGGCCCCCTCACCCTGGACGAGATCTATACGTACGTGGACCACGATCTGGCCAGGCGAGGACTTCCTCGTCCGCAGCGCCGCTCGGTGAACGCCGCCAGCGACCTCGTTCTGGTCAGCGGTCCCGTCGGAGAACGCCCGGTGAGCCAGCAGCCGACGGGCCCGTCACGCGTACTCCTCACCAAGAGGACGAGCCCCGCCAAACGCCGTTCGTGGGCCTGCCTGAGCGCCGTGATGATCGCCCTGGCCGGCTGGTTCGGCTACTACATGTGGCTCGACCTGAGCGAGAGGGCAGGCGGCTTCATCTTTGAACTGTTCTTCCTGCTCTTCGGCTGGGGAGCGGCCGTGGCGGCGCGAGAGAAACCGTGGATCCTGACGGTCGACGAAACAGGACTGGCCCTGGAACTCTATGGCGCCTCGTGGCGCATCCCGTGGCAGGACGTCGACTATCTCGGCGTGCTGCGCACGTTCACCTACTCGATCGGCCAGGGAGGCAGCAGGACCGCATCCCACGTCCTGGTGGTCCGCCCACGCCAGACGGCCCCGCTCCCCGACAGGACCTCCCTCCTCCCCGGGGACATCAAGGAGTTGCGGGATTTTGGTTACATCGGAGTCTGCCAACTGAGCTCCGTCGACGGCGATCCGGTGGTGCTGCGCCGGGCCGTGGAACGCCTCGGCGGACCCCTGTTCCGTTCGCATCGGGAACTGGTCGACATGGATCCCAGGCTTCCCACCTAGCCCTGTAGCCCTGTAGTCCTGTCGACAACGCACACCCGCTTCTTGTGCGGGCGGCTGACGGGATCCGCTGCGACCTCTCCCACCCACCCCGCCGTACCGGCGTCAAACCCGCCCCTCGCAGGTCGCTGACCTGGTTGGATGGGCGGCATGAACGGTACCCAGTCCATAGACGCCCCCTGGGGCATATCCGTCTTCGGCGCGGCAAGCGTGGATGCCACGCCGGATGTTGCCCGGCTTCGCGTGGCGATCAACCAGACGAGGCAGAAGCCGGGCGAGTCGTTCGAGGTCACCCGGGGCAGCGTCAACCAGATCCGGGAGGTGCTGCGCGGCCACGGCATTCCGGACAGTGCGGTGTCCACCTCGCGCCTGGACCTGAAGTCCTCATGGAGCTACGGCAATGAGCGCACGTTCCTTGGCTATGAGTGCAAGGCCTCCTTCGTGATCGAGCTGCGTGAGCTGGACATCCTGGAGACGGTACTCGTCGACGTGGTCGAGGCCGGGGCGAACCAGGTCGACGGTGTCGAGTTCGACGTGAGTACAAAGAACGAACTTCGCGCCCAGGCGCGCACGGCCGCCGTAGCCGCCGCACGTGAGAAGGCGGCCCTGTATGCGGAGGCCGCCGATGTCCGGCTCGGTCCCGTCGTCCACATCAAGGACGTGGACTCCGACCAGTTGCAGAACTCCTACCGAGGGCACCGCCAGGCCGACGGGGCCGGCGGCGAGGGTGACCTCGCCCCCGGCAAGATCAGTGTCACCGCGGGCGTGGTGATCGGCTTCTCGATCACCGGTGGCTGACACGCGGACATACGGCGATCGTCGATCGTGCCCGGTCGCCTGCCGACCACCTTCGGGAGCCGTCAGATGAGGGCGAAGCCGGCTGAGGCCACTCCCACGCCCGTGGCGAAAAAGAGCAACCAGATCCCGATCCGGCGGCCGGCGGAGTCCCGTCCGTAGGTGCGGGCGGTCAGCCGGCCCGTCGCGGCGATGGCCGCGCCGGCGACGATCAGGATCACTCCCAGGACGGTGGCCATCTCAGCGCCCCCTGAGGTACTTGTTCCAGATCCCCCAGGCGAACATGCCGATGACGAAGGCAAAGATGAGCAGGACGACCACCACTCCCGCCGTCCCGTCCGGGATCCACGCGCCACGACCGTCTGCCAGTTCCACCGGGCTCTCCCCCCTCTGCCGCACCTCGCGGTATCCCTTCTACGCGTGCGCCTACCCGGTACCCGCGCTCCGACGCGGCAGTCGCCGAACGGTGAGTCACGGGCCCGGGGACGGCAGGCGTGTGGCGCTTGACACTGAAATCGAACATCCGTTCTGATGGAAAGCGGACCGGTTTTCCGGGGTCGGCCGGTGGCGTTTCCGGCGGACTTGTCCACAGGCAGGGACGGCGCCGGAGCCCGTTGTCAGTGGCAGGGGATAGCGTCTTTGACGTGAAGCGATCGACACAAGCAAATCGGGTGGAACCCATGGCAGGAACCGACCGCGAGAAGGCGCTCGACGCCGCTCTCGCACAAATTGAACGGCAATTCGGGAAGGGCGCGGTGATGCGCCTGGGCGAGCGGCCGAACGAACCCATCGAGGTCATCCCCACCGGATCGACCGCGCTCGACGTCGCGCTCGGCGTCGGCGGTCTGCCGCGCGGCCGTGTGGTGGAGGTGTACGGACCGGAGTCCTCCGGAAAGACGACCCTCACGCTGCACGCGGTGGCGAACGCGCAGAAGCTCGGCGGCACGGTGGCCTTCATCGATGCCGAACACGCCCTCGACCCCGAGTACGCGAAGAAGCTCGGCGTCGACATCGACAACCTGATCCTGTCCCAGCCGGACAACGGCGAGCAGGCGCTCGAGATCGTGGACATGCTGGTCCGCTCCGGGGCGCTCGACCTCATCGTCATCGACTCCGTCGCGGCCCTGGTGCCGCGCGCGGAGATCGAGGGAGAGATGGGCGACTCGCACGTCGGCCTCCAGGCGCGGCTGATGAGCCAGGCACTCCGGAAGATCACCAGCGCGCTCAACCAGTCCAAGACCACCGCGATCTTCATCAACCAGCTCCGCGAGAAGATCGGCGTCATGTTCGGCTCGCCGGAGACCACGACCGGTGGCCGCGCGCTCAAGTTCTACGCGTCGGTGCGCCTCGACATCCGTCGTATCGAGACGCTCAAGGACGGCACGGACGCGGTCGGCAACCGCACCCGCGTCAAGGTGGTCAAGAACAAGGTCGCGCCCCCCTTCAAGCAGGCCGAGTTCGACATCCTCTACGGCCACGGCATCAGCCGCGAGGGCGGCCTGATCGACATGGGCGTGGACGAGGGCTTCGTACGGAAGGCCGGCGCCTGGTACACGTACGAGGGCGACCAGCTCGGCCAGGGCAAGGAGAACGCGCGGAACTTCCTCAAGGACAATCCCGACCTCGCCGACGAGATCGAGAAGAAGATCTTGGAGAAGCTCGGCATCGGTGTCAGGCCGGAGGCGGCGGCAGCCGTCACCGCTGAGCCGGCCGCGGCGGCGATCTCCGCCACGGCGTCCGGTACGGCCACCGCGGCCGAGGACCCGGCGAAGTCGGTGCCCGCTCCTGCCACCAAGGCCAAGTCGGCCAAGGCAGTAGCGGCCAAGAGCTAGTTCGTCCGATGCCTTATGCGAAGAGGCGGCGAACGGACCGGCCGGGTGGCAGCCCCGACTCGTCGGGGGCCGAGCAGGAGCTGCCACCCCAGGATCCGGCCGAGCGGGCGCGGGCGATCTGTCTGCGCCTGCTCACCGGCACCCCGCGCACCCGGAAACAGCTCGCGGACGCGCTGGAGAAGCGGGAGATCCCCGAGGACGTGGCGGAAGAGGTCCTCTCCCGCTTCGAGGACGTGGGGCTCATCGACGACGCCGCGTTCGCGGGCGCGTGGGTGGAGTCCCGGCACCACGGCCGGGGCCTGGCCCGGCGTGCCCTGGCGCGGGAGCTGCGGACCAAAGGCGTGGACGCGACCCTGATCGACGAAGCGGTCGGACAGCTCGACTCCGAGCGGGAGGAGGCGACCGCCCGCGAACTGGTCGCCCGCAAGCTCCGGTCCACCCGTGGCCTGGAGCGCGACAAACGGCTCCGCCGGCTCGCGGGCATGCTGGCCCGCAAGGGGTACGGAGAGGGCATGGCGCTGCGCGTGGTCAAACAGGCGTTGGAGGAGGAGGGCGAGGACACCGAAGGGCTGGACGAGGAGCTGTACTAGTGCGGGCCGCCAGGGCGGTTGACGGGCGCGCTCGGGGTGGGTCTCGGGGCCGGTGCGGGCGCCGTTGGTAGGGCTTTCCCCACCCCCAAGACGCAGGTCCGCTCCAGTGCACAGAGGTATGTGCACAGAGCACTGTGGACGGCATGGCACAGGAACCCGACCACCCCGCGACGACCGGTCTCGCCGCGCTCAAGGCGCTCGCGCAACCCCGGCGGCAGCAGATACTCGAACGCCTGACCCTGCACGGGCCCGCGACCTCGGCGATCCTCGCCCGCGTGCTCGGGCTCAACACCGGAGCCACCAGCTATCACCTCCGGGAGCTCGCCCGTTACGGCTTTGTCGAGGAGACCGAGGGCGCGACTCCCCGCAGGGAGCGTTGGTGGCGGGCCGTGCCCGGCGACCGGCGTTTTCCGCCGCGCAGCCGCCAGAGTCCCGAGACGCGCCTCCTCATGGACGAGTTGAACCACCAGGCGTACGCGGCGGACCTCGACCTCTTCGAGCGGCTGCAACGCGAGAGCGACCCCCTCGGCGACTGGGCGGACGCCTTCCCGTACTCGCGCGGCACGATACGGCTCACCCGTGACGAACTGGCCGAGTTCTTCGAGGAGTACATCGCGCTCCTCAACCGCTACAAACGGCCGGACGAACTGACCCCGCCCGGTGCGCGTCCCGTGCTCACCCGGCTGCTCGCCTTCCCGGCCCCCGACGCCCCCGCTCCCTCCCACGGCGTCCCCGGTACCACCGACGAGACGGACGCGTCATGATGCTGCGGTACGCCTTCCAGACGATCAAGGACCGCAAGGCCGGGTTCCTCGGCGCCTTCGCCGCCCTGATGTGCGCCGCCGCGCTCATCACCGCCTGCGGCACCCTCCTGGAGACCGGCTTACGCGGCCGGATCGCCCCCGAGCGCTACGCCGCGGCGCCGCTCATCGTCTCCGCCGACCAGAACGTCCATCAGACGACGCTCAAACACAAGGGCGACGGCGAGACCAAGACCAAGCACAAGGCGAAGCCCGTCGCCGAGCGCGCCTGGCTGTCCGACGCGATCGTCGGCCGGGTCGCGGCGGTCGACGGCGTCCGGTCCGCCGTACCGGAACTGACCTTCCCCGCCCAGCCGTTGAGCGGCGGTACGGACGCGACGAACGGGACCTCGTACGGCCACGCCTGGGAGTCCGCCGCGCTCACTCCCTTCACCCTGGCGGACGGCCGCGCCCCGAAGGCCGCCGACGAGGTCGTGATCGACCGCCCGCTCGCCCGGCGCGCCGGACTGCGGCCGGGGGACCGGCTGGCCGTCCAGTCCACCCACGCCCCGCGCACCTACACCGTCTCGGGCATCGCCGCCGCGGAAGGCGGCGACCTGCGGCAGCAGACCTCGCTCTTCTTCTCCGCCGCCGAGGCCCGGCGGCTGGCGGGCCGGCCCGGGCAGGTCACCGCGATCGCGGTGGTGCCGGAACACGGCACCGGCACAAGGGCGCTGAAGACCGCGCTCTCCCGCGCCCTGGACGGCACCACCGCCCGGGTCACCTCCGGTGACGACCGCGGCCCCGTCGAGTTCCTCGACGCCTCCGGCGCCCGGGCGAAACTCATCTCCATGGGCGGCGCGATGGGCGGTACGTCCCTGCTCGTCGCGATCCTCGTCGTCGTCTCCACCTTCGCCCTCTCCATCCAGCAGCGGCACCGCGAACTCGCCCTGCTGCGCGCCGTCGCCGCCACCCCCCGCCAGATCCGCGCCCTGCTCGGCCGTGAGGCGCTGTTCGTCGGCGCGGCGGCCGGAGTGACCGGTGCCCTGGCCGGACTGCCCCTCGGAGCCTGGCTCCACGGCCGCTTTGTCGCGCTGGGCGCCGTCCCCGCCACCCTGGAGCGCGTCACCAGCGTCTTCCCGGTCTTCGCCGCCGTCGCCGTCACCGTCCTCGGGGCCTGGGCCGCGGCCCGGATCTCCGGCCGCCGCATCACCCGGATCCGCCCGGCGGAGGCGATGGCCGAAGCCGCCGTCGAGCGCACCCGTCCCGCCTGGGGCCGGCTGGTCGCCGGACTGCTCCTGCTGGCCGGCGGGGTGGTCCTCGTCGTCGTGCTCAGCACGCTGCGCACCGAGCCCGCGTCGACCCCCGTGACGTTCCTGGCCGTTGTGGTCCTGGCCGCGTCCGTCTCCCTGCTCGGCCCGGTGCTCCTGAGGGCGGTCATGGTGCCGCTCGCCGTCCCCCTCCGGCTCGCCGGGCCCGGCGGCAGGCTCGCCGCCGCGAACATCCGCGCGCACGCCACCCGTATGGCCGCGGCCGTCACCCCGCTCGCTCTGCTGATCGGGATGACCTGCACCGTCCTCTTCGTCCGGCCGACCCTGGAGGACGCCGCCCGCGCGCAGGCCCGCGAAGGGACTCTGGCCGGCTGGGTGCTCACCTCGGGCGGACCGGGTGTGCCGTCCGAGGCGGCCGCCCAGGTCCGTGAGGTCCCGGGCGTCACGGCAGTCACGGAGGTGGTACGGACCACGGTCCGCGTCGGTCTAGACAAGTACGTGGCCCAGGGCGTCACCCCCGCGGGCCTGGACCGCACCTGGGATGCCGACCTGCTCCACGGCTCGCTCAAGGGGTTCGGCCCGGACACGGTGGCCGTCAGCGAACTCGCCGCCGATCAGCTGGACCTGCGCGTGGGTTCCCGCCTGCGGCTGACGCTGGGCGACGGTACGCCGGCCGCGCTCACCGTCTCCGCCGTCTACGGACGCGGCCTCGGCTTCGGCGATCTGACCGTCGCGCACGACCTGTTGGCCGGTCACATGGACAATCCGCTCGCCACGACGGTCCTCGTCGCCGGTGAGGTAGCGGGAGGCGCGGGCCAGGAGCAGGGCCGGAGCCGGGAGCAGGGCCGGGCGGCGCTGGCCGCGGCCGTCGCCGGGTTCCCCGGCGTGTCCGTGCTCGATCCGGCCGGTGCCGACCGCCTCCAGGCCGAACGGGGGCAGGCCAACGCCGAGGTGAACTTCCTCGCCATGGGGCTGGTGCTGGCCTTCACCGCGATCGCCGTCGTCAACACGCTCGCCATGTCGGTCTCGGAGCGGATCAGGGAGTTCGCGATGCTCCGCCTGGCCGGCGGCACGCGCCGCCAGGTCCTGCGGATGCTGCGCGCCGAGGCGCTCACGCTCCTGCTGATCGCCACCGTGCTCGGTACGGGCATCGCCCTCGCCGTCCTGACCGCGTTCAGTGCCGGGATGACGGGCGGGGCGAGTCCCTCGGTGCGACCGCTGCTGTACGGGGCCGTCGTCGGCGCCGCCGCGCTGCTCGCGCTGGTGGCGACCGCCCTGCCCGGCAGGTCCGTCCTGAGGGTCCGGCCGGTGGAGGTGGTCGCTGCCCGGTAGCGCCCGGCAGCGTCCGGTGGCGGACGAGGAGGGGCGGTGGGGCCGGCTGGAGAATCAGCCGGCCCGAAGCCGATCCGGTGGGGGAGAGCTGGTCGCGCCGGACCCGGTCCTGCCCGTCACCTCACGGGGCGACCGGCAGCCCCTCGGCCTTCCACGCCTGGAAGCCCCCGACCAGGTCGGTCGCGCGGTGCAGTCCGAGTTGGCGCAGCGACACGGCGGCGAGGCTGGACGCGTACCCCTCGTTGCAGATCACGACCACCCGCAGGTCGTGGCTCGTGGCCTCCGCCGCCCGGTGGCTGCCCTGCGGGTCGAGACGCCATTCCAGCTCGTTGCGCTCCACGACCAGCGCCCCGGGGATCAGCCCGTCGCGCTCGCGCAGGGCCTGGTAACGGATGTCCACCAGCAGGGCGCCGTCCTCGGCGGCCTCGAAGGCCTCCCGGGCCTCGACCCGGTCGAGGCCCTCGCGGACCCGCTCCAGCAGCTCGTCGATCCCGACCCGCTCACCTGCGGCGGCGGTCGTGGACCCGGTGGCTATCGCCGAGTTGTCGCCGTTGGCGGCGTGGGTGGCGCTCACTGCCAGTCCTCCGGACCCTCGACCTGCTCCAGCCGGAGGACCGCGCCGTTGCGGCTGTAGCGCCTTATCATCGGCAGCGGCGGGTAGTACGCGTGTACGGAGACGGCGTGTTCGATCTCGGACTCGTTGCGCACCTCATGCACGTGGTGCTTGCCGAACGCCCGGCCCACCCCGGCCGTCAGCTGCCGCTCGCGGTCCACCCCGTCGGCCAGCTCCAGTGTCTTCCAGCCCTCGGTGGGCGGCCGGGCCGCCAGCGAGTCCTCCTTGAGCGTCCCCGCCGCCGTGGCGAGCGCGCCGTGCGAGCCGCCGTGGTCGTGCCAGCCGGTGCCCGTGCCGGGCGGCCAGCCGATCAGCCAGGCCTCGCTGCCCGCGGGCCCTTCCAGCCGGATCCACGTGCGCCCCTCCGGGTCGAGGGGGAGCGTGGCGATCAGCTCGGTGTCGGCGGCGGAACGGCGGACGAAGTCGAGCAGCTCGGCTGCCGTGGGACCGGAGCGCGTGACGCCGAAAGGTGCGGAAGGCGAGACGCCGGAAGGTGCGGGAGAGGGGATCTCCGCGGTGGCGACGGCCGCCGCCGAGGCGGAAGAGCCGTCGGCGGGCTGTGCGGGCGCGGAGGAACGTACGGGTGAAGACATCGGGTGACCGTCCTGAAGAAGTTCGCGGAAAGCACTGCCGCCCTGAGGCACGGCGGCACGCGGGAAAATGGCGAATCAGCAGGACGGGCGACAGATGCAGCCCGCGTAGCGGACCAGGTCCATATGGACCCTCCGCCACAGGCGCACATCGGTGTCAGTCACGCTTCGGAGTACACCATGTGAGCCCGGGGACGGTCAATTGATGTTCAAGGTGTGGTCAGGGGCCGTCGGTGACGAGGGCGCGGAGGGCTCGGAGGGCGAGTCCGGAGGCGGGGACGGGGCGGGGGACGGGGACGGTACGGACGGGGTGTCGGCCGCCGGGTCGCCCCCGCGTGCCGCGTCGGCCGCCTCGTACAGGGCGGCGGGGCGCACTCCGCCGAAGGCCGCCACCAGATGGCCGTCCGGCCGTACCAGCAGCACGCTGTGCGCCGACGCGCCCGGATAGCCCTCGGTGACCAGCAGCTCCGCCCGTACCGGCAGAGCCGTCACCGCCGCCGCCAACCGGGGCATGACACCCGCGGTCAGCCAGTGCCGCCGGTCCCACACGCCGGTGCCGGGCGCGACGAGCACGACCAGCAGCTGTCCGCGCCCGAGCCGGTCCCGCAGCCCGGCCGTCGTCCCGTCCGGCGCCGTCACCCGTACGTTGTCGACCGGCGCGCCGGGCGGCGTGCCGACCGCCGTCTGCGCCTCGGCGTACGGAGGCGCGAGGGGGGAGTGCGGATAGGCCGGCGGTGCTCCCAGCGGCCCGAAGCCCAGATGTCCGTCCGAGAGCAGCGTGTCGTGCCCGCGTACGCCCCCCGGGAGATACGTCCGCAGCCCCCCGCCGCCGCGCAGTATCGGCAGCGACTGGTCGGCGGCGCGCAGCCGTGCGGCCACGGCCGTGCGCCGCTCCGCCTGGTAGCTGTCCAGCAGGGTGTCGGACGCACCGTGGTGCCAGGCGTGGGCGAGCTTCCAGGCGAGATTGTCGGCGTCCCGCAGCCCCTCGTCGAGCCCCTGTGTGCCCACGGCGCCGAGCAGGTGCGCGGCGTCCCCGGCGAGGAACGCCCGGCCCACCCGCCAGCGCTTGGCCAGCCGGTGGTGCAGCGTGTAGACGCCGGTGTCGAGCAGTTCGTACGGCGGGGTCTCGCCGCACCAGCCGGCCAGGGTGTCCCGTAAACGGGCGATCAGCGCGTCGGGGGTGACCAACTCGTCCCGCGAGGGCAGCAGCCAGTCGAGCCGCCACACCCCGTCCGGCAGGGGCCGGGCGGAGACCTCCGCGCCACCGGAGCGCCACGGCGGCTGCCGGTGCAGTACGGCCTCCCCGGGCCAGGGCAGCTCGGCGCGCAGCGCGGCGACGGCGTGGCGTTCGACCCCCGTACGGCCGGGGAAGCGGACCCCGAGCAGTTTGCGGACGGTGGACCGGGCGCCGTCGCAGCCCACCAGGTGACTGCCGCGCCACCAGGTCGCCCCGGGGCCGCGCGTGTGCACGCTGACCCCGCGCGCGTCCTGCTCCAGCGAGTCGAGGCGGTTGCCGGTCACGACCCGTACCAGCGGCTGGTCCGCGATGGCCTCCCGCAGCCCGCGGGCCAGCGCGTGCTGCGGGATGTGCAGCGGGGCCGGGCCGCCGTCCTCACCGAGCGGCTGCTGTCGCATCAGTTGCTTGCGCCTCAGTGACCGCCAGCCCACCCAGTGGACTCCCTCGTCACGCAGGGTGGTGCAGCCGAGGCGTTCGGCGAAGGAGGCGGTGTCGGACCGCAGGACGACGGTGCGGGCCGGGCGCGGGTCGTCCGTGCCAGAGCCTTCGTCCAGGACGACGCTGGGGACGCCCTGGGCGGCGAGGGCGAGGGAGAGCGCGAGCCCGACGGGGCCCGCGCCCGCCACGATCACCGGGTCCACGGCGCGACTCCTCCGGCCCGTACGGTCCTGCGGTCAGTGGC
Source organism: Streptomyces sp. NPDC087420 (assembly GCF_044744165.1). Classification (NCBI taxonomy): domain Bacteria; kingdom Bacillati; phylum Actinomycetota; class Actinomycetes; order Kitasatosporales; family Streptomycetaceae; genus Streptomyces; species Streptomyces sp. NPDC087420. The sequence continues at coordinate 41,694 of NZ_JBIUXU010000015.1, forward strand.
GGTTGGAGCCCGGTACGCGATCACAGAACGTATGCAACCTACTGGGGGTGCCCCCGTCAAGCGACGACCGGGGCGGCGCGCGCCCGGTGCGGGCGCCGCCGCCCCGGCCGGGACGCTGCTGGACCAGGACGCTGCCGGGCTCGGACGCAGCCGGCCTCAGGCGCCGGTGGCCGTCTTCGCCTGGCCCGGACCGTTGGCCAGATCCGCGTCGCCCGCGCCCAGGACCGCGCCCGTGCTCTTCTTCGCCCTGCGGAGCCGCTTCTCCAGCCAGCCCGCGAACGTCGTGAGTACGAAGTTGAGCACGATGTAGAGCAGGGCGATGACGGTGAACGCGGCGATGGTGTTGGCGCCGTAGTTCGCGGTGATGGTGCGGTTCTGCGAGAGCAGTTCCTGGAGGCCGAGCAGCGCGCCGCCGAGCGCGGTGTCCTTGACGATCACGACCAACTGGCTGACCAGGGCGGGCAGCATCGCCGTGACCGCCTGCGGCAGCAGGACGTACGTCATGGTCTGGCCCTTGCGCATCCCTATCGCCTTCGAGGCGTCGGTCTGCCCGTACGGGAGCGAGAGGATGCCGGCCCGGACGATCTCCGCGATGACGGAGGCGTTGTACAGCACCAGGCCCGTCACCACCGCGTACAACGGCCTGCTGTCCGAGGGGATGTCGGTGAACTGCACGTACAGCTGACTCGCGAAGACCATCATGATCAGGACGGGGATCGAGCGGAAGAACTCGACGACCACACCGACCGGCACCCGGACCCAGCGGTGGTCGGAGAGCCGGCCGATACCGAGCAGCGCGCCGAGCGGCAGGGCTATCACGACGGACAGCGCCGCCGCCTGGAGGGTCACCCCGAGGCCGGGCAGCAGATAGGTCGTCCAGACCCGGGAATCCGTGACGAACGGACTCCATTTCTCGGACGCCAGCTGGTTCTTGTCGGCCATGGTGGAAAGGACCCACCAGGCCGCCAGTCCGAAGAGGACGAGGAACACGATCGTGTAGATGATGTTGCGCCGCTTGGCGCCGGGTCCCGGGACGTCGTAGAGGACGTTGGTGGCACTCATCGTTTCACCGCCACTCGCTTGCTGACCCAGCCGAGGATCAGGCCCATCGGAAGGGTGAGAACAACAAATCCGAAGGCGAACACCGCGAATACGGCGAAGAGCGCGTCGGCCTCGTTCTCGATCATCGTCTTCATCAGCGCGGCGGCTTCCGCGACGCTGATCGCGGCGGCCACCGTGGTGTTCTTGGTCAGGGCGATCAGTACGTTCGCGAGAGGCGCGACGACGGAACGGAACGCCTGGGGGAGCACGATCAGCGTCAGGACCTGGAAGAAACCCAGGCCCAGCGCGCGGGCCGCCTCGGCCTGTCCGACCGGCACCGTGTTGATGCCGGAGCGCAGGGCCTCACACACGAAAGTACCGGTGTAGGCGACCAAGCCGAGGACGGCCAGCCGGAAACCGATGGACTTGAAATCCTGGCCGCCGAGCGTGATCGCGAGCGTCTGGTAGAGACCCAGCGAACAGCCGACGATGATCACCGTCAACGGGGTGTTGCGCACGAGGTTGACGTAGGCGGTGCCGAAGGCACGCATCAGTGGCACGGGACTGACGCGCATCCCGGCCAGCAGCGTTCCCCATATCAGGGAACCGACCGCGGAAAGAAGGGCGAGCTGCACGGTCACCCAGAACGCGCCGAGCAGGTCGTACCGCCCGGAATCAAGAAAGTCGAACACGATGCCCCGCGCTCTCCCCAGGTTGGCTTTCCGGTACGCGCCGCCGGTCGTCCCGGCGGCGCGTCACCGCTGTCTCTGCTGGTCGGTGATCGGGCCGCGTCAGCCGATCGCGGGGGCGGGCTCGTTCTTGTAGCCGGCCGGACCGAAGTTGGCCGTCACGGCCTTCTGCCAGGAACCGTCCGACTCCATCTTCTTGAGGGCGTCGTTGATCTTGCCGAGGAGTTCGGTGTCGCCCTTCTTGAGGCCGATGCCGTAGTTCTCGTCGCTGAGCTTGAGGCCCACGAGCTTGAACTTGCCCTCGTGCTCCTTCTGCGCGGCGTAACCGGCGAGAATGGAGTCGTCGGTCGTCAGGGCGTCAACGGTCTTGTTCTCCAGGCCCGTCAGGCACTCGGAGTAGCCGCCCTGCTCCAGGAGGCCGGCCTTGGGGGCGAGCTTCTCCTTGACGTTCTGCGCCGAGGTGGAGCCCGTGACCGAACAGAGCTTCTTGGAGTTCAGGTCCTCGGGCTTGGTGATGGAGGAGTCGTCCGCGCGGACCAGGAGGTCCTGGTGGGCGAGGAAGTACGGTCCCGCGAAGTCGACCTTCTGCTTGCGCTCGTCGTTGATCGAGTAGCTCGCGGCGACGAACTTGACGTCACCGTTGGCGATCAGGTTCTCGCGCTCGGCGCTGGGCGCCTGCTTCCACTCGATGTCCTTGGCGTCGTAGCCGAGTTCCTTGGCGACGTACGTGGCGACATCGACGTCGAAGCCGGTGAAGGTGCCGTCCGGCGTCTTCAGGCCGAGGCCCGGCTGGTCGAACTTGATACCGATGGCGATCTTGCCGCCGCTCTCGCTGTCCTTCTCGTCACCGCTGTCGCCGCCGCACGCGGTGGCGGTCAGGGCGAGGACGAGAGCGGCGGCGGCGGACGCGCCTGCCTTGTGAAGCTTCATGCGTGGACTTCCCTCAAGTGAGACGTTGACGGACGGTTCTGACGAAACGAAGGGCGACCCGTAAGGGCGACCCGTGACGACCGCCGGTGCGAAGGGCGATCCGTGACGACCGGTCGGTGCGCGGGATGATCGGTGACGATCGGTCAGTGGTGCAGGATCTTCGACAGGAAGTCCTTGGCACGGTCACTGCGGGGATTGCTGAAGAACGCTTCGGGCGACGCCTCTTCGACGATCCGGCCGTCCGCCATGAAGACGACCCGGTTCGCCGCCGAGCGCGCGAAGCCCATCTCGTGGGTGACGACGACCATCGTCATCCCGTCGCGGGCCAGCTGCTGCATGACCTCGAGGACCTCGTTGATCATCTCGGGGTCGAGCGCGGAGGTCGGTTCGTCGAACAGCATGACCTTGGGGCCCATCGCCAACGCCCTCGCGATGGCCACACGTTGCTGCTGTCCGCCCGAGAGCTGCGCCGGGTACTTGTCGGCCTGCGTCCCCACACCCACCCGGTCCAGGAGCGCGCGGGCCTTCTCGTCCGCGGCCTTCTTGTCCGTCTTGCGGACCTTGACCTGGCCCAGGGTGACGTTCTCCAGCACGGTCTTGTGCGCGAAGAGGTTGAACGACTGGAAGACCATGCCGACGTCGGCGCGGAGCCGGGCGAGTTCCCTGCCCTCCTGCGGCAGCGGCTTGCCGTCGATCGAGATCGCGCCCGAATCGATCGTCTCCAGGCGGTTGATGGTGCGGCACAGTGTGGACTTACCGGACCCGGAGGGCCCGATGACAACCACGACCTCGCCCCGGGCGATGGTCAGGTCGATGTCCTGGAGCACATGCAACGCGCCGAAGTGCTTGTTGACGTTGCTCAGTACGACCAGGTCGTCCGACGCCGCAACAGCGTCCTCGGGGCCCTTGGTCACTGACACTCCGCTCATCGGCTTTTTGCTCCGTCCCACTCGGTTGGGGAGGACCCTAGTCACGCACCGCTATCAGCGTCAGCAGATCTGAGCTGAACTTGAGGATCACGATCCGGCCTCAACCGGACACTCCGGACGAAGGGGGGCGGTGGGCGGGGAACAGCCGGGAACAGGAGGAGAACGGGTGGGTAACGGAAACCTGGCTGTCATGGCCCGGTCTTGACCGAGACGACACCATGAGCGTGGACGACCCGTCCGTACCGTGACCGGGTACGGCCGGAACACCGGAGCGACCCGGTACGTGGAAGCGGGTCCAGGACCGTGCTCAGGAGGGTGGAGGGGGGCCATGAGGCTGCTGCTCGTCGAGGACGACGACCATGTCGCCGCCGCGCTGTCGGCGGTGCTCGCCAAACATGGGTTCGTGGTGGTGCACGCCCGCAGCGGGGAGGAGGCGCTCCAGGCCCTCCTGCCGGCGGCCAACGCGGGCAAGGAGCCGTTTGCCGTGGTGCTGCTCGATCTCGGGCTGCCGGACCAGGACGGCTACCAGGTCTGCGGCAAGATACGGAAGATCACCACAACGCCGGTGATCATGGTGACCGCGCGGGCCGACGTGCGCTCCCGGATCCACGGCCTCAACCTCGGCGCCGACGACTACGTCGTCAAGCCGTACGACACCGGTGAACTGCTCGCCCGTATCCACGCCGTGAGCCGCCGGAAGGCGGGCGCCGAGGAGCCGGCGGCCGCGGAGGGCGCCGGGGCCGGCCAGCGGCTCGGGCGGCTCACCCTGGAGCTGCTCACCCGCCGGGTGAGCGTCGACGGCGGGGCCGTCCAGCTGACCCGCAAGGAGTTCGACCTGCTGGCCCTGCTCGCGCAGCGGCCCGGTGTGGTCTTCGGCCGGGAGCAGATCATCAGCGAGGTCTGGCGCACCAGCTGGGAGGGCACCGGCCGGACGCTGGAGGTCCATGTGGCCTCGCTGCGCGCCAAGCTCGGCATGCCCGCGGTGATCGAGACGGTCCGGGGTGTCGGCTACCGCCTGGTCGTCCCGGCCGCGCACGAGGGTCCGTAACGCCCCGTGCGCAGCCGACTCCTGCCGCTGCTCATCGTGCTCATGGCCGGTGTGCTCCTCGCCCTCGGCTTCCCGCTGGCCGTCCTTCTCGCCGCCGCGCAGCAGCAGCGTGTGGTGGTCGACCGCATCGACGACGCGGCGCGCGTCGCCGCGCTCGCGCAGTTCGCCGTGGAGAGCCGCGACGGCGCCGACGAGCGGCTCGACATGCTGAAGGAGGAGCTGGCGCGCTACTACGACGTCTACGGGATCGATGTGGGGGTCTTCCTGCGCGACGGCTACGGAGTGATGGCTCGCGCGCCGAGGACGTTCTCGATCCCGACATCCGGTGAGGGCCGCCAGGCCTTCGAGGAGGCGCTGCGGGGACGCCGCAGCGACGACCCCGAGCAGGTCTGGCCGTGGCAGCGCGGCCGGCTGATCGTCGACTCGCCCGTCGTACGGGACGGAGACGTCGTCGCGGTCGTGGTGACCGATTCGCCCACGGGCCGGATGCGGTCGCGCATCCTTCAGAGCTGGCTCATCATCGCCGCCGGCGAGGCGGCCGCGATGCTGGTCGCGGTCGGGGCGGCGATCCGGCTCACGGGCTGGGTGCTGCTGCCCGTACGGGTGCTGGACGCGGTGACCCACGACATCGCGACGGGCCGGATGAACTCACGGGTCGCCGCCGCCGGCGGGCCCCCGGAGCTGCGGCGCCTCGCGATCTCCTTCAACGAGATGGCCGACAACGTCGAGGACGTGCTGGAGCAGCAGCGCGCCTTCGTGGCCGACGCCTCGCACCAGCTGCGCAATCCGCTCGCCGCCCTGCTGCTCCGGATCGAGCTGCTGGCCCTCGAACTGCCCGACGGGAACGAGGAGATCGCCTCCGTACGCACCGAGGGCAAGCGCCTGGCCCACGTGCTCGACGACCTGCTGGACCTGGCGCTGGCCGAGCACACCTCCGCGCAGCTGCGGCTCACGGACATCGGGGAGCTGGCGGCCGAGCGGGTCGCGGCGTGGCGGCCGGTGGCCGAGGAGAAGGGCGTCACGCTGACCCGGGAGGGGGGCGCCGTCACGGCCTGGGCCGATCCCATCGCGCTCTCCAGCGCGCTGGACGCCGTGATCGACAACGCCGTGAAGTTCACCCCGGCGGGTGGCGGGGTGACGGTGACGGCGGGGCGTGAGGGGCCGATGTCCACGCTGGTCATCAACGACGGCGGGCCGGGGCTCACGGACGACGAGATCACCCGGATCGGCGATCGGTTCTGGCGCAGCAACCGCCATCAGAACGTCAAGGGCTCGGGGCTGGGACTGTCGATCTCCCGGGCCCTGCTGACGGTGGGCGGCGGTTCGATCACGTACGCGCACGGCGAGCCGCGCGGGCTGCGGGTGACGCTGCGCGTGCCGAGGTCGTCCGACCGGGACTGACGGCGTGCGGGAGTGCCGGAAGTGCGAGGCGTGCGGGAGTGCGAGGCGTGCGAGGAGCGCAGGGCGTGCGAGGTGTGCGCGGGTACGCCTCAGGGCTTGACCGACTCGTAGTAGTGCATGGCGCCCTCGTGCAGGTCCAGGGGGTCCGTGTAGATCGCCGTACGCAGGTCCACCAGCTGCGCGGAGTGCACCTCCTTGCCGATCCCGTCCCGGCTGTCGATCACCGTGCGGGTGAAGCCCTCGGTCAGCGCGGAGTCCATCCGGTCCGTGGTCACCAGCAGGTTCGCCACCGCTATCGTCGGTACGGCCTGGGCGCTCCTGGCCTCGGGATAGGCGTCGGCGGGCATCGCCGCCGAGCGGTAGTAGCGCGTGCCGGGCGAACCCGCGGCGTGCAACTGCTCGACCACCGGGGCGTCCAGCGGCACCAGCCGGACAGCGAAGCGTTCCGACAGCCTCTCCACCGCCGTGGTGGGCAGACCGCCGGACCAGAAGAAGGCGTCCAGCTCGCCCTGTTCGAGCTTGCCCGGCATCTTGTCGATCCCGGCGAAGACCTCCCTGACGCCCGTCGCGGGATCCAGGTTCGCGGCCTTCAGCACCCGTTCCGCCACGAGGCGTACCCCTGACTCCGGTTGTCCCACCCCCACCCGCGCACCGCGCAGGTCCGCGACCGACTGGATCTTGGAGTCCTTGGCGACCACCAGCTGTACGTAGTCGTCGTAGAGCCGGGCGCAGCCGCGCAGCCGCTCCCACCCGGGCTTCTTCTCCGTGATGTAGTTCGAGACGGCGTCGGCCGTCGCTATCGTGAAATCGGCCTTGCCCCTCGCCACCCAGGACAGGTTCTGCGGAGAGCCCTGGCTGGGCTTGAGCGTGACGGACACGTCCGGCAGATCCTTGGCGAGGTCTTCCTGGAGCAGCTCCCCGTACTGGTGGTACACCCCGGTCCTGACCCCGGTGCTGAAGGTCACCGCGCCACTGGGCGCCGCGTCCCCGATCGGGAGCAGCCACCACGTCAGCAGGCCGAGCGCCACCAGCGCCGCGGCGGCGCCCTGGAAGGCCCGGTTGCGCCTGATGCCCGGTGATGGGGTGACCATGCCGCGATCCTGCCAGTTCGCTCCCTCTGCTGACCAGGTTTTGTCCACTCCACGCCACTCCACACCGGTGCTGCACGCCACTTCACGCCGGTGCCCCACGCCACTCAACGCCGGGGCCCGGCCGTTCACGCCGAGGGGGCCGTGCTCAGTGGTCCGAGGGGACGATCGCCGGGGCCAGCCGGCGCCACGCGTGCAGCGGCAGGTCGTGCTGCGGGTTGTCGGTCACCACCTGGATCGCGAGGTGGTCGGCTCCCGCCGCGAGGTACGCCGCGACCCTCGCCGCGATGGCGTCTGCGTCCCCCAGCGCGAACACCGCGCCCAGCAGGTGGTCGCTCCCGCCGTCGCGGAAGTCGTCCTCCGTGAAGCCCAGGCGCAGCAGGTTGTTCGTGTAGTTCGGCAGCCGGAGATAGAAGCTCAGGTAGGCCCGCGCCCGCGCACGCGCGGCGTCGAGATCGGGGTCGAGGACCACCTTCAGCTCGGGCGCGAGCAGCGCGTCCTCGCCGAGGATCCCCCGCGCCTCGGCGGTGTGCTCGACGGTCACCAGGTACGGGTGCGCCCCCGCCGCCCGGTCCCGGGACAGGGTCAGCATCCTGGGCCCGAGCGCCGCCAGGACGCGCCCCTCGGCGGGCACCGGCTCGGCGGCGGAGTCCAGTGCGGTCAGGTACTCCCGCATCGCCGAGTACGGGCGGGCGTACCCCTCCGTCATGCTGTCGTGGCTGACGCCGAGCCCGAGGACGAAGCGTCCCGGGTGGCGCTGTTCGAGCGCGGCCCGCTGACCCGCGACCTCGGCGGCGTCGTGCTGCCAGATGCTGAGAATGCCGGTGGCCACGGTGATCCGGGGGGCCGCTTCGAGGAGCGGCGCCGCATACGGGACGGCGGGGCTGCTGCCCAGCCAGATGGTGCCGTAGCCCAGCGCGTCGAGCTCCGCCGCGGCGTCGTCGAACGCGCTCGTGTACAGCGATCCGCCGCCGCTCAGCGCGTGGGTCCACGCCGAACTCCAAACGCCTACGGTGCCCAGCCTGTGGCTCTTCGGCATGGCAATCCCTCCCGGGTGAAGTGCGGACTTCGCAGTGAGCACACTACGGAAGAGGGAGCGGGGTTCGAGACGGGTCCCCGCCACCGCCTACCCTGGTCCGATGAGCAGCGGCGACCGGAGACTGTCAGTGGGCGTTGACCGAACCTACGAGATCCGCACCTACGGGTGTCAGATGAACGTCCACGACTCCGAACGATTGTCGGGGCTCCTGGAGGACGCCGGGTACGTCCGGGCGCCCCGGGACGCCGACGGCGACGCCGATGTCGTCGTCTTCAACACCTGCGCGGTGCGCGAGAACGCCGACAACAAGCTCTACGGCAACCTCGGCCGGCTCGCCCCGATGAAGACCAGGCGGCCCGGGATGCAGATCGCCGTCGGCGGCTGCCTGGCGCAGAAGGACCGCGACACGATCGTGAAGCGCGCGCCCTGGGTCGACGTCGTGTTCGGTACGCACAACATCGGCAAGCTGCCGGTCCTCCTGGAGCGCGCGCGCGTCCAGGAGGAGGCCCAGGTCGAGATCGCCGAGTCGCTGGAGGCGTTCCCCTCCACCCTGCCGACCCGCCGCGAGTCCGCGTACGCCGCGTGGGTCTCCATCTCGGTCGGCTGCAACAACACCTGCACCTTCTGCATCGTGCCCGCGCTGCGCGGCAAGGAGAAGGACCGCAGGCCCGGCGACATCCTGGCCGAGATCGAGGCACTGGTCGGCGAGGGCGTCTCCGAGATCACGCTGCTGGGCCAGAACGTCAACGCGTACGGCTCCGACATGGGCGACCGCGAGGCGTTCTCCAAGCTGCTGCGGGCCTGCGGCGCGATCGAGGGCCTGGAGCGGGTCCGCTTCACCTCGCCCCACCCGCGCGACTTCACGGACGACGTGATCGCGGCGATGGCCGAGACGCCGAACGTGATGCCGCAGCTCCACATGCCGATGCAGTCGGGCTCCGACCGGGTGCTCAAGGCGATGCGCCGCTCGTACCGGCAGGACCGCTACCTCGGCATCATCGACAAGGTGCGCGCCGCCCTCCCGCACGCGGCCATCTCCACGGACATCATCGTGGGCTTCCCCGGCGAGACCGAGGAGGACTTCGAGCAGACGATGGACGCGGTCCGCGCGGCCCGCTTCACCCAGGCCTTCACCTTCCAGTACTCCAAGCGCCCCGGCACCCCCGCCGCCGAGATGGACGGCCAGGTGCCCAAGGCGGTCGTCCAGGACCGGTACATGCGGCTGTCCGCCCTCCAGGAGGAGATCTCCTGGGAGGAGAACAAGAAGCAGGTCGGCCGCACGCTGGAGGTGATGGTCGCCGAGGGCGAGGGACGCAAGGACGGCGCCACGCACCGCCTCTCCGGCCGCGCGCCCGACAACCGGCTGGTCCACTTCACCAAGCCGGACGAGGAGGTGCGCCCCGGCGACGTGGTGACCGTCGCGATCACCTACGCGGCGCCGCACCACCTGCTGGCCGAGGGGCCCACGGACGCGGTACGGCGTACCCGCGCCGGAGACGCCTGGGAGCGGCGGAACGCCGCGGAGGCGCCGAAGCCCGCCGGGGTCCTGCTGGGACTGCCCACGATCGGCGTGCCGGCGCCGCTGCCCGCGATGTCGGGCGGCTGCTCCGTCGAGTGACCGCCGGGCGGCCGGGCCCGGGGACTCCGCGTCCCGGACCCGGTGGCCCGTGAGGCGTCGTCCGTGCCCGCGTTAGGGTGCGGACATGCTGGTCGCCGCCGCCGTCTGCCCCTGTCCGCCGCTGCTCGTGCCCGCCGTCGCCGCGGGGGCCGGAGCCGAACTGGACGGCACGCGCGCCGCGTGTGCCGACGCCCTCGGCGTGCTGGCCGCCGCGCGGCCCGACCGGCTGATCGTCGTCGGACCCGCCGGGGAGGCCGCCCGCGGACCGTATCCGGGGGGCGCCACCGGGTCCTTCCTCGGCTTCGGGGTGGACGTACGGGTCAGGCTCGGCGAGAGCGTCGCGCAGGGAGGCGAGAGCGCCGCGCCGGGACCGGACGGGGCGGTGGGTCCCGGAGTGCCGCCGGCCCGCGCGCTGCCCGCCTCCCTCGCGGTCGCCGCCTGGCTGCTGGAGCAGGCGCGCTGGACGGCCGCACCGGTGACCGGACTCGGCGTGGGGGAACCTCTCGCCACCGAGCGGTGTATTCAGGTCGGGAAGGAGATCGCCGGGGAGCCGGGGAGGACGGCTCTGCTGGTGATGGGCGACGCCAGCGCGTGCCGGACGCTCAAGGCGCCCGGATATCTCGACGAGCGCGCGGAAGCCTTCGACGAAGGGGTGGCGCGCGCGCTGGGGGCCGCCGACGTGGCCGCTCTCAAGGCACTGGACGCGGAGCTGGCGTACGAACTCCAGGCCGCCGGGAGGGCACCCTGGCAGATCCTCGCGGGCGCCGCCGAAGGGGCACACCTCAACGGCGCGCTGCTCCACGACAGCGCGCCGTACGGCGTGGGCTATCCGGTCGCGGTCTGGTCCTGACCGCCGGACACGTCAGGCGGGAGGCGGCGGGGTGCCACCGGGCGGTGTCCCGCCGGGTGTGGTGCCGCCGGGCGTCGTACCGCCGTCGTCCTTGTGGGCGAGACGGTCCAACGCGCTCTTGGCCTTGCCCGTACCCGAGTCGATCTTGTCGCTGTACTTGCCCTTGGTCCGCTGGTCGACCGTACGGGCCGCCTTGTCCAACCCGTCACCGATCTTGCCCCCGTGCTGCTGGGCGAGGTCGGAGACCTTGTCCTTGGCAGGAGACAGTCTGGCCTTGAACGAATCCATGAGGCCCATGGCCCACCTTCCCTCGAAAGACATATGAGGGGACATATGGCGTCCAAACCCCCATATCCGCCTTCCAGCGTACTCGCGGGCACCGGACCCCGCGCCGCGGAGGCGCCGTGAACGCACTCCGGAATCGTTCCGTCACACAACTCGTACGGGCGGGGGCCCGGAGTTTGCGAGACTGGGCAGGTGAGAACCGCAGCTCGCGCACCACGGGTCATCGCCGTCGTCGGTCCCACCGCGGCCGGCAAGTCCGATCTGGGCGTTCATCTCGCCCGGCAACTCGACGGTGAGGTCGTCAACGCCGACTCCATGCAGCTCTACCGGGGGATGGACATCGGGACAGCCAAACTGACGACGGAGGAGCGCGCCGGGGTCCCGCACCACCTCCTGGACATCTGGGACGTCACCGAGGCCGCCAGCGTCGCCGAGTACCAGCGGCTCGCCCGGGTGGAGATCGACCGGCTCCTCGCCGCCGGCCGTACACCGGTGCTGGTCGGAGGCTCGGGGCTGTACGTACGGGGTGCCATCGACGCCCTGAACTTCCCCGGCACCGATCCCGGGGTGCGCGCGCGGCTGGAGGACGAACTGACCCTCCGCGGCTCCGGGGCGCTGCACGCCCGGCTGGCCGCCGCCGACCCGCCGGCGGGCCGCGCGATCCTGCCCAGCAACGGCCGTCGCATCGTCAGGGCGCTGGAGGTGATCGAGATCACCGGCAAGCCGTTCACCGCCAACCTGCCCGGGCACGACGCGGTGTACGACACCCTCCAGATCGGCGTCGACGTCGCCCGCCCCGAACTCGACGAGCGGATCACCCGCCGGGTGGACCGCATGTGGGAGGCGGGCCTGGCGGACGAGGTACGCGCCCTGGAGGGGCGGGGTCTACGGGAGGGGCGTACGGCCTCCCGCGCTCTCGGCTACCAGCAGTTGCTCGCCGCGCTCGCGGACGAGTGCACGGACGACGAGGCGCGGGCCGAGACCGTACGGGCCACGAAGCGCTTCGCGCGACGTCAGGACTCGTGGTTCCGCCGCGACTCGCGCGTGCACTGGCTGAGCGGCGGAACGGAGCACCGCGAGGAACTCCCGCACCGGGCATTGACGTTGGTCGAACGAGCGGTCACAGCCTGATCACGTGATGGCATCGGGACGCTCAGGCCGTCATTCCCGTACCCGCGAGCGTGCCATCATCGAGCATCGATCGACCAGTGGAGTCCGAGTTGGGAGGGCGCGTGGCGATGGAGGCCGGCCCTCGCGACGGAGACCCCGCGGCGCGGCAGACCCAGGAAGACGCGCCGCGCCTGAGTCCCGACGGGCCCGACGAGGAGACCACCACCCCGGAGGTCGAGGTCGAACTGCGGCCGCAGCGCAGGCTGCGGATCTGGCAGCTCGCGCCGATCGTGGTGCTCGCCGCGGTGGGGTCCCTGATGTTCGCCTTCCCGCTCGCCTTCGGCACGGGCGACGGCGGAGCGGTCGTCGCGATGCTGGGGCTGCTGATCAGCTGCTGCGCCGCCGGCTGGGGCATGATGGCCGCCCGCAAGGTGGGCCACGCGTGGCCGGGGCTGCCCGCCCGGTCCTCCGGGGAGCGTCCCGACTGGCGGGTCATCGCCCTGTACGTCACCGTGGGCGCGGCCGTGGTCGCCCTCGCCGTGTGGCGCGTCGCACGCCTCCGCTGAACCGGTACCCGGTCCCGTACGGCTGGCCTCGCGTGCCTGACCTCGTACGATGGATCCCGTGAGCAACCCGCCGACGGCATCCGCCGCACCGATCGCCTTCCTCAAGGGTCACGGGACCGAGAACGACTTCGTGATCATCCCCGACCCGGACAACGTCATCGACCTGCCCGCCCACGCCGTGGCCGCGCTCTGCGACCGGCGGGCCGGCATCGGCGGCGACGGGCTGCTGCACGTCGTCCGGTCGGCGGCGCACCCCGAGGCGCGGGACATGGCCGGCGAGGCCGAGTGGTTCATGGACTACCGCAACGCCGACGGGTCCGTCGCGGAGATGTGCGGCAACGGCGTCCGCGTCTTCGCCCGCCACCTGCGGCGCGCCGGGCTGGTCGAGCCGGGCGACCTCGCCGTCGCCACCCGGGGCGGCGTGAAGAAGGTGCACCTCGCCAAGGGCGCCGGCGCCGAGGACGGGGACATCACGGTCGACATGGGCCGCGCGCTGCTCCCCGGCGGCGAGGTGACGGTCACCGTGGACGGCCGCGCCACCGCCGCCCGTCACGTCAACATGGGCAACCCCCACGCGGTCACCTTCGTCGAGGACCTGGCACACGCGGGCACGCTCTTCGCCGCGCCCGCCGTCACCCCCGCGAGCGCCTACCCCGACGGGGTGAACGTCGAGTTCGTCGTCGGACGCGGCCCGAACCACGTCGCGATGCGCGTCCACGAACGCGGCTCGGGGGAGACCCGCTCCTGCGGTACGGGCGCCTGCGCCGTGGCCGTCGCCGCCGCCCGCAGGGACGGCGTGGACCCCGCGGTGACCGGAGAGCCCGTCACGTACACCGTGGACCTCCCCGGTGGCCGACTGGTCGTCACGGAACGCCCGGACGGCGGCATCGAGATGACCGGTCCCGCCGTCATCGTGGCGGAAGGTCACCTCGAACCCGCCTGGCAGGCAACGGCGTTCGGCTGAGAAGCCGGTCGAGAGGGCACGGATCGACACCGAATGTTCGCTCGAACGAGTGATCAGTTTCACGCTGGGCGGGAGCTGGTCCGGACCACGTGGTGGGCTCGGTAGCATCAAGCACCGGCCCGGAGGGCGCTCCTGCTCCTCCGCCGCCGGTCGAAGCTGCCGGAGGTGCCCCATGAGCGCAGAGGCCACCAGCCCTGGTGCCCACGGCCGCAGACGCGGCCTTCCCCGGATCGACCTGCGCAGGATCGGCAGGGCCGCGCTGCTGGGGCCTGCCTCCAGAGGGCGGTTGTCGGACGCCATCGGCCATGTGGCCGACGCGCACCGGGCCCACCACCCCGACGCCGACCTCTCCGTGCTGCACAAGGCGTACGTCCTGGCGGAGTTCTCGCACCGCGGGCAGTTCCGCAAGAGCGGCGAGCCGTACATCACCCATCCGCTGGCCGTGACGCTGATCCTCGCCGAACTGGGCGCGGAGACCACGACGTTGACCGCCTCCCTGCTCCACGACACCGTCGAGGACACGGACGTGACGCTCGATCAGGTGCGGGCGGAGTTCGGCGACGAGGTCTGCTACCTGGTCGACGGGGTGACCAAGCTGGAGAAGGTCGACTACGGCGCGGCGGCGGAGCCGGAGACGTTCCGCAAGATGCTGGTGGCGACGGGCAACGATGTCAGGGTCATGTCGATCAAGCTCGCGGACCGGCTGCACAACATGCGCACGCTGGGCGTGATGCGGCCGGAGAAGCAGGCCCGGATCGCCAAGGTCACCCGCGACGTCCTGATCCCGCTCGCCGAACGGCTCGGCGTCCAGGCGCTCAAGACCGAGCTGGAGGATCTGGTGTTCGCGATCCTCCATCCGGAGGAATACGCCCGCACGCGCGCGCTGATCGCGGACAACGCCACCGCAGGGGACGCCCTCGCCGCCATCTGCGAGGACGTCAGGCAGGTGCTGCGTGAGGCGGACATCACCGCCGAAGTCCTCGTCAGGCCGCGGCACTTCGTGTCCGTGCACCGGTCCAGGCTCAAACGCGGCGAGTTGCGCGGCACCGACTTCGGCCGGCTGCTGGTGCTGGTCGGCGAGGACGCCGACTGCTACGCCGTGCTGGGCGAGCTGCACACGTGCTTCACGCCGGTGATCTCCGAGTTCAAGGACTTCATCGCGGCGCCCAAGTTCAACCTGTACCAGTCGCTCCACACGGCGGTCGCGGGACCGGACGGCGCCGTCGCCGAAGTCCTCATCCGTACGCACCAGATGCACAGCGTCGCCGAGGCGGGCGTGGTCGCCCTCGGCAACCCGTACGCCTCCGTGGACGTGGCGGAGCCGCAGGACGGCGAGCGCGCGGACCCGACCAGGCCCGGCTGGCTCTCCCGGCTCCTGGAGTGGCAGCAGGCGGCGCCCGACCCGGACACCTTCTGGACCACCCTGCGCGCGGACCTCGCCCAGGACGGCGAGATCACGGTCTTCCGCGCCGAGGGGGGGATGCTCGGGCTGCCCGCCGGGGCGAGCTGTGTGGACGCCGCGTACGCGCAGTACGGCGAGGCGGCGCACAGCTGCCTCGGCGCGCGCGTCAACGGCCGTCTGGCGACGCTCAGTACGGTCCTGCGGGACGGTGACACCGTCCAGCTGCTCCTGTCCCACGACGCGGCCTCCGGGCCCTCTCCGGAGTGGCTCGACCACGCCCGTACCCCCGCCGCCAGGATCGCGATCACCGGCTGGCTGGCCGCGCATCCGGAGAGCGTCAAGGCGCCCGCCGCGACGCCCAGGGCGCCCGCCGCCCTCACCGCCGACCGGCGCGGGGCGTCCAACGCCGTCGTGGACCTGCCGGGCGCGACCGTACGGCTCGCCGGCTGTTGTACGCCCGTACCGCCCGACGCGGTCGTCGGCTTCGCCGTGCGCGGCGGCGCCGTCACCGTCCACCGCGAGGAGTGCCCCGCCGTCGCGCGGATGAAGGCGCTCGACCGGGCCCCGGTCGGGGTGAGCTGGGGGGACGCGGCCGAATGCAGGGTCACGCTCTACGCCGAGTCCTTCGGCCGCCCCGGGCTGCTCGCGGACCTCACGGAGGCGATCGCCACGGCCGACGCGGCGATCGTCTCGGCCACCGTCGAACCGCCCAGCGAGCAGCGCGTCCGGCACACGTACACGCTCCAACTGCCCGACGCGGCGGGCCTCCCGAGCCTCATGCGCGCGATGCGGGACGTGCCGGGTGTGTACGACGTGAGCCGCGCCCAGCAGCCGGCCACGGCCTGAGCCCCGCCCGGCGGCCTCCGCACCCGTTCGGGTGGGATCCGCGCGCGTCGCCGGGGTGGGGCGGCCCGGCGCTGGTAGCGGTGGTCCATGCTGCTCACCTCCCGCCGGCTGCGCGCCGCCCTGCTCGCCGCCGCCTCGGCCACCCTCGTCGCCGCGACGCCCTCCGCGGCGCCGCCCCCGCCCGAGCCGCTCGGCATCGGCGATCCGCTCTTCCCGACGCTGGGCAACCCCGGGTACGACGTCCTCACCTACGACCTCGATCTGGCCTACGGCGGTGACAACACCAAACCGCTGGACAGCGTCACCAAGATCAACGCCGTGACGACGGGGCGACTGGAGCGGATCAATCTCGACTTCACCCACGGTGTGGTCCGCTCGGTGCGGGTCAACGGCGAGCCCGCCGCCTTCGCCACGGCCGGGGAGGACCTGGTCGTCACCCCCGCCAGGCCCCTCGGAGCAGGGGCCCGCATGTCGGTCACCGTCAGCCACACCAGCGACCCCCGGGGCACGGCGGGCGGCTGGGTGCGCACCACCGACGGACTGGTGATGGCCAATCAGGCGGACGCCGGGCACCGTGTCTTCCCCGGCAACGACCACCCCGCCGACAAGGCCTACTTCACCTTCCGTATCACCGTCCCCGAGAACCTGACGGCCGTGGCCAACGGTCTGCCGGAGGAGAAGAACCGCGCGGGCGCGACCACCACCTGGACCTACCGCACCCACCACCCCATGGCCACCGAGCTGGCGCAGGTCTCCATCGGGAAGTCGGCAGTCCTGCACCGGGAGGGACCGCGCGGACTGCCCGTACGGGACGTCGTGCCGGCCGCCGACGCGGCGAAGCTGGAGCGCTGGCTCAAGAAGACCCCCGCGCAGCTGCGCTGGATGGAGCAGCAGGTCGGCCCGTACCCCTTCGAGACGTACGGGCTGCTGATCGCCGCCGCCGAGACGGGCTTCGAACTGGAGACACAAACGCTCTCCCTCTTTGAACGCTCCCTGTTCACCCGGTCCGAGTACGGCGAGTCGTACGTCGACGCGATCATGGTCCACGAACTGGCCCACCAGTGGTTCGGCAACAGCGTCACCCCCCGCAACTGGTCCGACCTGTGGCTCAACGAAGGACACGCGAGCTGGTACGAGGCCCTCTACGCCGAGGAGTACGGCAAGAAGCCGCTGGAGGAGCGGATGCGCAGCGCGTACGAGATGTCCGACGGCTGGCGCGCCGGGGGAGGGCCGCCCGCCGCTCCCGCGCCGCCCACCCCGGGCCACCAGATCAGCCTCTTCCGGCCGGTCGTCTACGACGGCAGCGCCCTGGTGCTCTACGCGCTGCGCCAGGAGATCGGCGCGAGCGCCTTCCAGCGGCTGGAACGGCTCTGGGTGCGGCAGCACCGGGACGCCACGGCCACCACGGCCGACTTCACCGCGCTGGCCTCGGCGGTCGCGGGGCGTGACCTGAGCGGCTTCTTCCGGGTCTGGCTGTACGGGAAGAAGACACCGCCGATGCCTGGTCACCCGGACTGGCGCACCGAGACGACGCCCGCCAACCGCCCCGGCGGGCGGGACACGGCCCCCGGGGCAGCGGGGGAACAGCCCGTGAAACCGGAGTGACGACCGGCCCGAAGCGTGCCACCATCAACGGGTCGGACAGCGGATGGCGCGGCCGGGAATCAATCCGGACCGTCACGCGTTGTGACGATCGAGGGGAATGCCAGAGCCTGGAGCCGCGGCTTCTCCCGTATTCACTTCCCCCAGCGACGTAAGGATCCAATGACCTCCTCTTCCTCCCCTTCCCAGCACGCGCAGACCTTCGCGGACGACAGCACTGCGGACACCCGCACGGACAGCCTTCGGGCCGATGCTCTGATGGAAGAGGACGTCGCCTGGAGCCATGAGATCGACGGGGAGCGGGACGGCGAGCAGCTCGACCGCTCCGACCGCGCGGCGCTCCGCCGTGTCGTGGGACTGTCCACGGAGCTCGAAGACGTCACCGAGGTCGAGTACCGGCAGCTGCGCCTGGAGCGTGTGGTGCTCGTCGGCGTGTGGACGACAGGGACCGTGCAGGACTCCGAGAACTCCCTCGCGGAGCTGGCGGCGCTCGCCGAGACGGCCGGCGCCCTGGTCCTCGACGGAGTGATCCAGCGCCGTGACAAGCCCGACCCGGCCACGTACATCGGCTCCGGCAAGGCCCAGGAGCTGCGGGACATCGTCCTGGAGAGCGGCGCCGACACGGTCGTCTGCGACGGTGAGCTGAGCCCCGGCCAGCTCATCCACCTCGAAGACGTCGTCAAGGTCAAGGTCGTCGACCGTACGGCCCTGATCCTCGACATCTTCGCCCAGCACGCCAAGTCCCGTGAGGGCAAGGCGCAGGTCGCGCTCGCCCAGATGCAGTACATGCTGCCGAGGCTGCGCGGCTGGGGCCAGTCGCTCTCCCGGCAGATGGGTGGCGGCGGCGGTGGCGGGATGGCCACCCGCGGCCCCGGTGAGACCAAGATCGAGACGGACCGGCGCCGGATCCGCGAGAAGATGGCGAAGATGCGCCGGGAGATCGCGGAGATGAAGACCGGCCGCGAGATCAAGCGGCAGGAGCGGCGTCGTAACCGGGTGCCGTCGGTCGCGATCGCCGGATACACCAACGCGGGCAAGTCGTCCCTGCTCAACCGCTTGACGGGCGCCGGGGTGCTGGTGGAGAACTCGCTGTTCGCCACCCTGGACCCCACCGTGCGCCGCGCCGAGACGCCGGGCGGCCGGATCTACACGCTGGCCGACACGGTCGGCTTTGTCCGGCACCTGCCGCACCACCTGGTCGAGGCGTTCCGCTCCACGATGGAGGAGGTCGGCAACTCCGACCTGATCCTGCACGTGGTCGACGGTTCGCACCCCGCGCCGGAGGAGCAGCTGGCCGCCGTGCGCGAGGTCGTCCGTGACGTGGGCGCGGTGGACGTCCGCGAGATCGTCGTGATCAACAAGGCCGACGCGGCCGATCCGCTGGTCCTCCAGCGGCTGCTGGGCGCCGAGCGGTACGCGATCGCGGTCTCGGCCCGTACGGGCCAGGGCATCGCCGAGCTGCTCGCGCTCATCGACGCCGAGCTGCCCCGGCCCGAGGTCGAGGTCGAGGTGCTCGTTCCGTACACCCTGGGCGGGCTGGTCTCGCGGGTGCACGCCGAGGGTGAGGTCCTCTCCGAGGAGCACACCCCGGAGGGCACGCTCCTGAAGGCGCGTGTCCACGAGGAGCTGGCGGCGGCGCTGTCCGCGTACGTGCCGGTGCCCGTGGCGCCCTGACCGTACGAGAACGTATGTGACCGAGCGACGTTGAACGCCAAGGGGCCCGATCCCTCCTCATGAGGGACCGGGCCCCTTGGCGTTGTCCTTCCGGGCTTCTGCGGTGCCGCTACTTCGCGAACTTCTCGCTGACACCGTCGTAGATGCCCTTGGCCACGTCGCCCAGGCGCGGGCCCGCCAGCCAGCCGGCCTTCACCGGGCCGATCGAGGTGTTGGACACCAGGGCGGGCTTGCCGTCCGCACCCTCGGCGACCCAGCCGCCGCCGGACGAACCACCCGTCATCGTGCAGCCGATGCGGTACATCGTCGGGTCGTCCGCCTTCAGCGACAGGCGGCCCGGCCGGTCCGCGCACTGGAACTGCTTCTGGCCCTCGAAGGGCGGCGCCGCCGGGTACCCGGTGGCCGTCACACTCGCGATGTCCGCAGTGGCCGGGGCGTCGAAGTCGACCGGCAGCGCCGCGCCGACCGTCTCCTCCAAGGACGCGCCCGTGCCGCCCTTCTCCGGCGTCACGTGGATGACCGCGAAGTCGTAGGGAGCGCCGAGACCACCGGAGGACGACCCCTGCGCGATCCACTGGTCGGAGGTCTGCGCCCCGTCCGCCCACCAGAGGCCGTGCGGCGCCTGCTTGTCGGGATCGGCCTGCAACTCGGCCTCCGACAGGCCGTCGTTGTTGTACGACGGGACGAAGACCAGGTTGCGGTACCAGCCGCCGTCCTTGCCCGCGTGCACACAATGCCCCGCCGTCCAGACCATATTGGACTTGCCGGGGTGGGCCGGGTCCTGGACCACCGTCGCCGAGCAGACCATCGACCCCTTGGGGCCGTCGAAGAACAGCTTCCCGGACGCGGGCTCGGCGGCGTCGTACGGCGTGCTCACGGCCTGGGCCGCGACCGGCTGCGGCGTCGGGTCGGTGACCCCCGCGTCGCCCGAGATGTCGTGGGCCTCGACCGGCTGCTCCGGGGGCTTCTGCGCGTCGCGCATCCGGTCCGGGTCCCAGAGGTCCTTGATGATCGGGTTGACGAAGTCCCTGGCCTCACGCAGCCACTTGTCCTTGTCCCAGTCCTTCCACTCGCCGTTCTTCCACTTGTCCATGTCGATCCCGCGCTCCTTGAGGCGCTCCTTGAGATCGTCAGGGATCTGGATCTTGCCGTCGGCGGGGGCGGCGCTCGCGGTGGACGAGCCGGACGCGGTGTCGTCACCCGAGCCGCAGGCCGTGGCGGTGAGTGCCAGCACCGTGGCCATGGAGACCGCCGCGAGAGCGGAGGACATCCCGCGCCCCGCGCGCCTTCCCCTGCGGACGGCGGACATCGGGCGAATGGGTCGCATGCGTGAATCTCCCTGGGACTTCGGAGTTGTTCTCAGCTGTAGGAACCAACGGCGCACCCGGTCACGGTCCTGACCCTGGACGCGCCTCCCAACTATGCCGTTGCCGTTGGGGACGGCATACGGCAGGGGCGTGGTTCCGCGCCCAAGGATCTTCGCACGGGCCCGTGATCCGGGGCATTCCCCGTCGTTGACATGTGCGGGGGGACAAGACGGCGCCCACCGCCGGGAACCGGCGGCCGAGCGCCGTACTGACATGCAACCGACCTGTGACTGCGGGAGGACCATCAGCCGTGGCCGTGACCGAACCAGCTCCGGCGGCACCGACCGTCGCACACGAGGGCATTCTGCGGCGCCAGGCGCTGCGTGAATCGGCGGCTCGTACGTACGCGAGGTCGCTGCCCATCGTGCCCGTACGCGCCCGGGGCCTGACCATCGAAGGCGCCGACGGCAGAAGGTACTTGGACTGTCTGTCCGGCGCGGGCACCCTGGCACTCGGGCACAACCACCCGGTTGTCCTGGAGGCGATCAGGAAGGTCCTCGACTCCGGGGCGCCGCTCCACGTCCTCGACCTCGCCACGCCGGTGAAGGACGCCTTCACCACGGAGTTGTTCGCCACGCTGCCCGCGCGGTTCGCGCGCCACGCGCGGGTGCAGTTCTGCGGTCCCGCCGGCACCGACGCCGTCGAGGCCGCCCTCAAACTGGTCCGTACCGCCACCGGCCGCGCGGGCCTGCTCTCCTTCACCGGCGCCTACCACGGGATGACGGCCGGCGCCCTCGCGGCTTCCGGCGGAGCCCCCGACGTACGGGTGACACGGCTTCCTTACCCGTACGACTACCGGTGCCCCTTCGGCATCGGCGGGGAGCGCGGCGCCGAACTCGCCGCCCGCTGGACCGAGAACCTCCTCGACGACCCCAAGGGCGGGGTGCCCGCCCCCGCCGCGATGATCCTCGAACCGGTGCAGGGCGAGGGCGGAGTGATCCCCGCCCCGGACGCCTGGCTCCGCAGGATGCGGGAGATCACCACGGCCCGCTCCATCCCGCTGATCGCCGACGAGGTGCAGACAGGAGTCGGGCGGACCGGTACCTTCTGGGCCGTGGAGCACAGCGGAATCACCCCTGACGTCATGGTTCTCTCCAAGGCGATCGGCGGCTCCCTCCCGCTGGCGGTGATCGTCTACCACGAGGACCTCGACTGCTGGCCGCCCGGCGCCCACGCGGGGACGTTCCGCGGCAACCAGCTCGCCATGGCGGCGGGCGCGGCGACCCTCGCGTACGTCAGGGAGAACCGGCTCGCCGAGCGTGCCGCGCTCCTCGGTGCCCGCATGCTGGGACAGCTCCAGGGACTCGCCGCCAACCACCCCTGCATCGGGGACGTCCGGGGCCGGGGCCTCATGATCGGGGTGGAGCTGGTCTCCCCGGAGGCCGACGCTCCCGCTCCGCCCGACCCCGTCCTCGCCAGGGCCGTCCAGCAGGAGTGCCTCCGTCGCGGGCTCATCGTCGAGCTCGGCGGCCGGCAGTCCGCCGTCGTCCGGCTGCTCCCTCCCCTCACGCTCACCGACGAACAGGCCGCGGCGGTCCTCGACCGGTTCGCCGACGCTCTGGCCGCCGCCGAGCGCGGAGCGCTCCTCCGGACAGAATCCGGTCCGTCGCACTGATCCCGGACCCCATCACAAGGAAGCCCTCACTCGTGAACCCCACCGCACCCGATGCGCCCGAGGCCGATGGCCGTTCCTCCGCCGAGACCCCCCACACCGCCGAGTCGGCGACGGTGCCGCGGCAACCGGTCGCGAGCCCCGCCGAGACGCGACAGCCGTCAGCCGCTCCTGCCGTTTCCGCCGCCCGCGCCGCTGTCGCCGCCCCCGCCGGCGACCGGTCCGGCCACCCCGACCATCTCGACCACCCCGACCCGCAGAAGGCGGCCGACGCGGCGGCGGTCGAGAACCTCCTGCGCTGCTGGGTACGGGAGAACGGCATCGCCCGCCCCGACGGCGACGTGCTGCGCGTCCCGCTCCACGTGAGCGGCACCGCACTGCTCGTACCCGTCCGGTACTGGTCCGCGACGGGCTGGCACCGCTTCGGCATGCCGTTCCTGGAGAGCGCCCCGAGCGACGCCCCGGCCGTCGAGGCCGTCGCCCTCGCGGCCCTCCTCGGCCGCGAGTCCGGCCGCTTCCAGGGCGCCGACCTCGTCGGCAGGGTCGCCGATTCCGTACGCCACACCGCGGAGTTCATCACCGACCGGCGCCGCCGACCCGGGCCCACCGTCGGCGCCGACCTGTTCCTGACCGCCGAGCAGTCACTCGTACTCGGCCATCCCCTGCACCCCACCCCCAAGAGCCGCGAAGGTCTCTCCGAGGCCGAAGCCCGGCTCTACTCACCGGAGTTGCGCGGCTCCTTCCCGCTCCACTGGATGGCCGTCGACCGCTCCGTCCTCGCCACCGACTCCGCCTGGACCGAACAGGGCCGTGTGGTCCCGGCCGGACAGCTCACCGCCCGCCTCCTCGGCGACCTCCCCCTCCCCGACCACACCGTCCCGCTGCCCCTCCACCCCTGGCAGGCAAGGGACCTGAGGCATCGTCAGGAAGTCGCCGGCCTCTTCGACGCGGGACTCCTCCACGACCTCGGGCCGCAGGGCGACTCCTGGCACCCCACCTCCTCGATCCGCACCGTGCACCGGCCGGGCACCCCGGCCATGCTCAAGCTCTCCCTCGGCCTGCGCATCACCAACTCCCGCCGGGAGAACCTCCGCAAAGAACTCCACCGCGGCGTCGAGGTCCACCGCCTGCTCCGCAGCGGACTCGCCAAGGAGTGGCAGGCCGCCCACCCCGGCTTCGACATCGTCCGCGACCCCGCCTGGCTCGCCGTGGACACCCCGGACGGACACCCCGTCACCGGACTCGACGTCATGCTGCGCCACAACCCGTTCCGCCCCGGCGACGACGCCGTCTGCATCGCCGCACTGACGGCGCCCCGGCCGTACCCGGGCATGTCCGGTACGCACTCCCGGCTCGCCGCGACCGTCGCCGCGCTCGCCGCCCGTACCGGCCGCTCCACCGCCGCCGTGTCCGCCGAGTGGTTCCTGCGCTACCTCGACCACGTCGTACGCCCCGTGCTCTGGCTGGACGGCACCGCGGGCATCGCCCTGGAGGCCCACCAGCAGAACACCCTGGTGCTCCTCGACGCCGACGGCTGGCCGTCCGGCGGGCGCTACCGCGACAACCAGGGCTACTACTTCCGTGAGTCCCACCGCTCCTCCCTGGAGCGCCGCCTCCCCGGCATCGGGGCGGTCAGCGACACCTTCGTCTCCGACGCGGTCACCGACGAACGCTTCGCCTACTACCTCGGCATCAACAACGTCCTCGGCCTGATCGGCGCCTTCGGGGCACAGGGGCTCGCCGACGAGCGGGTGCTCCTCGCCGCCCTGCGCCAGTTCCTCGCCGGGGCCACGGCGCTCGGCTCGCCGCTGCCCTCGCTCCTCCTGGAAGCCCCCACCCTGCGCTGCAAGGCCAACCTGCTCACCCGGCTGCACGGCCTCGACGAACTGGTCGGGCCCGTCGACACCCAGTCCGTCTACGTCACGATCACCAACCCCCTTCGCCGTTGAAGGAACACCTCCCTGTCCGAACTGCCGAGAGGAGAGCGCCACTGTGCCTCCCACCGATGCGAGCGCCGAGGACACCCTTGATCTGCGGCTGACCGACGAACTGACCGCGCTGTTCGCGGACGGCGATCCGCCCGGCCGTGCCCCCGACAGCCGGCTCCTCGATTCCCCCGCCCAGTGGGGTCCCGTCACCACCTCCGTCGGTGTCTTCCAACTCGTACCCGTACGCGTCGAGCGCGACCTTGCCCTGATCAGCCGGTGGATGAACGATCCTGCCGTCGCGGCCTTCTGGGAGCTGGCGGGACCCGAATCCGTCACCGCCGACCACCTGCGGCCGCAGCTCGACGGTGACGGACGCACCGCTCCGTGCCTCGGCGTGCTCGGCGGGATCCCCATGAGCTACTGGGAGATCTACCGGGCCGATCTCGACCCGCTCGCGCGCCACTACCCGGCCCGCCCGCACGACACCGGAATCCACCTCCTCCTAGGAGGCGTCACCGACCGGGGCCGGGGTGTCGGCACCGCCCTGCTCAGGGCCGTCGCCGACCTGGTGCTCGACCACCGCCCCCGCTGCGGACGTGTCGTCGCCGAACCCGACCTCCGTAACACCCCCTCCGTCTCCGCGTTCCTCAGCG
Organism: Streptomyces sp. NPDC087420; assembly: GCF_044744165.1. Taxonomy (NCBI): domain Bacteria; kingdom Bacillati; phylum Actinomycetota; class Actinomycetes; order Kitasatosporales; family Streptomycetaceae; genus Streptomyces; species Streptomyces sp. NPDC087420. The sequence continues at coordinate 66,336 of NZ_JBIUXU010000015.1, forward strand.
CCGGGTTCCGCTTCGGCGCCGAGATCGATCTCCCCGACAAAAGAGCCGCCCTGATGGTCCGCGAACGCGCCCTTCGCGACCTGCTCTGACCGGACCGCTGCCTTGAATACACCGCTCGATCCCTTCCGGTTCCCCTCCCGAGGAGTCCCCGTGCCTCAGTCCTCCGTCACCCACGGCTCCACCCACGACGCGGCTCACGACACGGGCCACCACGCGGGCCACGACGCGGCCCCGGCCGCCGCCGAAGGCTCCGCCGGCCTGTTCTCGCCGCCCGAGCTGAACCCGCGGGCCTGGGACCGCGCGGCCGCCCGCCTTCTCGCCAAGATGCTCGGGGAGTTCGCGTACGAGGAGATCATCGAACCGCGGCCCGATGAGGACGACGGCCTCTACACCCTCACGCTCGACGCCGGCGAGACCCTCACCTTCCGCGCCGCCCGCGGCTCGTACGGCAGCTGGCGCGTCGAGGCCGACAGCGTCATGTACGAGGGCCGGCCCTTCACGGACCCGCTGCGCTTCCTGCTCCTGGCCCGCGGACTCCTCGCGCTCGACGGCGCGACCCTCGGCCACCTCGTCCGCGAACTCACCACCACCCTCGCCGCCGACGTCAGGCTCGACCACACCGCCCTGAGCGCCGCCGGCCTCGCCGACCTCGGCTACGCGGAGCTCGAAGGGCACCAGACCGGCCACCCGTGGATCGTCCTCAACAAGGGCAGAATCGGCTTCTCCGCCCCCGACGCCGCCCGCTGGGCCCCCGAGGCCCGCACGGCCGCCGCGCTCCCGTGGATCGCCGTCAGCACCTCGCTGGCCACCTATCGCGGCGTCCCCGCCCTGCACACCCCCGACCGGCTCTACACCCTCGAACTCGACGCCGCCGTCCGCGAACGCTACGACCGCGTCCTGTGCGACCGGGGCCTCGACCCCGCCACGTACCTCTACCTCCCCGTCCACCCCTGGCAGTGGGACGAGGTACTCCTCCCGCTCTACACCCCCGAGATAGCCCGGGGAGCCGTCGTGCCGCTGCCCTCAGACGGTGACCTCCGGCTGCCGCAGCAGTCCGTCAGAACCTTCCTCAACGTCGACCGGCCCGACCGGCACACGGTCAAACTGCCGTTGTCCGTCCTCAACACCCTCGTCTGGCGCGGACTGCCCACCGAACGCACCCTCGCCGCCCCCGCCGTCACCGCCTGGGTGCACGCCCTGCGCGACGCCGACCCCTTCCTGCGTGACGAGTGCGGGGTGATCCTCCTCGGCGAGGTGGCGTCCGTGGCCGTCGAGCATCCGCTGTACGACCACCTCCCCGAGGTCCCGTACCAGTACAGGGAACTGCTCGGCGCGATCTGGCGCGAACCCCTTCAGACCCGGCTGGCCCCCGGCGAGCGCGCCCGTACGCTGGCCTCCCTGCTCCAGACCGACCCGCGCGGACGGGCCCTCACCGCCGAACTCGTCGCCCGTTCCGGACTGGCCCCCGCCGTCTGGCTCGAACGGCTCTTCGCCGCCCTGCTGCCGCCCCTGCTGCACTTCCTCTACCGCTACGGGACGGTCTTCTCCCCGCACGGCGAGAACGCGATCGTCGTCTTCGACGACCAGGACGTGCCGGTCCGGCTCGCGATCAAGGACTTCGTCGACGACGTGAACGTCAGCGCCCGGCCGCTGCCCGAGCACGACACGATGCCCCGCGAGGTGAAGGACGTCCTTCTTACGGAAGAGCCCGGCTTCCTGGTGCAGTTCATCCATTCAGGGCTCTTCGTCGGTGTGTTCCGCTATCTGGCGCCCCTCTGCGAGGAACAACTGGACGTGTCCGAGGACGAGTTCTGGTCCCTCGTACGGGCGGAGATCGTCCGGCACCAGGAGCGCTTCCCGGAACTCCAGGAGCGCTTCGAGACGTTCGACCTGCTCACCCCGCGTATCGCGCGCCTCTGCCTCAACCGGAACCGGCTCCACCTCGACGGCTACCGCGACCGGGCCCAGCGCCCGCACGCCGCCGTGCACGGCACGGTTCCCAACCCGCTCGCCTCCCGGGAGAGCCGCGGGTGAACGCCGTTGTCAGTGGTGCACCGTAGGGTGGTCGGGCTATGACGAAGCCAACACTCCCCGAGCTCCTCCATGCCGCCGTGACCTCGGTCGGCGGCGTGGAACGGCCAGGCCAGGTCACCATGGCCGAGGCCGTCGCCGAAGCCATCGACGCCCCGTCCCACCTCCTCGTGCAGGCCGGCACCGGCACCGGAAAGTCCCTCGGCTATCTGGTGCCCGCGCTGGCGCACGGAGAGCGCGTCGTGGTGGCCACGGCGACGCTGGCGCTGCAACGCCAGCTCGTGGAGCGTGATCTTCCGCGCACGGTCGACGCGCTGCACCCGCTGCTGCGGCGGCGGCCCGAGTTCGCCATGCTCAAGGGCCGTTCCAACTACCTGTGTCTGCATCGCCTCCGCGAGGGGATGCCGCAGGAGGAGGACGACGGGCTCTTCGACCAGTTCGAGGCCGCCGCACCCACCAGCAAGCTGGGCCAGGACCTGCTCCGGATGCGGGACTGGGCGGACGAGACGGAGACCGGGGACCGCGACGACCTCACCCCCGGGGTCTCCGACCGGGCCTGGTCGCAGATCTCCGTCTCGTCCCGGGAGTGCCTGGGAGCGACGAAGTGCGCGTACGGCGCCGAGTGTTTCGCCGAGCTGGCCCGTGAGCGCGCCAAGCTCGCCGAGGTCGTGGTGACCAACCACGCCCTGCTCGCGATCGACGCGATCGAGGGCGCGCCGGTCCTTCCCCAGCACGAGGTGCTGATCGTCGACGAGGCCCATGAGCTGGTCTCCCGGGTCACCGGGGTCGCCACCGGCGAGCTGACCCCCGGCCAGGTCAACCGCGCGGTGCGCCGGGCCGCCCGGCTCGTCAACGAGAAGGTGGCCGACGAGCTCCAGACGGCGGCGGAGACCTTCGAGCGGCTGATGGAGCTGGCCCTGCCCGGCCGCCTCGAAGAGATCCCCGAGGATCTCGGTTACGCGCTGATGTCCCTGCGTGACGCCTCGCGTACGGTGATCTCGGCGCTGGGCTCGACCCGCGACAAGTCCGTGCAGGACGAGGACGTCGTACGGAAGCAGGCCCTCGCCGCCGTCGAGGGTGTGCACGGCGTGGCGGAGCGGATCGCCAACGGGTCGGAGTGGGACGTCGTCTGGTACGAACGCCACGACCGGTTCGGCGCGTCCCTGAGGGTCGCGCCGCTCTCCGTGTCGGGGCTGCTGCGGGAGAAGCTCTTCGCGGACCGCTCGGTCGTCCTGACCTCCGCCACCCTCAAGCTGGGCGGGGACTTCAACGGGGTGGGCGCCTCGCTGGGGCTGGCGCCGGAGGGCACGGCGGGCGACGACGTCCCGCAGTGGAAGGGCCTCGACGTGGGCTCGCCGTTCGACTACCCCAAGCAGGGGATCCTGTACGTCGCCCGCCACCTGGCCACGCCGGGCCGGGAGGGCTCGCGCGGCGACATGATGGACGAGCTGGCGGAGCTGGTGGAGGCGGCCGGCGGTCGCACGCTCGGGCTGTTCTCCTCGATGCGGGCCGCGCAGGCGGCGGCGGAGGAGCTGCGCGTACGGCTGGACGTGCCGATCCTGCTCCAGGGCGAGGAGACGCTCGGCGAGCTGATCAAGGCGTACGCGGCCGATCCCCGGACCTGTCTGTTCGGCACGCTCTCGCTGTGGCAGGGGGTCGACGTGCCGGGGCCCAGCTCGCAGCTGGTGGTGATGGACCGTATCCCGTTCCCGCGTCCGGACGACCCGCTGATGAGCGCGCGCCAGAAGGCGGTGGAGGAGGCGGGCGGCAACGGCTTCATGGCGGTGGCCGCGACGCACGCGGCACTGCTGATGGCCCAGGGCGCGGGCCGGCTGGTCCGGGCGACCGGGGACCGGGGTGTGGTCGCGGTCCTGGACCCGAGGCTGGCCAACGCGCGGTACGGCAGTTTCCTGCGGGCGTCCCTGCCCGCGTTCTGGTACACGACGGACGGCGGCCAGGTCCGGCGCTCCCTGGCCGCGATCGACGCGAAGGCGAAGGCGGACGGCCAGTGACCGGTCCGGGAACGTGAACGGGGGCCCCGGGACCTCAGGTCCCGGGGCCCCCGTCGGAGCCGGTGGTGGCTTCCTCACACCCGGCGCAGCACCGCGACCACCTTGCCGAGGATCGTCGCCTCGTCGCCGGGGATCGGCTGGTACGCCGCGTTGTGCGGGAGCAGCCACACGTGGCCGTCCTCCCGCCGGAAGCGCTTGACAGTGGCTTCGCCGTCGAGCATCGCGGCCACGATGTCGCCGTTCTCGGCGACCGGCTGGCGGCGCACCGTCACCCAGTCACCGTCACAGATCGCGGCTTCGATCATCGAGTCACCGACAACCTTCAACACGAACAGCTCGCCGTCCCCCACCAATTGACGGGGGAGCGGGAAGACGTCCTCGACGGACTCCTCCGCGAGGATCGGTCCGCCGGCCGCGATCCGGCCGACCAGCGGGACGTACGACGCGGCGGGCTTGCCGGTCGTGTCGGTCTGCTGGGTGCTCGGCTGGTCGGAGCCCCTGACCTCGTACGCCCGCGGGCGGTGCGGATCCCTGCGGAGGAACCCTTTCCGCTCCAGTGCCATCAGCTGATGGGCCACCGACGACGTGCTGGAGAGACCGACGGCCTGGCCGATCTCCCGCATCGACGGGGGGTACCCGCGCCGTTGGACGGAGTCCCTGATGACCTCGATGACCCGCCGCTGCCGGTCCGTGAGACCGGAGCTGTCCGCCCTGATTCCTGGAGGCCTGCCGGGCAGTGACCGGTTGGGCTTGGGCCCCTCCGGGTTCGTGACTGCGTCATTCATTGCATGCACCGGCTCGAGTCGGCTCTGGGAGCGGTCCTGGGCAGTGATGGTGGCACTGTCTGCGGTGGTGGTCACGTCGGCCCCTCTCGAAATGTTCTCCCTAGCTGGACAACGGTAGTTGCTTTCGAAAGGTTGCGCCAAACACACGTTCGAGTGAAAAACTGAAGAGTGCCTTACGTGTGCGACTTACCAGGTGTATAGCCGGTCCTGACCGGGCCGGTTCGCAGGCGGTCCCCGCGCCGTATCCTCCCACCGCCCGGGCCGGAATCCGGGCCGCCGCGCCCTTCCCGTACCCTCGTGGCCGGTCCTCGCCACCCGCCCCCGCCGGGGCGCGCCCCGGCGGGTGACCCCCGGGGCGACACGCGGAACACGCGGGGGCCTAAGATGCGGAAAACCCCAGATCTAGTGGTTGGATTGTTTCAGCCACCCAGAGGTTGTGGTCCCGGTGCTCGTGGCCGGTATCCATCGCCTATGCTGGGAGTTGCTTCGAGGGGCCCGTTCCGGGCCTCTACGGTGCTGTTCAGTCACGCTGCGAAGGAGGGATGGGAACCATGCACTGTCCCTTCTGCCGGCACCCCGACAGCCGGGTCGTCGACAGCCGCACCACCGACGACGGGACGTCGATCCGCCGCCGCCGTCAGTGCCCCGACTGCTCGCGCCGCTTCACGACGGTCGAGACCGCCTCGCTGATGGTGATCAAGCGCAGCGGCGTGACCGAGCCTTTCAGCCGTACCAAGGTCATCTCCGGCGTCCGCAAGGCGTGCCAGGGACGACCCGTCACCGAGGACGCCCTCGCCAAGCTCGGCCAGCGGGTCGAGGAGGCGGTGCGCGCCACCGGCAGCGCCGAGCTGACCACCCACGACGTGGGGCTGGCCATACTCGGCCCGTTGCAGGAACTCGACCTCGTCGCGTACCTGCGCTTCGCATCCGTGTACCGGGCGTTCAATTCGCTCGAAGACTTCGAGGCCGCCGTCGCGGAGCTGCGTGAGCGGCCTCTCTCGCAGGAAAGCGGGACCGGCGACACCTTCGAGGGCCCCGTCCCCGCCACTGTCACCGACTGACCGACCGCGTACTGACCGACCGAGTCCCGGCCCGCAGGGCCTGCCCTCGACCGTCGTGCCGGCCGCTTCGTGACGACACAGGCCTGCCCCGGGCGCGACCGACCGCGCCCGAGGCATCACATACACATGTGCCACGGGAAGAACATGGCACTTCAGTGCGTTTTGTACGTAGGAGGCGGCATGACAGAGACGACGAGCGGACCCGCGCGAGGCACCCGCACCAAGGGAACGAAGGCCGGCAAGGGACTCCGTATCGACCGCATCCACACCTCCCCCGGCGTGCATCCGTACGACGAGGTCAGCTGGGAGCGCCGTGACGTCGTGATGACGAACTGGCGCGACGGCTCGGTCAACTTCGAGCAGCGTGGCGTGGAGTTCCCCGACTTCTGGACGCTGAACGCGGTCAACATCGTCACCAGCAAGTACTTCCGCGGCGCCCTCGGCACTCCGCAGCGCGAGACCGGTCTCAGGCAGCTGATCGACCGGATCGTGAAGACGTACCGGAAGGCGGGCGAGGACTACCACTACTTCGCCTCGCCGGCCGACGCCGAGGTCTTTGAACACGAGCTGGCGTACGCCCTCCTCCACCAGGTCTTCAGCTTCAACTCACCGGTGTGGTTCAACGTCGGCACGCCCCAGCCGCAGCAGGTCTCGGCGTGCTTCATCCTCTCCGTGGACGACTCGATGGACTCGATCCTCGACTGGTACAAGGAAGAGGGGATGATCTTCAAGGGCGGCTCGGGCGCCGGCCTGAACCTCTCCCGGATCCGCTCCTCCAAGGAACTGCTCTCCTCCGGCGGCAACGCCTCGGGTCCTGTCTCCTTCATGCGCGGCGCCGACGCCTCCGCCGGCACGATCAAGTCCGGCGGCGCCACGCGCCGGGCGGCCAAGATGGTCATCCTCGACGTCGACCACCCCGACATCGAGGACTTCATCGAGACCAAGGTCAAGGAGGAGGAGAAGATCCGCGCCCTGCGCGACGCGGGCTTCGACATGGACCTGGGCGGCGACGACATCACGTCCGTCCAGTACCAGAACGCCAACAACTCCGTCCGGGTCAACGACGACTTCATGAAGGCCGTCGAGGCCGGCGGCAAGTTCGGGCTGCGCGCCCGGATGACCGGCGAGGTCATCGAAGAGGTCGAGGCCAAGTCCCTCTTCCGCAAGATGGCCGAGGCCGCGTGGGCGTGTGCCGACCCGGGCATCCAGTACGACGACACGATCAACCGCTGGCATACCTGCCCGGAGTCCGGCCGGATCAACGGCTCGAACCCGTGCAGTGAGTACATGCACCTGGACAACACCTCGTGCAACCTGGCCTCGCTGAACCTGATGAAGTTCCTCAAGGACGACGGCAAGGGCCACCAGTCCTTCGAGTCCGAGCGCTTCGCCAAGGTTGTCGAGCTGGTCATCACCGCGATGGACATCTCCATCTGCTTCGCGGACTTCCCGACGCAGAAGATCGGCGAGAACACCCGCGCCTTCCGCCAGCTCGGCATCGGGTACGCCAACCTCGGCGCCCTGCTGATGGCGACGGGCCACGCGTACGACTCCGACGGCGGCCGCTCGCTGGCCGGCGCCATCACCTCGCTGATGACCGGCACGTCGTACCGCCGCTCCGCCGAACTGGCCGCGGTGGTCGGCCCGTACGACGGCTTCGCCCGTAACGCCGAGCCGCACAAGCGCGTCATGAGGCAGCACTCGGACGCCAACGGCACGGCCGTGCGCTTCGACGACCTGGACACCCCGATCTGGGCCGCCGCCACGGAGGCCTGGCAGGACGTGCTCCGCCTCGGCGAGAAGAACGGCTTCCGCAACGCGCAGGCCTCGGTCATCGCGCCCACCGGCACCATCGGTCTCGCGATGTCCTGCGACACCACGGGCCTGGAGCCCGACCTGGCGCTGGTCAAGTTCAAGAAGCTCGTCGGCGGCGGCTCGATGCAGATCGTGAACGGCACGGTGCCGCAGGCGCTGCGCCGGCTCGGCTACCAGACGGAGCAGATCGAGGCGGTTGTCGCCCACATCGCCGAGAACGGCGTGGTGGTCGGGGCGCCCGGTCTCAAGACCGAGCACTACGAGGTCTTCGACTGCGCGATGGGTGAGCGTTCCATCTCCGCCATGGGCCACGTGCGGATGATGGCGGCGATCCAGCCGTGGATCTCCGGCGCGCTGTCCAAGACGGTCAACCTCCCCGAGACCGCGACCGTCGAGGACGTCGAGGAGGTCTACTTCGAGGCGTGGAAGATGGGCGTCAAGGCGCTCGCGATCTACCGCGACAACTGCAAGGTCGGCCAGCCCCTCTCCGCGAAGAAGAGGGACGAGAAGGTCGCGGAGAAGACCGAGGACACCATCCGCACGGCGGTGGAGAAGGTCATCGAGTACCGCCCGGTCCGCAAGCGCCTGCCCAAGGGCCGCCCGGGCCTCACCACCTCCTTCACGGTGGGTGGCGCCGAGGGGTACATGACCGCCAACTCCTACCCGGACGACGGTCTCGGCGAGGTCTTCCTCAAGATGTCCAAGCAGGGCTCGACCCTCGCGGGCATGATGGACGCCTTCTCGATCGCCGTCTCGGTGGGCCTGCAGTACGGCGTCCCGCTGGAGACGTACGTGTCCAAGTTCACCAACATGCGCTTTGAGCCGGCCGGGATGACGGACGACCCGGACGTGCGGATGGCGCAGTCGATCGTGGACTACATCTTCCGCCGCCTCGCCCTCGACTTCCTGCCGTTCGAGACGCGCTCGGCGCTGGGGATCCACTCGGCGGACGAGCGCCAGCGCCACCTGGACACCGGTTCGTACGTGCCGTCCATGGACGACGACCTGGACACCGAGACCCTGGCCCAGTCGGCCCCGCGCCCGACGACCCAGGCCACCACCCCGAAGCCCCCGACGGCCCCCGCCAAGGCGAACCCGGCCGTGGTCCCGGCCCCCAAGGAGGCCCACACCTCGGCCGAACTGGTCGAGATGCAACTGGGCATCAGCGCCGACGCCCCGCTCTGCTTCTCCTGCGGCACCAAGATGCAGCGAGCGGGCTCCTGCTACATCTGCGAGGGTTGCGGCTCGACGAGCGGTTGCAGCTGATTCCCGGTCGCGGCTGACACCGGGCGGCCGGGTCGTGCGACGAGGCCGGGTCCGTAACTGAATCGACGTGGGGGGCGGTGAAGCCCGAGACCGGCTTCACCGCCCTCCGCGTGGGGCTTCTGGCCGTCCGGCGGGGTCAGCGGGTGCCCATGATGGTGGCGAAGTGTTCTGGGTCTGCGTCGAAGCCCTTCAGGGCGGGGTGGAATTCCCAGGCGCCTGAGGGGGTGCGGAGGAATTCCGCGACCGTGGCTGCCGTGGAGTCCTGGACGTCGGTGAAGGTGTGTTCCAGGAGTTCCGTGTAGCCCTCGGCGAAGCGGATCTCGGGGGCGGCTATGTCGGCGAAGGTGCGGCGTCTGTTGTGTTGTTGGATGGCTACGCCCACCACGACCCGGCCGAAGGACGCGTTCAGGCGGTCCAGTTCCAGGGTCATCTCCTCGTCGGTGCCGAAGCCCTGGCCGGTGCGGCTGTCGCGGTTCAGGGTGATCGTGCCGTCGGGGGAGCGGCTGCCGAAGTGGACCAGGTAGACCGGCTTGCCCGTCGGGTCGGCCGCTGTGTACGTCGCCGCGACGATGTCCAGGTCGTGGTCCGGCTCGCCGAGGCGGCTCGGGTTCCATTTGAGGGTCACCTCGACCTTCGACACCCCTTTGTTGAAACCGCTCACCTGTTGTCCCCCTTGTCCGAACCGGGCCGCGGATCCCCGGGCCTTGTACGCAAGGCTAGACCCGCGCACCGACAACGCACGGGCACATATGGCCAGTTGACGCCACGTTGGCCGGTACTCGCCAGCCGGCCCAAGGCCGGTCAGTGTGGGATACGGAGCGGCGGCCGCTGGGCGACCTCCTCGCGGAACAGCTCGATCGCGCTGCTCACCTGCCGCATCAGATGGGTGTCCTCGATCCGGTCGAGGTAGAGGCAGCGCCGGGCCAGGCCCTCCAGTTCGAAGGCGAAGCAGAGCGACATCAGTGGATTGACGAACAGTTCGCTGTTCCGGGTGCGCGACGTGAACCGTACGTCCCCGAAGTCGCCCCGGACCGCCGCCGCTATCGACCCGTTGACGATGCTCGGACGGACCGGGGTGTTCGCCTGCGCGTGGGCCACCGCGTCGAGGAAGAGCGCGCCCTCCTTGGACGTACGGGGGATCGAGAACGCGCCCAGGTAGGCGCCGTCGCGCTCCAGCGCGGCGATGTTCTCCAGCACCAGCCCGTGGCTCACCCCGTGGTAGGCGTCGATGCCGAAGCCGACCGACATCACCAGCCGCTCCGGGCCCTCGATCCCGGCCAGCGCGGCGACACTCGCCAGATCCTCCTCCGGGGTGCCGAGCCCCGACTCGTCCCCGCGCATCAGGATGTCCGTACCGCCGTCGACCAGGACGACCGCGTCGATGTCGTACGCCTCGACCACCGCGCGGTACGCGGCCCGCAGCGGCTGGACCCCGACGCGTGCGAACGCGTGCACGGTGCTCGGGTAGCCGTGGAGGTCCAGCCACTGGGCGAGCGTGCGCTCCGGGAAGTACGTCTGGTGGAGGGACGTCTCCGGGGTGACGACGGCGACGTCCGGGGCGAGCCAGGCGGCGAGGGGAAGCCCTTCGATCGCGCTGAACGTCAGGTTCGCGAGATGGACCTCCTTGCCCTGGTGCAGGAGGGACAGCGCGAGGGGCAGGCCCGCGTAGATGTCGAATCCGCCGCCCGCGCCCGCGACGAGGACACGTTCGGCGGGCTCCAGCCGTGCGAAGAGTCCAGGGATGTGCAGTGCCGTCATGACGATCATTGTGCGGGGGCCGGGGTGGGGGCGGGGAAGCCTAGACGGAGTCGCGCGGGAGTGACCGGCGACACGCCGGGCCCCGTACGATGGCGCGGTGCTGGTCAAGTGGACCCGCTGCACCGTGATCGACCGTAGAGGGTACGAACGCGGACAGCGGAAATGGGCGGGGTTGCTCGGTGAGCCGGGGTTCCGGGGGCAGGGCGGGGGATGGAGCAGGGTGCGGCCCGGGGTGGCCCATGTCTTCTCGTTCTGGGAGAGCAGGCCGTTCTACGACTCCTTCATGGCACGCTCGCACGACCGGCTGGCCGCCGCGCAGTCGGGCACGTACAGGGACAATCAGGTCAAACTGTTCGATCATCGGTTCGATGTGAAGACCGGCTTCGAGCCGCGGTTCACAGACGCCGACGTGGTGCGGGTCGCGCACTGCAAGGTCCATGAGGACCGGGTCGAGCACTACGCGCTGATGCAGGAGAAGGTGTGGAACCCCGCCATGGCCGGATCGCCCGGCATGCTGCGCGGGCTGTTCGGCGAGGCGCCGGGCAACGAGTTCATCGTCCTGTCGATGTGGCACTCGGCCGCCGAGCACGGGAAATACCGGGCGGAACGGGTCGAGCGGCTGACGCTGCGCGCGCAGACGGCGGCCGACGTGGCGGCACTCGCGGGGGACATCGTCGCGCTCGAACCGTCCTGGACGGTGTAGGGCGCGGTACGGAAATCATCCTGGGCGGAGCCTAAGGACCTCCCCGCGTGTCGGGCGGATCCGGACCGATCTAGGGTCGTGGCATGGCACGACCGCGGCGCATCGTTCTGGTCCGGCACGGCGAGTCGGAGGGCAATGCCGACGACACCGTGTACGAACGCGAGCCCGATCATGCCCTGAAGCTCACCGAGAGGGGCCGGCGGCAGGCCGAGGAGACCGGCGCCGAGCTGCGCGAGCTGTTCGGACACGAGCAGGTCAGCGTCTATGTGTCGCCGTACCGCAGGGCCCACGAGACCCTGCGCGCGTTCTCCCTCGACCCGGACCTGGTGCGCGTACGGGAAGAGCCCAGGCTGCGCGAGCAGGACTGGGGGAACTGGCAGGACCGGGACGACGTACGCCTCCAGAAGGCGTACCGCGACGCGTACGGGCACTTCTTCTACCGCTTCGCGCAGGGGGAGTCGGGCGCCGACGTGTACGACCGGGTCGGCGCGTTCCTGGAGAGCCTCTACCGCAGCTTCGAGGCGCCGGACTCGCCGTCGAACGTCCTGCTGGTGACCCATGGGCTGACCATGCGGTTGTTCTGCATGCGGTGGTTCCACTGGTCGGTCGCGGAATTCGAGTCCCTCTCCAACCCCGACAACGCGGAGACCAGGACCCTTCTCCTCGGAGAGGACGGGCGGTACGTCCTGGACCGGCCGTTCGCGCACTGGCGTACCCCGGAGCCGTACGGAATGACCAAGTAACCGGCGGTATTCACCCGGTAGAGTGCCCCGCGATGACCTTGGATTCCTCTCTTTCCCCCGATGACGCGACCCACAACGGGCGCTTCGCACGTGCCCTCGACAGCCTGCGTGGACTCTCCGTAGGAGATGCCCTCGGCTCCCAGTTCTTCGTCCCCTCGAACTATCCGCTGCTGGCGCGCCGCGAGCCGCCGCCCGGCTCCTGGCAGTGGACCGACGACACCGAGATGGCCGTGTCCGTGCTGGTGGTGCTCGCCACGCACGGCCGGGTCGACCAGGACGTCCTCGCGCACTCGTTCGCGGACCACCACGACTTCGACCGCGGGTACGGCCCCGCCGTGAACCGCATGCTCAGGCTGGTCCGGGAGGGCGGCGACTGGCGCGAGCTGGCCGCCGGGCTCTTCGAGGGACAGGGCTCCTGGGGCAACGGCGCGGCGATGCGGGTCGCGCCGCTCGGCGCGTGGTTCGCCGACGACCCCGAACGGGCCGCGCACGAGGCTGAGCTGTCCGCGTACCCCACCCATCACCACCGCGAGGCCGTCATGGGGGCCGTTGCGGTGGCGGTGGCCGCGGCGCTCGCGGCGGATCCCGCCGGGCCGCCCTCGCCGGAGGCGCTGCTCGACGGCGTGATCGCGCTCCTGCCGCGCAGCGCCGTCGGCGCGGGGCTGCGGCGGGCGCGGGACATGCTGGACTACGACGACGCGAGCACCGTGGCGGCGGTCCTCGGCTGCGGCCGGCGCACCAGCGCGCACGACACCGTGCCGTTCGCCCTGTGGTCGGCGGCCCGGGGGCTCGGCGACTTCGAGCGGGCTTTCTGGACCACCGCTCAGGTGGGCGGCGACGTCGACACGACCTGCGCGATCGCCGGCGGAGTGGTCTCCTCCGGGCGTGCCGGGGCGCCGCCGCGGGAGTGGCTGGAGCGGACGGAAGAGCTGCCCGCGTGGGGGGACACGGCCGGGCGTCCCCCCGCCTGATCTGTCACGGTCCTGCCACAGGTCCCTTGCGCCGGCGGCCGGAGGTCACGGCTCCGTTAATCTTTCGGCCACGCCACGCTGTTGATCTTCAACGGCTGAGCGCCGACGAGATGCCGGGTTCCGCGCGCCGTTCGCGCCGCACTGGGAGAACCCGGCCGGGAGGGGGTCCCGTGCCAGAAGAACCGTCCGTACCCGCACCGGCGGGTGAGCCGGATGCCGTTGAGGCCGACGCACCGGAACCGCGGGATGCCGTAAGAGAGGACGCCGAGTCGGCCGAGGTCGCGTCCACCAAGGACACGTCCTCCAAGGACACGTCCTCCAAGGACGCGATGTCGAAGGCCAAAGCGGGGAGCGGTACGCCGCGCGGTGCCGTCGCCCTCGGCACCGCCCCGGCGGGCTCCGTACGGCGCCCGCCCGCCGCCTCGTCCGGCGCCCGGCCACGGCGCCCCGCGCCCGCCCCCGCGCCGGACTGGCAGCAGTGGCAGCCCCAGCGGCCGGAACCGCCCGCCTGGGTCACCGCCGTCAAGCCCGTCACCCCCGCCCGCATCCAGGTGGCGGCCCTCTGGTCCGTCCTGGCGACCGCGCTCCTCAGCACCCTCCTCCTGGGCGACGGGCTCGGGCTCAACCTGCTGATCGTGACGGTCCCCGCCGCGCTCGGCGCGTATTTCACCGCCCAGGCGGCCGGCCGCCTGCCCCGGCCCTGGACGCTCGTCTGGGCCCTCGGCGGGGTGGCGCTGCTTGTCGTCCCCGCCCTGCGCGACGGCGGGCTGCCGACCTTCCTGTCGGTCGCCGCGGCGCTGGCGCTCGGGGCGCTCGCCCTCCAGGGCTGCCGTACCTGGCCCGGTGTGATCTTCGGTCCGCTGGGCCTCTTCGGTGCCCTCGGCTCCGGTGTGGTCTGGGGATGGCGCGGCCTGCGGGAGCGCGTCGGCGGATCACGGAGCCGCGTGATGCCGGTGGTCCGTACCGTCGTGGTCGCCGTGGTCCTGCTGGTCGTCTTCGGCGCGCTCTTCGCGAGCGCCGACGAGGCGTTCGCCGGGCTGCTCGGCGACCTGACCCCCGACGTCACCGTCGTCGACGGCCCCTGGCACGTCCTGCTCTTCGCGCTCGGCCTCGCCGGGGCGCTCGCCGCCGCCCACACGGCCGCCGCGCCACTGCGCTGGGACCGCATCACCGTACGGCCGGGGCGGGCCCGCGCCCGGCTGGAGTGGGCGCTGCCGCTGATCGTCCTGAACCTGCTCTTCGCGGTCTTCATCGCCGTCCAGCTGGCCGTGCTCGCCGGCGGGTACGACGACGTCCTCCGTAAGACGGGGCTGACCTACTCCGCATACGCGCGGCAGGGTTTCTGGCAGCTGCTCGGCGCCACCCTCCTGGTCCTGGTCGTCATCGGCCTCGCCCGGCGCTGGGCCCCGCGCGACGGCGCGGGCGACCGCACCCTGGTGCGCTGTGTGCTCGGCGCGCTCTGTGTGCTCACCCTGGTCGTGGTCGCCTCCGCGCTGCGCCGGATGGATCTGTACGTCGACGCCTACGGGTTGACCCGGCTGCGGCTCTCCGTCGCGGCGGTGGAGCTGTGGCTGGGACTGGTGATCGTCCTGATGCTGGCCGCCGGGGCCGTCGGTGGCCGCTGGCTGCCGCGCGCGGTCGCCGCGAGCGGGGCGGCTGCCGTCCTGCTCTTCGGGCTGTTCGCACCGGACGCGCTGGTCGCGGAGCGGAACGTCCAGCGGTACGAGAGCTCGGGCAAGATCGACATCCGCTATCTCCAGGAGCTGTCCGCCGACGCGGTGCCCGCGCTGGACCGGCTTCCCGACGAGCTGCGCTCGTGTGCGCTGGGGGGCATCGAGCGGAATCTGGCCGAGGACGGGGCCGAGCCCTGGTACGCGACCAGTTGGTCGGAGAGCAGGGCCCGCGACCTCCTGGCGGAGCGGAGGATCGAACCGGAGCGCTACTCCTGCGCGACGCGGTTCCCCTCGGACCCGTACGGCGACTACGACGAGTACGGCGAGTACGGGGAGTACGAGGACGGCCGGGACGCACCGTAGAGGCGCCCAAGGCGCACAGGGCGGCGTACCACGCGTACGAAAGCGGTACGGGACGCTCCCGCGTGGAGCGTCCCGTACCGCCTCCGTACCCGCCCCTCAGGCGATCCCCTCAGGCGATCAGGCCACCGGCCCCGCCGCCTTGCCGCTCAGCGCCTCCAGGTCGCTCTTCCGCACCCGGATCACCAGCACCGCCGTCAGCAGCGCGACCACCACCATCGCCACCGCCGCCATGAACGCGGTCGATATGCCCTGGGTCAGTACCGCGTGACCCCAATGCCCCGGCAGCTGCTGCGTCTTCGCCAGCTCCGCCTTCTCCCCGGGGTTCGCCTGCGCCAGGAACGAGGGCAGCTGCTTGTCGGCCTCGTCGCGGCTCGCCGTACCGAAGACGGTGACCAGGATCGAGAGCCCGAGCGAGCCGCCCACCTGCTGGCTCGCGTTGAGCAGACCGGACGCCGCGCCCGCCTCGTGCTGCGCCACCCCGGAGACCGCGGTCAGCGTGAGGGTGACGAAGTTCAGCCCCATGCCGAAACCGAAGATCACCAGCGGGCCGAGCACCCCGCCGACGTACGTGCTCCCCGGGTCGATCAGGGTCAGCCAGAGCAGCCCGACCCCGGCGAACGCCGACCCGGCCACCATGAACGGCTTGGGACCGAGGACCGGCAGGAACCGCTGCGACAGACCGGCGCCCACGGCGATCGCGACCGTCACGGGCAGGAACGCCAGGCCCGAGGTGATCGGGCTGTAGTCCAGCACGTTCTGCACGAAGAGGACGATGAAGAAGAACATGCCGAACATCGCCGCCGCGAGGCTCAGCATGATGACGTACGTCCCCGACCGGTTCCGGTCGGCGAACATCCGCAGCGGAGTGATGGGTTCCTTCGCGCGCGACTCGACCAGTACGAACGCGGCCAGCAGCACGACCGCCGCCACGAACGAGCCGATGGTGAGCGAGTCCTTCCAGCCCTCCTCGGAGGCCCGGATGAAGCCGTACACGAGTGACGCCATGCCGAGCGTGGACGTCGCGGCGCCGGTGAGGTCGAAGCGCCCCGGGTGCCGCTCGGACTCGTTGATGTACACCGGAGCGAGGACGGCGATCAGCACGCCGATCGGCACGTTGACGAAGAACACCCAGCGCCAGTCGAGCCATTCGGTGAGCATGCCGCCGGCCAGCAGCCCGACCGCGCCGCCGCCCGCGGACACGGCGGCGAAGACCCCGAACGCCCGGTTGCGCTCGGGGCCTTCGGCGAACGTGGTGGTGATGAGCGCCAGCGAGGTCGGGGAGGCGATCGCGCCGCCGACCCCCTGGAGCACGCGGGCGGCGAGCAGCTGCCACGGCTCCTGGGCGAAACCGCCCAGGAGGGACGCGAACGTGAAGAGCAGAATGCCCGCCATGAAGACCCGGCGGCGGCCCAGGACGTCGCCGGCCCGGCCGCCGAGCAGCAGCAGACCGCCGAACGTGAGGGTGTACGCGCTCAGCACCCAGGAAAGATCTGTGGTGGAGAAGCTCAGCGCGTTCTGGATGTGCGGGAGCGCGATGTTCACAATGGTGGCGTCAAGCACCACCATGAGCTGGCAGGCGGCGATGACGGCGAGCGCGATCCCCGGGCGCCCGCTCCGTCGGGCCGCGCCAGGTGATCTGCCGGGTAGGTCGAGTTGAGAGGTTGTCACTGTTGGATCCCCCACAAGTGAATTAGTGAACGCATCCGTTCACTGTCCCGTACACGGTAGTGAGTCCCCTTCAAGGAACGCAAGCGTTCACTGGGTGCTGTCACGCAAGCGTTCACTGGGTGCTGCCCGCAGGCGTTCCCTGGGTGCCGCCGCCCAGGAGCCGTCCCCCGATGGAGAGTTACTGATGGTTTCTTCGCGTCCCGCGGCCGGGGCCCGGTCTCGGCCGGTGTCCCTGCGCCGACGGGGGCCCGTACTGGAACGGGCCATTCTCGAGGCCGCGCTGGAGCAGTTGAGCAGGGTCGGCTGGAACGGCCTGACGATGGAGGGGGTCGCCGCGGGCGCCCAGACGGGCAAGGCCGCCGTCTACCGGCGCTGGCCCTCCAAGGAGGATCTGGTCGCGGACGCCCTCCAGGCCGGACTGCCGACGTTCGGGGAGGCGCCCGACCACGGGAGCGTGCGCGAGGACCTGTACCAACTGTGCCGCCGGATGCGGGACGCGATGTACTCCCTGCCGGGGGCCGCGCTCCGCGCGGTCGTTCACGAATGCGACGGGCCCACCGCCGAGCGCTTCCACGGGCTGATCTTCAGCGGTGTCATCGAACCGTCCAACCGCCTCTTCGGAGAGGTCGTGTGCCGGGGGATCCAGCGGGGAGACGTCCGCCCCGACGCCACCGGCGAGCTGGTCTTCGACGTGATCCCGGCCCTGATGATGTACCGCTCCAAGATGTGCGCGAGCGAATGGCCCGACGAGGACATCGCCGAGATGATCGACCGGGTCATGGTGCCGCTGCTGCGCGCGCGGCCTGTTTGAGCCGGTACGGGGGAGCGCGGCCTGTTTGAGCCGGTCCGTGACGGCGCGCGGCGCGACAGTGGGTACCCGCCCTGTCGCGTCGCGTCGGGTCGGCGTAATGTTGCGAACGCCATGCCGTACGAAGCACCCACGCACACTGTCGAGCGATCGCTCCGAGCGACCACCGGCGCCAGGATCATCGCCGGCGTCGATGAAGTCGGACGCGGAGCGTGGGCCGGACCCGTCACCGTCTGCGCCGCCGTCACCGGACTGCGCAGGGCTCCGGCCGGCCTCACCGACTCGAAGCTCATCAACCCCAAGCGCCGTACGGAGCTGGCCGGTGAGCTGGCGGGGTGGGTCACCTCGCACGCGCTCGGACACTCCTCCCCGGAGGAGATCGACGAGCTGGGGATGACCGCGGCACTGCGGCTCGCCGCCGTACGCGCCCTGGAGGCGCTGCCGGTTCGGCCCGACGCGGTGATCCTGGACGGCAAGCACGACTATCTCGGGGGGCCCTGGCAGGTGCGTACGGTCATCAAGGGCGACCAGTCCTGTGTCTCGGTGGCGGCCGCCTCGGTGCTCGCCAAGGTGCGCAGGGACGCCATGATGGCCGAACTGGGTGCCGGGTCCGAGGAGTACGCCCCGTTCGCCTTCGGCGCCAACGCCGGCTATCCCTCGCCGGTGCACAAGGCGGCGCTGGAGGAGCGGGGGCCGACGGCGCAGCACCGGCTCTCGTGGTCCTACCTCGACGGCCTGCCGCGCTGGCGGCACCTCAAGAAGGTCAGGGTCTCCGCGGAGACGGCCGCGATGGAAAGCGGGGGCCAACTCGGCTTCGACTTCTGAAACTTCCGGTGAACCCTCCGGCCCGTGTGTCTTCCGACCGCGGACATGGGTACAAATGTGCCAACCCGCCGATGCTTTTCGCGTCGGTATTTGATAGACATCCAGTTATGCCTCTCTTCCCCGAGGAGCCTCAGATTCACGAGAGAGCCCAGGGTCCCAGCGCCACCCCGGCCACCGGCCGGACCGCGCAGACCCCCCGTCCTGTACCCGGCCCGCGTCCCGTGCCGGGGCCGCGCTCCGCGGCGACCCCGCGTCCCGGTGGTCCGGGTCCCGGTCCCGCGAGGCCCGCGCCGCCGGCGCAGCGCTCGGCCGGCTCCGCCGGAGTGCCCCAGGCACCCCGGCCCGCCACCCCTTCCGCACCCAAGATCCAGCTGACCCCGGCTTCGGTGGACGGCGCGCTCGACGCCGCCGACGAGACCGTCGACCTGCTGCTCGACTCCGGTCGGGCGCCGGGCGACATCCTCGTGCTCACCACCGGCGAACAGCACCCGTGGGCCACGCACGAGCTGTCCTTCGGCGAGGCCGCCTACTGGGCCCAGCACGACGCCCGCGAAGACGTGTTCTTCGCGGACGCCGCCGCCGTCGCCCGTGCGCAGCCCCGTCCGGTGGTCGTCGTGGTGGTCAACGGGGGCGGTGACGAGGTCTACGCCCGCGTGCTGCCCGCGGCCCGGGAGCGCGCCACGGCGCTGCTGGTCGTGTGCGGTGACCCCGAGCGGGTCAACGCCGTGCTCGGCGCGGGTGTCTGAGCCTCACCATGTCGTGACCCGGCTGCCCGTCAGGGGGCGGCCGGGCCGCTGAGGCGGTCCGGCGTGCGCGTGTGACGCGTACCCGCGCGCGGGTGCTTTCGCCGCGCGGTCGTACGGCGGTCGCGTTTGTGCCGTACGGAACGTGCGGTGCCGCGGCCGTACGGGACGCTCGGCGCGCGGCCGTACGGCGGTTCAGCGCGCGGCCGTACGCCTCAGCGCCTCCACCGCCCCGCTGCGGAGCGGTGTCACCTCGGGATCGGACGCCGTGTCGGCCAGATCGACCGGTGCGGATTCGGAGTTGGGCCGCCGGCCGCCGCGGCCCTCGCCCAGTACCTGCCAGCCGCCGCGGGTCAGCGTGATGTACGCGCCGCACCGCAGCCCGTGCAGGGTGCAGGCGTCCCGCAGCCCCCACATCCAGGCCCCGTCCTCCTCCGTCCAGCGCTCGTCGCCCTCGCGGCAGTAGAGCAGGACCGCGGTGCGCACCGGCGAACGACGACGCAGGTCGTGCGGGATGACCCGGCGCAGATGCGCCAGGAGGGCGTTGCGGAACTCCCAGCCGTCCACCGGCGCGGCGCGGGGGACGAACGAGGCACTGGCGGCGAGCCGTTCCTCATGGTCGAGCACGGCCACGACGGCTGTCGCGGGCTTCGGGCGGTGCCGGCTGTGCAGGCCGCTGACCACCTCACGGGGGTTGCTGAGCAGCGGTATGCCCGCCGCCGCCCATTCGGCCGGCTCCAGCATCCTGGTGAGGCGGCTGACGGAATCGGCCGCTGACGTGGTGATCGAAGTGGCTGCGGACGGAGCGAATCCGAAGGTCACGATCCTCCCTTCGCATTCACGCCCACGGTGCGGGCAGGGTCGGGTGGGGGCGCACCGCAGCACAGCCCTTGCGGACCGCAGGGGGGCCGTGCGGGGAGACTCTCCAATTCTCGCTGGCGTATCGGCATGCGGCAACGAGCAATTGGCCCGACTGACCGGAATGCGGGGTTATGTGTGTCATATCCCTGCCGAGACCGGCCGCGGCCGCTGATTCTCGTCCCTCCCGAACCGCGAAGACCAGCGGAAACACACCCGGCGTCCTGATCCGGCGGACATGGCCCGCGGCTCACTCGGTCCGGGGCCCCGCTCGCTCAATCCGGGGCCCGGCTCGCTCGGTCCGGGGTCCCGGACGCGGGTGAGTGGTCCGGCACGCTGCGTGGATTCGTTGATTGTCACTGCCATCGGGTTGCATGGGGGTATGGACAACCTGGAGCTCCGTACCGAAGCCGATGCCGTTCTCGCTGAGCTCGTCGGTGCCGCCGGGGGGTCGGCGCGGCTGCGGGAGGACCAGTGGCAGGCGGTGGCGGCCCTGGTGGAGGAGCGCCGTCGTGCGCTGGTGGTCCAGCGGACCGGCTGGGGCAAATCGGCTGTGTACTTCGTGGCCACCGCTCTGCTCCGGCGGCGGGGCGCGGGCCCCACCGTGATCATTTCGCCGCTCTTGGCGTTGATGCGCAACCAGGTCGAATCGGCGGCGCGGGCCGGTATCCAGGCGCGCACCATCAACTCGGCCAACCCCGAGGAGTGGGAGACGATCTACGGCGAGGTCGAGCGGGGGGAGACCGATGTGCTCCTCGTCAGTCCGGAACGCCTGAACTCCGTGGATTTCCGGGAGCACGTGCTCCCCAAGCTCGCGGCCACCACGGGCCTGTTGGTGGTCGACGAGGCGCACTGCATCTCCGACTGGGGCCACGACTTCCGCCCGGACTACCGGCGGCTGCGGACCATGCTCGCCGAGCTCGCCCCCGGCGTGCCGGTGCTGGCCACCACCGCGACCGCCAACGCGCGTGTCACGGCCGATGTGGCCGAGCAGCTGGGCACGGGGGGCGGCGACGCTCTGGTTCTGCGGGGGCCGCTGGACCGGGAGAGCCTGCGGCTGGGAGTGCTGGAGTTGCCGGACGCGGCCCATCGGCTGGCCTGGCTGGGGGAGCGGCTGAGGGATCTGCCGGGTTCGGGGATCATCTACACGCTGACGGTGGCGGCGGCGGAGGAGGTCGCGGCGTTCCTGCGCGGGCACGGGTATCCGGTCTCCTCCTACACGGGGAAGACGGAGAACGCCGATCGTCTGCAGGCCGAGGAGGATCTCCTGGCGAACCGGGTGAAGGCGCTGGTGGCGACCTCCGCGCTGGGGATGGGCTTCGACAAGCCGGACCTCGGCTTCGTGGTGCACCTGGGCTCGCCCTCGTCCCCGATCGCCTATTACCAGCAGGTGGGGCGTGCGGGGCGTGGGGTGGACCACGCGGACGTGCTGCTGCTCCCGGGCAGGGAGGACGAGGCGATCTGGGCGTACTTCGCTTCGGTGGGCTTCCCGCCCGAGGAGCAGGTACGGCGCACGCTGGCGGTTCTCGAACAGGCGGGGCGTCCGTTGTCGCTGCCGGCTCTGGAGCCGTTGGTCGACCTCCGGCGTTCGCGGCTGGAGACGATGCTGAAGGTCCTGGACGTGGACGGGGCGGTCGAGCGCGTCAAGGGCGGCTGGACCTCCACGGGCCGGCCGTGGGCGTACGACGCGGAGCGGTACGCGTGGGTCGCCCGGCAGCGAGAGACCGAGCAGCAGGCCATGCGGGACTACGTGGCGACCACCGGGTGCCGGATGGAGTTCTTGCAGCGGCAGCTCGACGACGAGAAGGCCGTCCCCTGTGGTCGCTGCGACCGCTGCGTCGGTCCGTGGCTCGACCCGGCCGTCTCTCCGGGGGCCCTGGCGGCGGCGAGGGGTGAGCTGGACCGGCCGGGGGTCGAGGTGGAGCCCCGCAAGATGTGGCCGACCGGGCTCGCCGCCGTCGGCATCGACCTCAAGGGCCGTATCCCGGTGGGCCAGCAGGCGGTCGCGGGGCGCGCACTGGGCAGGCTGTCGGACATCGGCTGGGGCAACCGCCTGCGTCCGATCCTTTCGGCGCAGGCGACCGACAGGCCGGTTGCGGAGGAGGTGCTGGCCGCCGTCGTGACGGTGGTGGCCGACTGGTCCCGCTCGCCGGGCGGTTGGGCCGGCGGCTCTCCCGACGCGATGGCGCGGCCCGTGGGAATCGTCGCCATGCCCTCCCGTACCCGCCCCCAGCTGATCGCTTCCCTGGCCGAGGGGGTGGCCCGGGTCGGCAGGCTCCCGATGCTGGGCGGTCTGACCTACACCCCGCAGGCCGACGAGCACGCCCCGCACCGCAGCAACTCCGCGCAGCGGCTGCGCGCCCTGGTCGCCTCGTTCACGGTGCCCGACGAACTCGCCGCGGCCCTGGCCCGAACTCCCGGCCCGGTGTTCCTCGTCGACGACTACTCCGAGTCCGGCTGGACCCTGGCCGTGGGCGCGCGCCTCCTGCGCCAGGCGGGAGCGGAGCAGGTGCTCCCGCTGGTTCTCGCCCAGGCCGGGTAGGGGATTCCGGCTCCGCCGCCTCGCGCCCGAATGCGGCCTTTGCCCTGTGGACAAAGTTATCCACAGGGGTCGCGGGATCCGGTACTTCCGCGAGACGGTCATGCCATGAACAAGCACCACGAACCGACCGGATCCGCCGACGAACAGCAGATCACCCTGCGCAGTCCCGCGGAGCTCGCCGACGCCCTGCCCTATCTCCTCGGATTCCACCCCACCGACTCCGTCGTCATGGTCGCGCTGCACGGCGGCCGCGGGAGGTTCGGCGGGCGGCTCAGGCTCGGTATCCCCCGCTCGCCGGGAGAATGGCCGCCCGTGGCCGAGCAGCTCGCCGAATGCCTGGTCGAGGGGAGCGAGCGGCGCGGGACCCGGCCGGACGGCATCGTCGTCTTCCTCTGCCAGGACCCGGCGGAGGGCGAGAGCGGGCGGCGGGTGATGGAGCGTCTGCGCCCGCTCGCCCAGCGGCTGCGCACCGCCTGCGGCGCGCTGGACGTGCCCGTGTACGAGGCGCTCTGCATCTCGGACGGGCGGTACTGGTCGTACTGCTGCCCCGACGTCCGCTGCTGCCCGCCCGAGGGTACGGGCCTGGCCCTGCCCGGTACGTCGGTGATGGCGGCGGCCGCCGCCTATGCCGGCATCCGGGTGCGGGGATCGCTGCGGGAGATGGAGGCGCGCCTGGAGCCCCGGCCGGCCCCGGCGGCCGACGGGCAGGCTCGGGCGCTGGACGACGCGGGCGCCACCCTCGTGCCCCGCATCCTGAGCGGCGGGAGCCGCGAGCGGGTCGGCGCGGAGACCTTACGGCTGGCGCGCGTCCTGATGAGGCGGCTCGGAGACGCGCCCCGCCGGGGCGTGCCGGACAGCGGCGCGGGGGAGCAGGACGCGGCGGACGACCGGCTCATCGGTGACGACGAGGCCGCCGCGGTCATCCTCGGCCTCCAGGACCGGGTCACCCGGGACCGGGCGGCGGAATGGATGGAGGGGGCCGAGGCGGAGCCCGCGCTCCGGCTGTGGCGGGCGCTGGCCCGCCGCTGTGTGGGGCCTTACGTGGAGCACGGGGCGGCGCCCCTGAGCCTGGCCGGCTGGGTCGCCTGGTCCCTGGGCGACGAGCCGGCGGCCCGGGTCGCGCTCGGCCTGGCGCTGCGCCTCGATCCCCGGTACGTCTTCGCCCGCCTGCTCCACCAGGCCTGCAACCAGGGCATGGACCCGGAGGAGTTGCGGCACTGTCTGCGCAGGGAGCGCGCGGCGCGGGACCGGTCCGACCCGCGCCGCGCGGCCCGGCGCCCCAGGCCCCGCCCCGTCCGGCCACCCGCCGCGCGCAAGGCGCTGCCGCCCGCCGGTGCCACACGCCCCGGGGTACCGGCGGACCGCAGGGGAGCCGACCGCCGCAGCGGACGGCGCGGCACGAGGAGCGGGCGGTGACGGCCCGCCGGGCGGATCCCGCCCGGTGGCGCACGTCCTCGCCGGTCACTTCGCTCCCTTCGGCCGGCGCGGGACGGGGGTGCCGGCCGGGGTCGGGACGATCAAGTGCGGGTCGGTGCGTAGTAGGTGCTGATCCAGGCCTGGCCGGTGGAGTTGACCGCGACCATGCTCGCGTGCTGATTGACGATGCCGAAGTAGTAGGTGCGGGTGGCGCCGGTCTGTGCCAGGGCGCTCCTGACGTCGTTCGTGGCGGTGTTGGTGATCTTGCCGCGGGCCTCCGCGAGATAGTCGGCGACCAGGGCGTGGACGCCGGCCGCGGCGGCCGGGACCGGGGGCCCGCCGCGCAGGACGTGCTTGAGGGTGTGCCCGGCCAGGGCCTGGGCTGTGCCAAAGTTGAGCCGTGCCGCCGCGGCCTGGATCGCCCGGGCGAATTCCGGCTGGTGGGTCTTCCAGTCCGTCTCCGCGCCCAGTTGTACGAGCCCCGCCCCCGCGGCGGCGGGCGAGCCGGCCGCCAGGGCGTACATCGCGTCCACCCGCGCCGGGTACGTGTGGGGGTCGTAGACCCCGCCGAAGCTGTTCACGGCGGTCAGGAAGAACGAGTGCAGCTGGACGTAGTCGTGCACCGTCGCCGCCCGGTGGCGGTCGGCGAACGCCGTCCCGGCCGCGGCGATCACCGGGTCGGAGCCGCCCCGCAGGGACCTCACGGAGTCGCGGTGGCGCAGCAGCGCGATCTGCTCGTCCAGGGAGGGGAAACGGTCAGCGGCGAGCCCGAGGGCGGTGCGGATCTCCGGTATCTCCTCGAGGTGACTGTCCAGGGTCACCCGCCACTTCCCGAGCGCGGCGCCGAACGTCCGGTCGGTCGCGGTCACCAGGTCGGGCAGTTCGTTACCGAGCCGGACCTCGTCCAGGAACGCCGGGTGCGCGCGGAAGGACTCCGGCTTCGGCCCCTTCACCTTCACGGTCCACAACGGATCGCCCGGTGTGTACGCGGCGTTCTGCGCGGTGAGTGCCTGCTTGAGCTCGTCCCATGGCATGGGTGTGTCCCCCCTCGTCACATCCGTCCGCCTCTGGTGCCGCCGGGACCCACCCCAGGCCGGACGGCGGCGAACGGGCGCCGATCGGCGCGGGCTTCACCCTTGCGTGGCGGATCCGGCATGCCAACCGTCTGGTGGGGGGCGTGCGGGAGCATAAAGGGCGCACAAGGGACGCGCCGCGGCCGGAAGCCGAACGGGCGGGATCCGCGGGGCCGCGTGGCCGCACGGGCGCGTGTTGTGTCAGGGGTGGGGGGAGCGTCGGATGACACCGTGCTGCATGACGAGGTCCACGGCGCTCATGGTGTCGATGTCGTGCAGGGGGTTCCCGGGCACGGCGACGAGGTCGGCCCGGCCGCCGGGGGTGATGGTGCCGAGGTCGGGGCGTCGCAGGAGGTCGGCGGCGGTGGAGGTGGCGGCCCGCAGGGCTTGTCCGGGGGTGAGGCCGGCGGTGGTCAGGGCGGGGAACTCGCGCCAGTTGTCGGCGTGGGGGAACATGCCGGCGTCGGTGCCGAAGGCCAGCTTGGTGTGGCCGGCGGCGACGCGGGCCCCGTGGCCGCGCAGGGTTTCGGCGTGGCGGGCGACCTTGGCGTGTTCCTGAGGGCGGTCCTTCCAGAACTGTTCGTCGTCGAGACGGTCGAGGTAGTAGGTGACGCCGTAGAGCGTGGGGACGAGGAACACGTCGTGGGCGCGGAGGAGTTCGAGGGCGGCGGGGGTGGCGAGGCAGGCGTGTTCGACGGAGCGGATCCCCGCCCGGACGGCGCGGGTGATGCCTTCGTCGGAGAAGGCGTGGGCCGCGCACGGCAGGCCGAGGTCG
This sequence comes from Streptomyces sp. NPDC087420, assembly GCF_044744165.1. Taxonomy (NCBI): domain Bacteria; kingdom Bacillati; phylum Actinomycetota; class Actinomycetes; order Kitasatosporales; family Streptomycetaceae; genus Streptomyces; species Streptomyces sp. NPDC087420. Next base: position 92,225 of record NZ_JBIUXU010000015.1, read on the forward strand.
GTGGCGGCCTTGACCAGGGTGTCGAGTTCGTCCTGGGTGTAGGCGGGGAGATCGGGCCGGTCGGTGGGGCTGGTCAGGCCGCCGGTGGCCGCGCACTTGATCCAGTCGGCTCCCAGGCGTGCTTCGAGCCGTACCTGGCGCAGGATTTCGCCGGCCCCGTCCGCGAGGGTTCCGGTTTCCCGGGTGCCGGGGGCCGCGGCATAGGGCGAGTGGTCGGCGTGTCCGGCACGTGCGGAGATCATGTGCGGGGCGAGCAGGAGCCGGGGGCCGGGGACGACGCCGGTGGCGAGGGCGTGCCGCAGGTGGACGGTCGGGGGGTCGGGGAGGGTGCTGCCGAGGTCGCGGACGGTGGTGAACCCGTTGGTGAGCAGGTCGCGCAGCGCGGGCAGTGCGGTGAGGGTCCGGCCTGCGGTGGTGTCGGGGGCGGTGGCGGGCGGGGCCTGGGCGAGGTGGACGTGGCAGTCGATGAGTCCGGGCAGCAGGGTGTGGCCGGGCAGGTCGAGGCGGGTGGTGCCGGGGGGCGGATGGCGGCAGTCGGTGTCGGTGATCCGGCCGTGGCGGACCAGGACGCGTGCGTGGGTGCGGGCGCGGTGGCCGTCCCACCATCGGGGGGCGGTGACCAGCACGGCGTCGTTCATGTCTTCCTGCCTGCCCGGATCGGGCGGAAGGCCCGGTCAGGGGCTGTGGTGGTCGCGGTGGGCCCGGAGGAAGGCGGCCGCGGTGTGTTCGGCGCTCCGCGGGCCGGACTGCCAGTTGGTCACGGAGATGCGGACGGCCGGCTGGTCGTGCCAGGTGGTCGGGGTGACCCAGCAGGAGCCGTTGCTGTTGAGGGTGTCGATGATCCGCCGGGTGGTGGGTTCGTCGCCGATGCCCAGCAGTGCCTGATTGAGCGTCACGGGCGCCAGGAGGTCGATTCCCGGTTCGCGGCTGAGGAGTTGGGCGAGGGTGCGGGTCGCTTCACAATTGCGTTCGATCATGTCGGCGATGCCGTCGCGGCCGAGGTGGTGGAGGGTGGCCCACAGGGTCAGGACGCGGGCGCGCTGGGAGATCTCCACGCGGTAGTCCATCGGGTCGCGTCCGGCGCGTGGGGTGGTGTTGAGGTAGTCGGCGGAGAAGCCGACCGCCTCGCGGAACGTCTCGGGGTGGGCGCACAGGGCGATACCGCAGTCGTAGGGGGTGTTGAGCCATTTGTGGCCGTCGGTGGCCCAGGAGTCGGCGTGTTCCAGGCCGTTGAGCAGGGGGCGCAGGGCCGGGGAGGCGGACGCCCACATGCCGAACGCGGCGTCCAGATGGAGCCAGCCCCCGTGCTGGTGGGTGATGGCCGCGATCTCGGGCAGCGGGTCGACGGATCCGCAGTCGGTGGAACCGACCTGGGCGCACACGATCAGGCCGCCGGGTGCGTGGTCGGCCAGTTCGGCGAGGTGGCGCACGTTCATGCGGCCGTCGTCGCCGGCGTCGACCCGGCCGATCCGACCGCCCAGCCCGAGCAGGCGCAGGCAGCGCAGCACCGAGACATGGGTGTGCTGTCCGATCAGGACGGTCAGCCGCGGCGAGTGGCGCATGCCCTGTTCGTTGGCGTCCCAGCCCGCCGCGTGGAGCTGGTGCTGGCGGGCGGCGGCCAGGCACACCAGGTTGGCCGTGGTGCAGCCGGAGGACAGTCCCATCACGGTGTGGTCCGGCAGGCCGAACAGTTCGGTCAGCCAGCGTTCGCAGACGTCCTCGGCGACCGAGGCCAGCGGACTGGTGTCGTACACGGCCGCGCATTGGTCCCAGAGGCTGACCAGCCAGTCGGACGCGGTGCCGATGGGCAGGGCGCCGCCCACCACGTAGCCGAAGCTGTGCGAGCCGCCGGAGGGCAGGAGGCCGGCCTCGCCCGCGTCGATGAGGCGCCGGAGCGTCGTCTCCTGATCGTTTCCCGCTGTCGGGATGCTCCCGCCCAGGAGGTTCTTGAGGTGTTCGGGGGCGCGGGGGTGCATGGGCCGCGCCGTCCGGAGGAAGGCGTGGGCGTACTCCGCGACCTCTGCCAGGAGGTCGGCCCCCTCGGGGACGACGGGCTCGTCCGTATCCCCGGGCGCCGCCGGGGTGTTGGCGCGGTCGGAGTGTTCGCCGGACATCGGCTCGTCACGCCCCTTCCGCCGTGCCGGGGGTGCTGGGAGTGCCGGGGGTGCCGGTCACGGTGCGGGGCGCGGGCCGCGGTGGCCGCCAGATCGGGAAGATCTGCGGACCCCGGGGCAGGGTCACGTCGATGCCCAGGCGGCATTGGCCCAGGCGTTCGTACAGGGCGAGGTTGCGGGGGGAGGAGGCTTCCGCGTAGGCGCCGGCGGCGCGCTGGTCCGCCAGGGCGAAGACGCCTTGCTTCAGCCGCGTTCCCAGCCCGGCGCCCTGGTGCTCGGGACGCGCCGCGACAAACGTGCCGTAGTAGTGGGGCGGCAGGTCCTTGGGGTGCGTGTCACCGAGGAGGGTCAGCAGGTGGACGGCGCGCCGGGCGTCGGGGCCCAGTACGTCCCGCAGGGAGCGCAGCAAGGTGGCCTGGACATCCTCCGGCTGCTCCACGGCCTCGGGTGGGAAGTACATGCTGACCGCGCCGTAGTCGCGGGTCTGCAACGCGGAGCCGCCATGGCCGAAGGTGTGATCCACCATGGTGGTGAAGAACTTCTCCAGCTGCGGCGTGCGCGTCCCGTCGTCCGGGAACAGCCACGAGAAGACCGGGTCGTCGTAGAAGGCGTCGGTGTAGATCGCTATGAGCTGGTCACGGTGGTCGTGCGAGGCCGGATGACAGTCGAACTGCGCGGCCGGGTTCTGCGACATCATGCGGTCCGTCCTGGGGGGACGAGGTGCCACGGCGCCGGAGCGGTCACGTGGTCCCGTCCTGCCGTACGAGGGTGTGGTGGGTGTGGCGCGCTATGTCCTCGTGGGTCGCGAACCAGACGCCGGAATGGGTGGTGATGTGCGCCAGCAGCTTCCGCAGAACGAGGAGGCGGGAGCGGTGGCCGATCACGTGCGGATGCAAGGTCAGTTGAAACAGCCCGCCGGATTCCAGGGCCCCGTCGAACTCGTCCTTCCAGATCTCCAGTACCTGGCGGGGGGCCATCATCTGCCGGGCGGCGGGATCGTCCGGAAAATACGGCGCGTCGTCGCGGATCCAGGAAACCGGTATTTCGATCATTCCTGTCGGACCGCCGTGCCGCAGCAGTTCGTAGGGTTCGTCGTCCGCCATCAGTGAGGAGTCGTACATCAGGCCCAGTCGGCACGCGATCGGTAATGTATGTGCGGTGCAGTCCCACCACGGTGTACGCATTCCGGTGGGCGCGGAGCCGGTGAGCCGGCGCAGCTCTTTCATGCTGCGTTCCGCCAGCTCGTATTCCTCGTCCTCGGTGAGATCACCGCACCGTTCGTGGATCCAGCCGTGCAACCCCACCTCGTGTCCGGCCGCCCGGATGGCGTCGATTCCCCGCGGGTCGAGCAGGGCCGCCACCGCGGGAACGAAGAACGAGGCCCGTACGTCGAAGTCGGCCAGCAGGCCGAGGATCCGTGGCAGTCCGACGCGCGACCCGTAGTGGCCTTGGGAGACAGGCCCGGGGGCGGTGGCGTTCTGGCAGAACGCCGCCGTCTCGTTGTCGGCGTCGAAGCTGACGGCCACCGCCACGCGCGCCCCGTCCGGCCAGGCCGGCGACGTGAGGCCCCGCCCCGGCCGTACCCGTTCTGACAGCGCCCGCCAGGTCTCCTCCGGCCACCGCCACGGCTCCTCGGGGCCAGGAGCGTTTTCCGGGTTCTTCCCGATCTCCGCCACGCGCATTCACCTTTTTCCGGTTTGCCTTTGTCTCGGGTTTCGGGAAACGCCGGCGATCCATTCATCCCGTCATCAGTATTCCCGGTGAGAAATTCGTGCGCCATGCGCCTGCCCTGCGAGGCCCAAGAGAAACTGTGGGGATGCGGGGCAAGGAAACCTGACCGGTTATGATTGGCCGTGCCACGTCAAATGATGCGAATATTGACAGTCTTCGCGATATTGTCCGCCCCCTGCGGGCCCTCAACTTTATCGACCGCATCAAAGGTTGTTTCCCGGCACGGGTGCGTTCCCGGTCGACGGAGTCCTTCCTTTACGGAAAGCTCCCCGTTGTGCTCCGTTTCCGGCCGTGCGGAGCCCGCCGTGCCCCCGCCCCCTCCGGGCCGCGGCGGACGCGGGCGGCGCGGATGCCGTAACGGGTGTTTATCGTCAGGCAGACGACTATGATCGCGGGCATGTCGCCCTACGACCCGTCAGCCTTCCCGCCCTTCGCTGTCACCGTCGACCTGGTCGTGCTCACCGTGCGGGCCCACGTGCTCTGCGCGCTGGTGGTCCGGCGCGGGGAGGCGCCCTTCCAGGGGCGGTGGGCGCTGCCGGGCGGATTTGTCCGGGGCGACGAGGATCTGGCCGCGGCGGCCGCGCGGGAACTGGCCGAGGAGACCGGCCTGCCCGCGCACGACCCGTCGTCCCCGGCGCCCGGGAACACCGCCCATCTCGAACAGCTCGGCACCTACGGCGACCCCGGGCGGGACCCCCGGATGCGGGTGGTCAGCGTGGCGCATCTGGCGCTCTCGCCCGACCTGCCCGCGCCCCGGGCGGGCGGCGACGCCAACAGCGCGCGGTGGGCGCCGGTCGACGCGCTGCTCCACGGGGAGGGCGGGTTCGCCCGCGAGGACGAGCAGCCTGCGCAACTCGCCTTCGACCACGCGCGGATCCTCGCGGACGGCGTCGAGCGCGCCCGCTCCAAGATCGAGTACTCCTCGCTCGCCACCGCCTTCTGTCCCTCGGAGTTCACCGTCGGCGAGCTGCGGCGGGTGTACGAGGCGGTGTGGGGCGTCGCCCTCGACCCCCGTAACTTCCACCGCAAGGTCACCGGGACCCCCGGCTTCCTGGTCCCGTCCGGGGGCACCACCACCCGGCAGGGCGGCCGGCCCGCCCAGCTCTTCCGGGCCGGCGGCGCGACCGTGCTCAATCCGCCGATGCTGCGCCCTGAGGTCTGAACACAGGCGGGTTCTGAACACGGCCGAGGTTTGATGGCGGACGGGAGCCGATCGCGGGCGCGGGCCGATCGCGGGCGCGGGCAGATCGGACACGGCGTGCTCACCCTGCGCAACAAGTCGGACATATCGCGTTATCTTGCTGGGTAGCCACTCTGCCGCCGAGCGGTCACACCTTCCCCGCGAGAGAAGCGATGCTCCAGGCCATCGGACTGACCAGCGCCCCCCGTCGAGACCTCACCCCCGCCGTCGACGATCTGACCTTCGAGGCCCGGCCCGGCTGTGTCACGGCGCTGCTCGGCGCCCCCGGCGCGGGCAAGACCACCGCCCTGCGGCTCATGCTCGATCTCGAACGCGGCCGCGGGGTCACCTACTTCCGGGGCCGCCCGCTCCACCGCATCGCCCACCCCGCCCGCGAGATCGGCGTGCTCCTCGGCGATGTGCCGGGCCATCCGGCCAGGACCGCCCGGGGCCAGCTCCGGATGCTCTGCGCCGCCGCGGGCGTGCCCGCCTCGCGCGCCGACGAACTGCTCGAAGTCGTGGGCCTCGCCGCCCTGCGCGACGAACCCCTCGGCGCGCTCTCCCTCGGCATGGACCGCAGACTCGGCCTCGCCTCCGCCCTGTTGGGCGACCCGCACACACTGCTGCTCGACACCCCGTCGGCCGGCCTCTCGCCCCGCGAGACCAGCTGGCTGTTCGGACTGCTCGCCGCCCACGCCGCCCACGGCGGCACCGTGCTCTACACGACCGACGACCCCAAGGAGGCCGCCCGCACCGCCGACCGCGTCGTGACCGTGGACGGCGGCCGCCTCGTCGCCGACCAGGACCGCGCCGCCTTCTCCCGTACGCGGCTGCGCCCCCGGGTCGCCGTCAGGACACCGCACGCCGCGCGCCTCGCCGACGCGTTGAGCCGCGAGGCCAGGGCGGGCAAGCGCTCCGTCGAGGTGATCGCCGAGGCGGGCAGCAGGCTCACCGTGTACGGGAGCAGCTGCCCGGAGATCGGCGAGACGGCCTTCCGGCACGGTGTCCTCGTCCACCGGCTCGCCGACGAGATCGGCGACACCGGCCCCGTACCGCCCCTGATCCCCGCGCCCGCCGACGCCTCCGACCCGCTCCTCAAGATCCCCACGACCGCCGCCAAGCGCCAGGAGGCGCACGACTCCCGGCCCGTGCCGCGGCCGAGGGCCCTGGCGTCCCGGCCCGCCCGCAGCCCGCTCAGGCCCGTGCGGTACGAGCTGCGCCGCATGCTCGGCGTACGGACCGCGCCGGTGATCGCGGTCGCCGTCCTCGTCGCGTCGGTGGCGCTCGCCGTGCCGCTCGCCAGGACCGGCGGGACCCCGCTGCCCGGCCTGCTCGCGGCCTGGCCCGGGATCCTGCCCCTGCCGCCCGCCGCCCTGGGCGCGGGACTGCTCGGCGCGCTGTCGTTCGGCGACGAGTTCCGGTATCCGGCGCTGGCCGGCGCCCGGGGCACCGTCCCGCGCCGCCTCGGCCTCCTCCTCGCCAAGCTCGCCGTGACCGCCGGTACGGCGTTGCTGCTCGCCGCCCTGGTGGTGGTCGCCGACGCGGGGGCGCTGCGGCTCGCGTACGGGGCGGACGCCGCGCCCGTGCCGGACAACTGGTTCGCGCTGGGCGCGGGTTGGGCCCTGCTCGCGGTCGGCTGCGCCTGGGCGGGGCTGCTGGGCGCCGGGGTCTTCCGGGTCACGGCGGCGGGGGTGGCGGCGGTCCTCGCCGTACCCGTCGCGGTCGTACCGCTGGTCCAGAAGGCGCTCGCGGGCCCGTCCGCGCGTTCGATCGTCGGACTCCCGGGCCGGTTGCGCGAGCTGGCCTGGCCCGCCTGGCCCCATCAGGCCGACCGCTGGCTGCTGGCGACCGTCAAGCTGGCCGCCCAACCGGTCGCGGCGGCGCTCACCCTGTCGCTCCTGGCCCTCCTCTGCGCGTATTTGCTCACCGGCCTTCGCCGAAGGGCCCGTTGGTGACCGAAGGTGGCCGGAAGCGTGCCCGAGTGGGCACAACTCCCCTGAAAACGCCCGCTTCTTTCCGATAAGGCGTCAATCGAAGGGCGGGCGCCGATCACCCTTTCGTGTGCTTTTCACCAAAGACCTCAAGGGTGGCGGAATCAACGCCGACAAAGGATGCGTGAGTACCCTTGCGCACACCATGATGACCGCCGCCCGCTCCGTCGACTCCGGCCTCGCCGGACCGGGTGAACTCGACCGCTACCCCTTCGCCGAGGCGCCCGGCGCCGAACGCGTGGCCTCGCCCGTCTGGGACGGGGCGGATACCGACCTCGGCCGGGTCGGCCGCCGTACGGCGGGCAGCCGCGGCCGCGGGCTGCACGGCCAACTCGTCCAGCAGCTCGGCCAGATGATCGTTTCGGGCGACCTGGGCGCCGACCGGCCGCTCGTACCGGAGGAGATCGGACAGCGTTTCGAGGTCTCCCGCACGGTGGTCCGTGAATCGCTGCGCGTGCTGGAGGCGAAGGGGCTCGTCAGCGCCCGCCCCAATGTCGGGACCCGCGTCCGCCCCGTGAGCGACTGGAACCTGCTCGACCCCGACATCATCGAATGGCGGGCCTTCGGCCCCTCGCGCGACGACCAGCGTCGTGAGCTGGCCGAGCTGCGCTGGACCATCGAGCCCCTCGCCGCGCGCCTGGCGGCCGGCCACGGCCGGGAGGACGTCCAGCAGCGCCTCTCCGACATGGTGGAGATCATGGGCCATGCCCTGGCCCAGGGCGACGCGATCACCTTCGCCCGGGCGGACGCCGAATTCCACAACCTGCTGATCCAGCTCGCCGGCAACCGCATGCTGGAGCACCTCTCGGGCATCGTCTCCGCCGCCCTCCAGGTCTCCGGGTCCCCCATCACCGGCTGTGACCGGCCCACCGAGGCCTCGATCGCCCACCACGGGCGGATCCTGGAGGCGCTCGCCGCCGGTGACGCGAACGCGGCCGAGGCGGCCATGCGCCAACTGCTCACGGTCCACCCGGAAGTGGAGCGCGTCGTTCCGGCGCCGCGCGAGCACTGAACACCGCTCGGGTCAGGGCGTACGGGGATGTACGCGTCGTGTGTCGCCGGGCCCGCCGGGCCCGGCGACACGAATGTGGGGTCTTAGATCCCCTTCTGGCCACCTTGTCGCAAATGGGGTGTGACTCGGGCCACGTGGATTGGGCGTAACACTCCTCGGCACCGTGCGATGACCTAAGAGGTGAGAGCCGAGGAGGGAATACGTCCGCCGCGCATGGCGCTGTATTCACCTCTGAGGTCCTAGCCCGCGCCGTCGGCGACATCCCCAGCCGCCGGTCGTCGGCTCCGGCCCGATCCTGGGCGGGGCCGGAAGCCGTTTCCATCGTTCCGAGAGGTTGTTCGTGTCGGCCAGCACATCCCGTACGCTCCCGCCGGAGATCGCCGAGTCCGAGTCTGTGATGGCGCTCATCGAGCGGGGAAAGGCTGATGGGCAGATCGCCGGCGATGACGTGCGTCGGGCCTTCGACGCTGACCAGATTCCGCCAACCCAGTGGAAGAATGTTCTGCGCAGCCTCAACCAGATCCTCGAGGAAGAGGGTGTGACGCTGATGGTCAGTGCCGCGGAGTCGCCGAAGCGCGCCCGCAAGAGCGTCGCTGCGAAGAGCCCGGTCAAGCGCACCGCCACCACGAAGGCCGTCGCCGCCAAGACGACCACGACGAAGACCGTCGCGGCCGCCACCGCTACCCCGTCGGCCGAGTCCGTGGACGCGGGCGCCGACGACGTCACGGCCGCCCCCGCGAAGAAGGCGGCGGCGAAGAAGACCGTGGCCAAGAAGGCGACTGCCAAGAAGGCCGCCGTGAAGAAGACGGCTGCCAAGAAGACCAGTGCCAAGAAGGACGCCGACGACGCCGACGGCGAGGAGTCGGCCGAAGAGGTCCAGGCCGGCAAGGGCGAGGAGGAGGAGACCGAGGGCGAGAACAAGGGCTTCGTCCTCTCCGACGACGACGAGGACGACGCGCCCGCTCAGCAGGTCGCCGTCGCCGGTGCCACCGCCGACCCGGTCAAGGACTACCTCAAGCAGATCGGCAAGGTCCCGCTCCTCAACGCCGAGCAGGAGGTCGAACTCGCCAAGCGCATCGAGGCCGGTCTCTTCGCCGAGGACAAGCTGGCCAACGCCGACAAGCTCGCCCCCAAGCTCAAGCGCGAGCTGGAGATCATCGCCGAGGACGGGCGCCGCGCCAAGAACCACCTCCTGGAGGCCAACCTCCGCCTGGTGGTCTCGCTGGCCAAGCGCTACACCGGCCGCGGCATGCTCTTCCTGGACCTGATCCAGGAGGGCAACCTGGGTCTGATCCGCGCGGTCGAGAAGTTCGACTACACCAAGGGCTACAAGTTCTCCACGTACGCCACCTGGTGGATCCGCCAGGCGATCACACGCGCCATGGCCGACCAGGCCCGCACCATCCGCATCCCGGTGCACATGGTCGAGGTCATCAACAAGCTCGCGCGCGTGCAGCGCCAGATGCTCCAGGACCTGGGCCGTGAGCCCACCCCGGAGGAGCTGGCCAAGGAACTCGACATGACCCCCGAGAAGGTCATCGAGGTCCAGAAGTACGGCCGTGAGCCGATCTCCCTGCACACCCCGCTGGGCGAGGACGGCGACAGCGAGTTCGGAGACCTCATCGAGGACTCCGAGGCGGTCGTACCCGCCGACGCCGTGAGCTTCACGCTCCTCCAGGAGCAGCTGCACTCGGTGCTCGACACCCTCTCCGAGCGGGAGGCCGGCGTGGTCTCCATGCGCTTCGGCCTCACCGACGGACAGCCGAAGACACTGGACGAGATCGGCAAGGTCTACGGCGTTACGCGCGAGCGCATCCGCCAGATCGAGTCCAAGACCATGTCGAAGCTGCGCCACCCGTCGCGTTCGCAGGTTCTGCGCGACTATCTCGACTAGGACACGCGCGGCCAGGACGTATCTGTACAGCCGCACAGGTGCGGCCGTACGGCTGTTCGAAGGCCCGGTCCCGCGGAGCGCATGTCTCCGCGGGACCGGGCCTTCGTGCGGTCCGGGGGTGCGAGACTCGGCCGGTGGGATGACTCTGGGTGTACCAGAGTCCACCGGAGAGTCAGGAGCCTGTATGCGTCGTCCTCTTGCCCGAGCGCTGACCGGAGGACTGGCCGTGATCGCGGCGGGGGCCGTGCTGCCGCTCGCCTCGCCCGTGCCCGCCGCCGCGGACCGTGTGGTCATCGGCGGCCAGGCGGTACGGATCACCGACAGTCCGTGGGTCGTGGCCCTGTCCAGCCGTGCCCGCTTCGGCGGATCGCGGGCGGGCCAGTTCTGCGGAGGCGTGGTGGTGGCGCCGACAAAAGTCCTGACGGCGGCCCACTGCATGAGCCGGTCCGTCCTGGGGGCCGAACCCGAGACCGTACGGGACCTGCGGGTCGTCGCGGGACGGGAGCGGCTGCTGGGGGCGGGCGGGAGCGAGATCGCCGTACGGTCGGTCCTGGTCGACCCCGCGTACGACCCGGCCACCAACGCGTCGGACCTCGCCGTCCTGACGCTGACCGACGCGCTGCCCGACTCGTACGTGATCCGGTCCGCGGAGCCGGGCGACGAGGCGGCCGTTCCGGGCACCCCGGCGGCCGTCTACGGCTGGGGTGACACCACGGGGGAGGGGCGCTACGCGTACGGACTGCGCTCCGCGCCCGTGACGGTCCTCCCGGACGCGACGTGTGAGCGGGCCTACCCGGGAGGCTCAGGGGGCCGCTACGAGGCCTCCACGATGCTCTGTGCGGGCGATACGGCCGGCGGGCACGACGCGTGCCAGGGGGACAGTGGCGGGCCGCTGGTGGCCCGTGGGCGGCTTGTCGGCCTGGTGTCGTGGGGCAGCGGCTGCGGGCGCGCGGAGAGTCCCGGGGTCTACACCCGGGTCACGACGGCGGTCCAGTCCGTCGCGGAAGCCGTACAGGCCAAGGCCGGGAAGCGGCGCTGACGCCCCCTGAACAGCGCAAAAGGCAGCACAAACGGCGCCGGCGGCTCCGCCGGCGCCCCGCGTGCTCCCCGCCCTGACGAGAACGGGCGGCCTCCCCTGCTGTGCAGGGACGGTCGCCCGTCGGTCGGTCCAGGACCGGCCCTTGGCTCGTCGTGGATGCGAGGTGTCAGTGTTCCTCTTCACCGGGGACGGCAGGGACGGCCGTCAGCCGGTCGGTCTCATCCTGTATTTCCGCGGCGATCTTCTTGAGTTCCGGCTCGAACTTACGTCCGTGGTGGGCGCAGAAGAGCAGTTCACCACCGCTGGACAGGACAACGCGCAGATAGGCCTGGGCGCCGCACCGGTCGCAGCGGTCAGCCGCGGTCAGCGGGCTCGCGGGGGTCAGAACAGTAGTCACGTCGCCTCTTCTCTAGCTCGACGAGCTGTCGTACCAGGGTCAACATCCAACCAGGCCGAAAACGTTCCCGCTCGCGGCTTTTCCTCGAAACTTCTTCTCGTGGTGGTCGGGTGTTGGCGGATGGCGGCGAATGAGCCGTATTGCTCGCTGGGCTTCGCACTACGGGGTTCGCGTTGCTTGACGTTGCTTGTCACAGGTGGGGGAGCCCTCCCGGCCGGCTTGCCGGTTGTTGATGAGGACGTGCCCGGAGCCTAAATGGTTCATGCCTGGAAGGGAACGTGATGTGTGCTTCACTCCATCGAGGGATCGAACACCTATGCGACCTTGGACTAGCATGAGAAATCGCGAGGGTGGCGTGACAACGGCTCTACCAGGCCTCTGTACCCTCTGACCGGTGACAGACGCCGGGCCTTTACCCCACTTGGGCCCATCTCAAATTCAGCGAGGAGCGAACCGCGTGACCGCCGATACGTCCGTGCCGTCCAGTGCGCTGCTGACCGCAGACCGTGACGGTTCCAACTACACCGCGCGGCACCTGCTCGTCCTTGAGGGGCTCGAAGCGGTCCGCAAGCGACCCGGGATGTACATCGGGTCGACCGACAGCCGGGGGCTGATGCACTGCCTCTGGGAGATCATCGACAACTCGGTGGACGAGGCCCTGGGGGGCTACTGCGACCACATCGACGTGACCCTCCACGAGGACGGCTCCGTCGAGGTCAAGGACAACGGCCGGGGCATCCCGGTCGACGTCGAGCCCAAGACCGGCCTCTCCGGCATCGAGGTCGTCATGACCAAGCTGCACGCGGGCGGAAAGTTCGGCGGCGGCTCGTACGCCGCCTCCGGCGGTCTGCACGGCGTCGGGGCCTCGGTCGTCAACGCCCTGTCCGCCCGGCTGGACGTCGAGGTGGACCGCAACGGCGCCACGCACGGCATCAGCTTCCGGCGCGGTGTCCCCGGCATCTTCACCGAGCAGGGCCCCGACGCGCCCTTCGACCCGGCGAACGGGCTCCTCAAGGGCAAGCGCGTCCCCAGGACCCGTACCGGCACCCGGGTGAGGTACTGGGCCGACCGGCAGATCTTCCTCAAGGACGCCAAGCTCTCCCTGGAGCACCTGCACCAGCGCGCCCGCCAGACCGCCTTCCTCGTCCCCGGCCTGACCATCGTCGTCAGGGACGAGCGCGCGGCCGGCGAGAGCGAGGGCAACGGCACGGTCGAGGAGACGTTCCGCTTCGACGGCGGCATCAGCGAGTTCTGCGAGTACCTGGCGCAGGACAAGGCCGTCTGCGACGTGCTGCGGCTGACCGGCTCGGGCACCTTCAAGGAGACCGTGCCCGTCCTGGACGACCGCGGCCACATGACGCCCACCGAGGTCACCCGCGAGCTGGGCGTCGACGTCGCCCTGCGCTGGGGCACGGGGTACGACTCCACGATCCGGTCGTACGTGAACATCATCGCCACCCCCAAGGGCGGCACCCATGTGAGCGGCTTCGAGCGGTCCCTGACCAGGACGGTCAACGAGGTGCTGCGCTCGGCCAAGATGCTGCGCGTCGCCGAGGACGACATCGTCAAGGACGACGCCCTGGAGGGCCTCACCGCCGTCGTGACCGTACGGCTCGCGGAGCCCCAGTTCGAGGGCCAGACCAAGGAGATCCTCGGTACGTCCGCGGCCAACCGGATCGTCGCGAACGTGATCGCCAAGGAGCTCAAGGAGTTCCTGACCTCCACGAAGCGCGACGCCAAGGCCCAGGCGCGGGCCGTCCTGGAGAAGGCCGTCGCCGCCGCCCGTACGCGGATCGCGGCGCGCCAGCACAAGGAGGCGCAGCGCAGGAAGACGGCGCTGGAGTCCTCCTCGCTCCCCGCCAAGCTGGCCGACTGCCGCAGCGACGACGTGGACCGCAGCGAGCTGTTCATCGTGGAGGGCGACTCCGCGCTCGGTACGGCGAAGCTCGCCAGGAACAGTGAGTTCCAGGCGCTGCTGCCCATCCGGGGCAAGATCCTCAACGTCCAGAAGTCATCGGTCTCGGACATGCTCAAGAACGCCGAGTGCGGGGCGATCATCCAGGTCATAGGGGCGGGCTCGGGCCGGACCTTCGACATCGACTCCGCGCGCTACGGCAAGATCGTGCTCCTGGTCGACGCCGACGTCGACGGCGCGCACATCCGCTGCCTGCTGCTGACGCTCTTCCAGCGGTACATGCGGCCGATGGTGGAGGCGGGCCGGGTCTTCGCCGCCGTGCCGCCTCTGCACCGGATCGAGCTGGTCCAGCCCAAGAAGGGCCAGGACAAGTACGTGTACACGTACTCGGACAACGAGCTGCGCGAGACGATGGCCCAGTTCCAGCGCAAGAACGTGCGCTTCAAGGACGCCATCCAGCGGTACAAGGGCCTCGGCGAGATGGACGCCGACCAGCTGGCGGAGACCACGATGGACCCCCGCCACCGCACGCTGCGGCGGATCAACATCGGGGACCTCGAATCGTCCGAGCAGGTCTTCGACCTGCTGATGGGCAACGAAGTGGCCCCCCGCAAGGAGTTCATCACCAGCTCGGCGGCGACGCTGGATCGCTCCCGTATCGACGCCTGAGACGCCAGAACGGACCCCGGGACCGGACCGGTGTTCTCCACCCACGGGTGGAGAACACCGGTCCACCTTCGTTCCACCCCTGCGCCGATGTTCCGGGGCGTGCCCTTCCGCAGCATCGACGGTGTTGGACCACTTCGCCACCGGGGTACGGGACCGCGCGCAGGCGGTGCGCTACGCGTATCAGCGCGGACTCATCCCACCCCCTGAGCAGGGGACCACTGTCACCTGATGGAGTGAAGTCGGGGGAGTGGAGAGTCCGGGATCTTCCTACTCTGTCCATCCTTGGGGCGCGGCCGAAACGGTTCGCTGACAAGGAGAGTTGACCGGTGGAGAAGCAGGAAGGGCGTGACGCCGCAGCGGTGCGGCTCGACGACCCGTGGTACGACGCACTGGCCGACGGCTGGGGGGACCTGGACGGTACGGGCCTCCCGGCCGGCCTCGCCGCCCCCGCCGTACCGGACGGACCGCCGGCTCCCGGGCGCGGCCACAGCGCCGCCGACATCTACGGGGAGGTGCAGCGCGGCGCCGCCTTCCAGGAGGTGCGCCGCCGCTATCGCAGGTTTGTCGTCCCCGCCTCGGTCGCCTTCTTCGTCTGGTACTTCGCGTACGTGGTGGCGGCGACCGCGGCGCCGGAGTTCATGGCCAGGCCGGTGGCGGGCGCGGTGAACGTGGCGATGGTGGCGGGACTCGGCCAGTTCCTCTCCACCTTCCTGCTGACCTGGGCGTACGCGCGTCACGCCCGGCTGCACCGGGACCGGGCGGCCCTCGAACTGCGCTGGGAGACCCAGGAGATGACGCGGGGGACGGAACGTTGAGCGGCGACCACCAGACCCTGGCGCTGCTGCTGTTCAGCGCGTTTGTCGCGGTCACCCTGGGCATCACCACGTGGGTGAGCCGCAACCGCCGTGGTTCGGCCGAGGAGTTCTACGCGGGCGGCCGGCTGTTCTCGCCCATGGAGAACGGGTTCGCGATCGCGGGCGACTACATGTCCGCCGCCTCCTTCCTCGGGATCTCGGGGGTGATCGCCCTCTTCGGGTACGACGGCGTGCTCTACTCCGTCGGATTCCTGGTCGCCTGGCTGGTGGTGCTCTTCCTCGTCGCCGAACTGGTGCGCAACTGCGGGCGGTTCACCCTCGCCGACGTGGTCGCCGCGCGGATGAGCGAGCGCCCGGTACGGATCGCCGCCGGTACGTCCTCGGTCACCGTCTCCGTGCTGTACCTGGTGGCGCAGATGGTCGGCGCGGGCAGTCTGGTGGCGCTGCTGCTGGGCGGTACGAGCGGGGCGGCGCGCGCGTGGACCGTCGTCGGGGTGGGCGCGCTGATGGTCGTGTACGTGTCGCTCGGCGGGATGCGGGCGACCACCTGGATCCAGATCGTCAAGGCCGTGCTGCTGATGGCCGGCACGATCGCGCTGACCGTGCTGGTGCTCGTCCGCTTCCACGGAAATGTCAACGCCCTCCTGAACAGCGCCGTCGCGCGCAGCGGCCACGGGCGCGAATTCCTGTCGCCGGGGCTCAAGTACGGCGGGGACTGGGTCGCGCGCTTCGACTTCATCAGCCTCGGCCTCGCGCTGGTCCTCGGCACGGCGGGGCTGCCGCACATCCTGTCCCGCTTCTACACCGTGCCCACCGCGCGGGCCGCCCGCCGTTCCGTCGTGTGGTCCATCGGGCTCATCGGCAGCTTCTACCTGATGACGATCGTGCTGGGGTTCGGCGCGGCGGCGCTGGTCGGCCCGGACGCCGTACGGGCCTCGAACGCGGCGGGGAACACCGCCGTACCGCTGCTCGCCCTGGACCTGGGCGGCGGGGCGGGATCGACCGGCGGAACGGTTCTGTTCGCGGTGGTCGCGGCGGTCGCCTTCGCCACGATCCTCGCCGTCGTCGCGGGCATCACACTCGCCTCGTCGGCGTCCGTCGCACACGACCTGTACGCGTCGCTGAGGCGCAAACAGGCCAAACAGGCGAAGCAGCGGAGCGAGGTGGCGGTGGCGCGGGTGGCGGCGGCGGGCATCGGGGCGGTGGCGATCGGGTTGAGCCTGCTGGCGCAGAACCTGAACGTGGCGTTCCTGGTGGGACTGGCTTTCGCGGTCGCCGCCTCGGCGAATCTCCCCGTCCTGCTCTACTCGCTGTTCTGGCGGAACTTCACGACCAGGGGCGCGGTCTGGTCGGTGTACGGGGGACTGATTCCGGCCGTTCTGCTCGTGGTGCTCTCGCCGGTCGTCTCGGGCGGCCCCGAGGCGATCTTCCCCGGCGTGGACTTCCATGTCTTCCCGCTGGAGAACCCGGGTGTGGTCTCGATTCCGCTGGGCTTCCTGGCCGGCTGGATCGGTACGGTCACCTCGGCGGAGCCGCCGGACGCGGCGAAGCACGCCGAGACGGAGGTGCGGTCGCTGACGGGCGCGGGGGCGGTGTGAGGGGTTCGTGGGGGCGTGCGCCCCGGAAGCGAAGCCGTCGGGGCCGGTCTCAGGCGTGCGGCCACGCGTAGCGGTGTTCCGGGCGGCCCGTCTCGCCGTACCGCAGGGTCAGCCGTACCCGCCCCGCCCGTTCCAGCAGCTTGAGATAGCGCTGCGCGGTCTGCCGGCTCATGCCCGCCCGCGCCGCGATCTCCTGGGCGGAGAGCGGGCCCCCGGCACCGAGGAGCACCTGGCGGACCACTTCCGCGGTGGTGGGGGAGTGGCCCTTGGGGAGGGTGGGGACCGCGGACGCGGAGAGCGCCCCGAACATCCGGTCCACCTCGGACTGTTCGGCCTCCCCGCCGCTCTCCAGCGCGCGGCGCAGCGCCGCGTACGCCTCCAGCTTCGACCGCAGGCCCGCGAAGGTGAACGGTTTGACCAGGTACTGGACCGCGCCGTGCCGCATCGCGGCCTGGACAGTGGCCATGTCACGCGCCGCCGTCACCATGATCACGTCGGTCTCGCGGCCCAGGCGCCGCAGCTCCCGTACGACCGTCAGCCCGTTCTCGTCGGGCAGGCCGTGGTCGAGCAGGACGAGGTCGACGGGGCGCTCGGCGAGCCGCGCGAGCGCCTCGGCGGCGGAGTGGGCCCGGGCCACGACCCGGAATCCCGCCACCTTCGCCACGTACGCGGTATTGATCTCCGCGACCCGGATGTCGTCGTCCACGACCAGTACGTCGATCACTCTTCCCCCGCTGTCACACGCTCTGTCGCACGCTCGTCCGGCGTCAGTGCCTCCGGGAGGACCACGGTGAACTCCGCGCCGCCGTCCGCCGACTCACCGACCCGTACGCTGCCGCCCTGCCGTTCCGCGAGTCTGCGCACCAGCGCCAGACCGAGGCCGCGCCTGCCGTGGGACGGCAGGGCCTTCGTCGACCAGCCCTCGGAGAAGACCAGTTCGCGCTGATGGTCCGGGACCCCCGGGCCGCTGTCGGAGACACACAGCACGACCGTACGTCCCTCGGCGCGCAATTCCACCTCGATGCGCGCCCGACCGGAGCCCGCCGCGGCGTCCACCGCGTTGTCGACCAGATTGCCGAGGACCGTGACGAGGCCCTGCGGATCCACCAGCCGGTCCGGC
Source organism: Streptomyces sp. NPDC087420 (assembly GCF_044744165.1). Classification (NCBI taxonomy): domain Bacteria; kingdom Bacillati; phylum Actinomycetota; class Actinomycetes; order Kitasatosporales; family Streptomycetaceae; genus Streptomyces; species Streptomyces sp. NPDC087420. The sequence goes on from NZ_JBIUXU010000015.1 coordinate 109,700, forward strand.
AGGAAGGTCTCCCGGGACAGCCGCAGCGAGACGCCGCGCTCGGCGGCGACCGTCGCCTTGCCGACCAGCAGCGCCGCCGGGAGCGGGTCATGGACACGCTCGGTGACCTGCTCGGCGGTGACCCGGTGCACCCCGACCACCTCGGTCACGAACTCGGCCGCCTCCTCGTGCATGTCCAGCTCCAGCAGCCCGAGCAGGGTGTGCATCCGGTTGGCGTGCTCGTGGTCCTGGGCCCGCAGGGCGTCGATCAGCCCCCGGGTCGCGTCCAGCTCCCGGCTCAGCTGCTCCACCTCCGTACGGTCACGGAGGGTGGCGACGGCGCCGCCGTCGTCCGTCGGCATCCGGTTGGCGACCAGGACGCGGCTGCCCCGTACGGTCAGCAGATCCTCGCCCTGGACGCGCCCCGACAGGACGTCGGTGGTACGTCCCGGGCCGAGCGCGTCCTCCAGCGGGCGGCCCGTCGCCTCGGGGCCGAGGCCCAGGAGCCGCTGCGCCTCGTCGTTCATCAGCCGGATCCGGCCGGTGGGGTCCAGCGCGACCACCCCTTCGCGCAGGGCGTGCAGCATGGCCTCGCGTTCGGCGAGCAGGGCTGCGATGTCGGAGAAGGCCAGGTCGTGGGTCTGGCGCTGGAGACGCCTGGCGATGAGGTACGCGGCCAGCGCGCCGGCCGCCAGCGCCCCGCCGGCGTAGGCGAGCAGCCCCGGGATCGCGGCGAGGAGCCGGTCGCGGACGCTGTCGTACGCGATGCCGACCGAGACGGCTCCGACGATGTCCCCCGCGTCGTCCCGCAGCGGGACCTTGCCCCGCGCCGAGCGGCCCAGGGTGCCGCTGTCGATCTCCATGACGTGCTCGCCGGCGAGCGCCTTGCCCGGGTCGGTGGAGACGACCCGGCCGATCTGGCGGGTGTCGGTGTGCGACCAGCGGACCCCGCGCCTGTCCATGATCACGACGTACTCGGCGCCGGTGGCCTTCCTTATCCGTTCCGCCTCGGCCTGCACCGGACCCCCGCTCGACGGGCGGGAGCCCAGGAGCGCGTCGGCGACCCGGGCGGAGGCGGTGGTCTCGGCGATCGCGAGGGCCCGGCGCATCGCCTGGTCGTCCAACTGCGCGCTGAGGGGGGCCACGAAGAGGCCGGTGGCGAGCACGGTCACCCCGGCGGCGATGGCCAGTTGCATCAGCAGAACCTGGGAGAAGACCCGGCGTGGCCGGCCGAACCGCCGTCGTCGCTCCGACGGCGCCAACCCCAGGGTGATCGGTCCGGCGCTCATGTGTACGAACGGTAGAGGGCCGGGCGTCCTTTCCGAAATTTCCACATTCACGCAAAAAACTTGCAAGGTTTGCAGATCACTTACGTTTCCCTGTTCGGGGGCCAGATACCGGGTGTTGGCCTGCCCCGGGCACCAACTCGGGAGGCAGGCCGAGTGATTTGGTTCTGCCGGAGATGTGGACGGACTCGCATTTCTCTGCAACTCTCTGACCGCAAAACGCAAAAGACTCCGCTGATCAGTGCAGAAACGCTTGCCAATGAGGCAGGCAGCCAGAGCCGCGCCCTCGCCGCCCCCGCGCCGAGGCCGAAGATCGGGGATCCATGAGATCGCTACGCCGGAGATGGCGGTTCCTCTCCACCGCCGTTGCCACCAGTCTTCTGATGGTGGGCTGGCCGTCACTCGCCGCTTCCGCGGCCGACGGCCCCAACATCGCCGCGGGGCGGACCGCGGCGGCCAACGCGACCACGGGCAACGGAACGGCCCGCAGTGTCACGGACGGCAACCAGTCGACCTACTGGGAGGGCAACGGCAAGTCCGCCCAGTGGGTGCAGTCGGACCTCGGGTCCAGCAAGCGGATCGACGAGGTGACGCTGAAGCTCCCCGCAGGGTGGGAGAGCCGCAAGCAGACCCTCTCGCTCCAGGGCAGCGACGACGGCACCAGCTTCTCCACGCTGAAGTCGTCCGCCACGTACTCATTCAGCAAGGGTGCGAGCAACAAGGTCACCGTCGCCTTCCCCGCCACCAAGGCGCGCTACGTCCGCGCCGACTTCACCGGCAACTCGGCGGGCAAGAAGGCCCAGCTGTCCGAGCTGGAGGTGCACGCCGCCGCGGCGGCCTCGGTGAACCTCGCCCTCGGAAAGACCCTCACGGCGAGCACCTTCACCCAGGTCTACGGGCCCGGCAACGCCAACGACGGCAACAAGGCCACCTACTGGGAGAGCAACAACAACGCCTTCCCGCAGTGGATCCAGGCCGACCTCGGCTCGTCCGTCGGTGTCAACCAGGTGGTCCTGCGCCTGCCCGACGGCTGGGGCGCCAGGGACCAGACCCTCAAGGTCCAGGGCAGCACCAACAACAGCGCCTTCACGGACCTGACGGCGTCCAAGGCCTACACGTTCAACTCCGCCGGCGCGAACTCGGTGACGATCTCCTTCGACACCACCACCCAGCGCTATGTGCGGATCCTCCTCACGGCCAACAGCCAGCAGCCCGGCGGCCAGCTCTCCGAGCTGGAGGTCTACGGCCCCGAGACCGGTGACACCACGGCCCCGAGCGCGCCGACCGAGCTGACGTACACGGAGCCGGCCTCCGGCCAGATCCGGCTGTCCTGGCGTCCGTCCACGGACAACACGGGCGTGACGGGTTACGACATCTACGCCAACAACCAGCTGCGCAGCAGCGTCGCGGGCAATGTCACGACCTTCACGGACAACCAGCCCGCGAGCGCGACCGTCGCCTACTACGTACGGGCGAAGGACGCGGCCGGGAACGTCTCCGGGAACAGCAACACCGTGACCCGCGCGGGCGCCTCGGGTGACACGCAGGCGCCGACCGCTCCCGCGAACCTCACCTTCACGCAGCCCGCCTCCGGCCAGGTCCGCCTGGCGTGGAGCGCGTCCAGCGACAACACGGGCGTGACCGGCTACGACGTCTACGCCAACAACACGCTGCGCGGCAGCGTCGCGGGCAACGTCCTCACCTACACGGACACCCAGTCCGCGGGCGCCACGGTCTCGTACTTCGTACGGGCCAAGGACGCGGCCGGGAACGTCTCGGTCAACAGCAACACCGTGACCAGGAACGGCACGCCGGGCACGGCCTCGAACCTGGCCGTCGGCAAGCCGATCACCGCGTCCTCCTCGGTCTTCACCTTCGTCGCGGAGAACGCCAACGACAACAGCACGAGCACCTACTGGGAGGGCGCGGGCGGCAGCTACCCCAACACCCTCACGGTGAAGCTGGGCTCCAACGCCGACACGGACTCCGTCGTCGTCAAGCTCAACCCGGACAACAGTTGGGGACAGCGCACCCAGAACATCCAGGTGCTCGGACGCGAGCAGAACGCCACGGGCCTCACCAGCCTGGTGGCCGCGAAGGACTACACCTTCACCCCGGGCACCGGCAACTCGGTGACCATCCCGGTCGGCGCGCGCGTCGCCGACGTGCAGCTGAAGTTCAACTCCAACACCGGCTCCAGCGCCGGCCAGGTGGCCGAGTTCCAGATCCTCGGGGACCCGGCACCCAACCCGGACCTCCAGGTCACGGCCGTCAGCGCCAGCCCGGCGTCCCCGGTCGAGTCCGACGCGATCACCGTCTCGGCGACCGTGCGCAACGCCGGGGCGCTCGCCGCGCCGGCCAGCACCGTCGACCTGCGGCTCAGCGGCACGAAGGTCGGCTCCGCCTCGGTGGGCGCCCTCGCGGCGGGGGCCTCGGCCACCGTCACGGCGAACATCGGCCCGCGTGACTCCGGTACGTACCAGCTCAGCGCGGTCGCGGACCCGGCCAACGCGGTCGTCGAGTCGAACGAGACCAACAACACCTTCACCAGCGCCACCAACCTCGTGGTGCGGCCGGTCGACAGTTCCGACCTGGTCGCCGCCTCGGTCACCACCTCGCCGTCCTCGCCGTCGGCCGGCCAGACCGTCACCTTCTCGGCGACGATCAAGAACCAGGGCACGGTGGCCTCCGCGGCCGGCAGCCACGGCATCACGCTGACGCTGCTGAACTCCACGGGCGCCACGGTCAAGACCCTGACCGGCGCCTACAACGGCACGATCGCCCCCGGCGCGACCTCCGCCACGGTGGGTCTCGGCACGTGGGCGGCCACGAACGGCTCGTACACCGTCCGGGTCGTCCTCGCGGACGACACGAACGAACTGCCGGTCAAGCGCGCGAACAACACCAGCACCCAGCCCCTCTTCGTCGGCCGCGGCGCCAACATGCCGTACGACATGTACGAGGCGGAGGACGGTGTCACCGGTGGTGGCGCGCAGGTCGTCGGTCCCAACCGGACCGTCGGCGACGTCGCGGGCGAGGCCTCGGGACGCAAGGCCGTCACCCTCAACAACACCGGCAACTACGTGGAGTTCACCACCAGGGCCAGCACCAACACGCTGGTCACCCGCTTCTCCATCCCGGACTCCGCGGGCGGCGGTGGCATCAACTCGACGCTGAACGTCTACGTCGACGGCACGTACCTCAAGGCGATCGACCTCACGTCGAAGTACGCGTGGCTGTACGGCAACGAGACCGGCCCCGGCAACTCGCCCGGCTCCGGCGGCCCCCGTCACATCTACGACGAGGCCAACATCCTCCTGGGCAAGACCGTCCCGGCGGGCAGCAAGATCCGTCTCCAGAAGGACGCCGCGAACACCACCACGTACGCGATCGACTTCATCAACCTGGAGCAGGCCACCGCGGTGGCGAACCCGGACCCGGCCACGTACACCGTGCCGACCGGATTCACCCACCAGGACGTCCAGAACGCCCTCGACCGGGTCCGGATGGACACCACGGGCAAGCTCGTCGGTGTCTACCTGCCGGCCGGTGACTACCAGACGTCCAGCAAGTTCCAGGTCTACGGCAAGCCCGTGAAGGTGATCGGCGCGGGACCCTGGTTCACCAGGTTCTTCGCCCCGGCCACGCAGGACAACACGGACGCCGGCTTCCGCGTCGAGGCCGCCGCGAAGGGCTCGTCCTTCACGAGCTTCTCGTTCTTCGGCAACTACACCTCGCGCATCGACGGTCCAGGAAAGGTCTTCGACCTCTCCAACGTCACCGACATCACGATCGACAACATCTGGAACGAACACACCGTCTGCCTCTACTGGGGCGCCAACGCGGACCGGATCACGATCAGCAACTCCCGTATCCGCAACACGTTCGCCGACGGGGTCAACATGACCAACGGCAGCACCGACAACCACGTCGTCAACAACGACGCGCGGGCCACCGGTGACGACGCGTTCGCCCTCTTCTCGGCGATCGACGCGGGCGGCGCGGACATGTACAACAACGTCTACGAGAACCTCTCGGCGACGCTGGTGTGGCGTGCGGCGGGCCTGGCCGTATACGGCGGCTACCGCAACACGTTCCGCAACATCCACATCGCGGACACGCTCGTCTACTCGGGCATCACGGTCAGCTCGCTGGACTTCGGCTACGCGATGAACGGGTTCGGGACCGAGCCGACGACGATCGAGAACGTGTCGATCGTCAGAGCCGGCGGCCACTTCTGGGGCAGCCAGACCTTCCCCGGCATCTGGTTGTTCTCCGCCTCGAAGGTGTTCCAGGGGATCCGGATCAACAACGTCGACATCGTCGATCCGACCTACAGCGGCATCATGTTCCAGACCAACTACGTAGGCGGTCAGCCGCAGTTCCCGATCAAGGACACCATCCTCAACGACATCTCGATCACCGGGGCCAAGAAGAGCGGCGACGCCTTCGACGCCAAGTCCGGCTTCGGACTGTGGGCGAACGAGCTGCCGGAGGCAGGTCAGGGACCGGCGGTCGGTGAGGTCACCTTCAACCGGCTGACGCTCAACGGGAACGCCGTGGACATCAAGAACACGACGCCCAACTTCAAGATCATCATCAACCCGTAGGAGGGCAGTGGGGCGGCCCTTCCCCAGGGCCCCTAGGGTGATGCCGGCCGGAGCGATCCGGCCGGCATCGCGCCTGCCGGGCACGTGTCGGGCACTTGTTCAGGCACTTGCTGGGCTCTTTACGCTGGGGAGCAAGCCACTTGCAGAATTTGCGATAGTCTTGCGTGTATGACGCGACGACTTGCTCAGGTTGCTAAGAAGGTTGGGGTCAGCGAGGCCACGGTCAGCCGGGTTCTCAACGGCAAACCAGGTGTCTCGCAGTCCACGCGCCAGTCCGTGCTCACCGCGCTGGACGTCCTCGGCTACGAGCGCCCCACCCAGCTGCGCGGGGAGCGCGCGCGGCTCGTCGGCCTCGTCCTGCCCGAGCTCCAGAACCCCATCTTCCCGGCGTTCGCCGAGGTGATCGGGGGTGCGCTGGCCCAGCAGGGGCTCACGCCGGTGCTCTGTACGCAGACCAAGGGCGGGGTCTCCGAGGCGGACTATGTGGAGCTGCTGCTCCAGCAGCAGGTGTCCGGAGTGGTCTTCGCCGGCGGGCTGTTCGCGCAGGCGGACGCCCCGCACGACCACTACCGCCAGCTCGCCGAGCGCAAGATCCCGGTGGTGCTGATCAACGCGCCGATCGAGAACCTGGACTTCCCCTGCATCTCCTGCGACGACGCGGTCGCGGTCGAGCAGGCCTGGCGCCACCTGGCCTCACTGGGCCACGAGCGCATCGGGCTGGTGCTCGGTCCCTCCGACCACGTGCCGTCCCGGCGCAAGCTGGCGGCGGCCCTCGCGACCGCCAAGGCCGCCAGGGCGAAGCTCCCCGACGAGTACATCGAGCGCTCCATGTTCTCCCTGGAGGGCGGCCAGGCGGCCACGTCACGCCTGCTGGACCGGGGTGTCACCGGCATCATCTGCGCGAGCGACCCGCTGGCCCTGGGGGCGGTACGGGCCGCTCGCAGGCGCGGCCTCGACGTGCCGCGCGAGGTCTCGGTCGTCGGCTTCGACGACTCCGCCTTCATGAACTGCACCGAGCCGCCGCTGACCACGGTCCGCCAGCCCATCGAGGCCATGGGGCGGGCGGCGGTGGAGATGCTGACCGCGCAGATCCAGGGCGGCGCCGTGCCGCCGGGGGAGCTGCTGTTCGAGCCGGAGCTGGTGGTACGGGGCTCCACGGCACAGGCGCCGAGGGCGGCGGTACGGGCCGAGGCGGCGGCACGCGGCTGAGCGCCCCGCCGACCACCGGAAACGCCGACAACGCTGTCAACGGGGACATCATTGTCGAACTCTTTCGTAACACGCGTGAAATATTGCGTGCCCAGACCCGTGCCCGCCCTCAGGTGCCCAGGATGCCCTCCAGCCGGCGCGCCGCCACCGCCAGGCCGAGGCCGCCGAGCGCGAGCAGATGGAGGGCGGGCGGGATCAGCCCCGTACCGGCCTCGCCGAGGAACGGGCCGCGCAGCAGTTCGATGCTCCGGTAGAGCGGCAGGCACTCCACCACGATCTGCAACGGGCGCGGATAGACACCCAGCGGGTAGAACGTCGTCGCGAAGAGGAACATCGGCAGCATCGCCAGCTGGATGAACCGGAAGTCCTGCCAGTCGCGCAGGAACGTCACCACGGCCGGGCCGACCGCCGCGAAGGCGAAGCCGATCAGCAGGGCGCCGGGGACCACCAGGAGCGCCCAGGGGCTGTGGACGAGGCCGAAGGCCGCGACGACGGCGAGGAACCCGACCGTCACCAGGGTGCCCCGCAGCAGCGCCCACGTGACCTCGCCGAGCGCGACGTCCCGTACCGTCATCGGCGTCGTCAGGATCGACTCGTACGTACGGTCCGTCTTGAGCTTGCCGAACACGTGCCCAACCCGCGCCACGGCCGCCGCGCCGCCGCCAAGCTCGAAGCCGCGCAGCAAGCCCTGTCCCGGTTCCCACGCCGCAAGGCCGAAAACCGTACCCGCAACCACCGGCGCGCCGTGGACAAGGTCGCCCAGTTGCACGGCAAGGTGCGACGCCAGCGCCTCGATCACGCACACAAGACCGCCCTGACCATGGTCCGTACGCACGACTTCATCGCGCACGAAGACCTCAAGATCCGCAGCATGAACAAGGCCCCCGCACCCAGGCCCGACCTCGATCAGCCGGGCGGATTCCTGCCCAACGGGGCGGCGGCGAAGGCCGGGCTCAACCGCGTTATTGCCGATGCCGGTTGGGGGGTGTTCCTGACGATCCTGTACGCCAAGGCTGAAAGCGCCGGACGGCAAGTGATCGCCGTGGACCCCCGCAACACCTCCAGGCGATGCCCCGAATGCGGGCACACCGCCGAGGAGAACCGGCCCACACAGGAGAAGTTCCACTGCGTCGCTTGCGGCCACACCGCGCACGCCGACACTGTCGGAGCACTCAACGTTCTACGGGCCGGGCTGGTCCGTCGCGACGCCAACCCGGCGTCACGAGAAGCTCCCGGACTTATCCGGGGGAGGAGTCACGTAGTGGGTCGTCAGGATGACCCGGGACAGCCCGAAGTAGCGGCCGTGGATGAGCAGGTTCTCCCGTACGGTCAGCTCCGTGTCCACGCTGTCGTCCTGCGGCACGACGCCGGGCCGGGAGCGGATCCGCGGCCCGTCCGTGGCGGTGTCGAGCCCGAGGACCCGCAGGCTGCCCCCGGAGACGGGGGAGACGCAGGCGATCATGCGCATCGTGGAGGACTTGCCCGCCCCGTTGGCGCCGAGCAGGCCGAACGCCTCGCCCCGGCGGACCTCGAAGTCGATCCCGTCGACGGCGGTGAACTCGCCCCGGTCGCCCTTGGCCCGGTAGGCCTTGCGCAGGGCGCGCGCCTCCACCAGTGGTCCGTCCGCACGGTCGTCCAGGCCGCTCAGGTCGTTCCGCTTGTCCGGTTCTGTCATCTGACCCCCCTCGCTGACAGCAACTTTTCACGAGGATGACGCAAAAGCCAGACATTTGACGGGCTCCCCAGGGAGCCCGCTCCGAGCGCGAGGGACTTCGTCTACGTCGATCAGTCGGCGGCGGTCTACTCGCGCTGCGTCGTTCACCGTACGGCCGCCTGCCGGGTCTCCCGCCCGCCGTGCCGGCCCGGGGCAAGCCGCTTGCGGTATCTGCGTAAAAATTGCGTCGGCCTCTCGCAGGATCTGTAAGAAATGTGAGCCCTCACACGCGACGCGGGATGGCTGAAATCCCCTTCGGGAAAAGCGGGTTGAGCCTCGGAAGGCAGGTGGGGCCGGGGCTCCTCCGGTCGGTGTGGGTCACCCCGTGGCCTCGCGGGGCCACTGTGGCGGGTTGGTGGCGGCCGTGTCCGGGACCATGAGGCGTGAGGTCCGAAAGCATGGGGTAGGGACCTCGCGCTGAGGTCAGCGCATGCAGGTAGCTGTCAAGTATTTGCGAAATCGGAGCGACATATTGCGGACATCCGTAGTTAGTGGTTGAGTGAGCGCCGCCACACAGCGATGCGGCTGTTGGTTTGCCACGCTCCTGCCCAAGAGGGGTCCCACCGATGAGAAGTTCCGGGTTCCGCCGTACCTGTACCGCCGCGATAGCCACCGCGCTCGCCCTCACCGGTCTGGCCGCCTGCGGCTCGGGCGATGACAGCAGCGCGGACGGCAAGACACGTATCACCGTGAACTGCATGCCGCCCAAGAGCGCCAAGATCGACCGGAAGAGCTTCGAGGACGACATCGCGGCGTTCGAGAAGGCGAATCCGAAAATCGACGTGGTCGGCCGTGACGCGTTCCCCTGCCAGGACCCCAAGACGTTCGACGCCAAGCTCGCCGGCGGCCAGATGGAGGACGTGTTCTACACGTACTTCACCGACGCCAAGCACGTCGTCGACATCAAGCAGGCCGCGGACATCACGCCGTACGTGAAGGACATGAAGGGCTACAGCGACATCCAGCAGTCGCTGCGCGACGTCTACAGCGTGGACGGCAAGGTCTACGGTGTCCCGCGCACCAACTACTCGATGGGGCTCCTGTACAACAAGAAGCTCTTCACGGAGGCGGGCCTCGACCCCAACACGCCCCCGGCCACCTGGGAAGAGGTCCGCGCGGCCGCCAAGAAGATCGCGGCGCTCGGCAAGGGCTACGTCGGCTACGCCGACTACAGCGCCCAGAACCAGGGCGGCTGGCACTTCACCGCCGAGATCTACTCCCAGGGCGGTGACGTGGTCACCCCGGACGGCAAGAACGGCGCCGTCGACACCCCCGAGGCCAAGGCCGTGCTCCAGAACCTCAAGGACATGCGCTGGGCCGACAACTCGATGGGGACGAAGCAGCTGCTGATCCTCAACGACGTCCAGCAGATGATGGGCTCCGGCAAGCTCGGCATGTACATCTCCGCGCCGGACAACGTGCCGATCCTGGTCAAGGAGAAGGGCGGCAAGTACGAGGACCTCGCGCTGGCCCCCATGCCCGGTGGCAAGGGCACGCTCGCGGGCGGCGACGGCTACATGTTCAACAAGAAGGACACCCCGGCGCAGATCAAGGCCGGCCTGAAGTGGCTGGAGTTCCAGACCAACACCCCCGGCTCCGGTCTCAACAACTGGAAGCGCGCGTCCGACCTGAAGGCCCCGGTCGGCCTGCCCGAGCCGCGGCTGTGGACCGGTGCCACGGACACCAAGGACCAGGCGCTCAAGAAGCAGTACGCCAACGTCCCGGTGGAGAACTACCAGCCCTTCCTCGACGGCAGCCAGGCGCTGACCCTCAAGCTGGAGCCGCCGCAGGCGCAGCAGATCTACTCCGTCCTCGACGGTGCGGTGTCCGCGGTCCTCACCAAGAAGGACGCGAACATCGACAACCTGCTGAAGGATGCCCAGTCCAAGATCGACGGAATTCTCTCGCGAGGCTGACGCTCCGATGAAGACTGCCCAGGTCCCCCAGCGGTCCGCCGCCGTGCCGCCCCCCACCCAGGGGCAGCGGCCGGCGGGCCGCGGGGCCCCCAGCCCCTTCCGCCGCAAGCTGTCCCACCAGGCACGCGCCTACGGCTTCCTGATCGGCGGCCTGCTCTGCTTCGCGCTGTTCTCCTGGTACCCGGCGATCCGCGCGGTGATCATCGCGTTCCAGAAGTACACCCCCGGGTCCGCGCCGGAGTGGGTGGGGACCGACAACTTCACCCAGGTCTTCCAGGACCCGGAGTTCGGTGCGGCCTGGCGCAACACCCTGACGTTCACGCTGATCGCCCTGCTGATCGGCTTCGCCGTGCCGTTCGTGATGGCGCTCGTCCTCAACGAGTTGCGGCACGCGAGGTCGTTCTTCCGGGTGGTCGTCTACCTGCCGGTGATGATCCCGCCGGTGGTCAGTGCCCTGCTCTGGAAGTGGTTCTACGATCCGGGGGCGGGCCTCGCCAACGAGGTGCTCAGCACGCTGCACCTGCCGACGTCGAACTGGTCCAACGGCGCCGACACCGCCCTGATCTCGCTGGTGATCGTCGCCACCTGGGCCAACCTGGGCGGCACGGTCCTCATCTACCTCGCGGCGCTCCAGGGCATCCCCGGGGAGCTGTACGAGGCCGCGGAGCTGGACGGCGCGAACATCTTCCAGCGGATCAGGCACGTGACGATCCCGCAGACCCGCTTCATCATCCTGATGCTGATGCTCCTCCAGATCATCGCCACGATGCAGGTGTTCACCGAGCCCTTCGTGATCACCGGGGGCGGTCCCGAGAACTCCACCGTCACGATCCTCTACCTGATCTACAAGTACGCCTTCCTCTACAACAACTTCGGCGGCGCCTGCGCGCTGAGCGTGATGCTGCTGGTCGTGCTCGGTCTGTTCTCCGCCCTCTACCTGCGGCTCACCCGCACCGACGACTGAGAGGAGCGCAGCGCCATGACCCAGATCGCGCCGCCTCCCCGGGAGGTGTCTCCCGACGACCTCGCGGCCAGGAAACGTTCCGCGGGACCCGCGGTACGCACCCTCGTGTCCCCGCTCGCCCTCGCGAGCACCAAGGGCAGGGCGGTCTACTGGACCATCTTCACCGGGGTCGTGCTCGCCTTCGTCCTCGCCTTCCTGTTCCCCGTGTACTGGATGGTCACGGGGGCCATGAAGTCGCCGGACGAACTCGTCCAGACACCGCCGACGCTGATCCCGAAGACCTGGAGCCTCAGCGCGTACACCGATTCGTGGGAGCTGATGGACCTCCCCACGCATCTGTGGAACACGGTGGTGCAGGCCTCCGGCGCCTGGATCCTCCAGCTCGTCTTCTGCACGGCCGCGGCCTACGCCCTGTCCAAGCTGAAGCCCGCGTTCGGGAACGTCATCCTGGGCGGCATCCTCGCCACCCTGATGGTGCCGGCCCAGGCCCTGGTCGTACCGAAGTACCTGACGGTCGCCGACCTGCCGATCATCCACACCAGCCTGCTCAACGACCCGTTGGGCATCTGGCTGCCGGCCGTCGCCAACGCCTTCAACCTCTATCTGCTCAAGCGGTTCTTCGACCAGATCCCGCGAGACGTGCTGGAGGCGGCGGAGATCGACGGGGCGGGGAAGCTCCGGACGCTCTGGTCGATCCTGCTGCCGATGTCCAGGCCGGTCCTCGGCGTGGTGTCGATCTTCGCGCTGGTCGCGGTCTGGCAGGACTTCCTCTGGCCGCTGATGGTCTTCTCGGACACCGACAAGCAGCCCATCAGCGTGGCGCTCGTCCAGCTGTCGCAGAACATCTCCCTGTCGGTGCTGATCGCCGCCATGGTGATCGCCAGTATCCCGATGGTGCTGATGTTCCTCGTGTTCCAGCGCCACATCATCGCCGGCATCAGCGCCGGCAGTACGAAGGGCTGACCCGGCCAGGATCGGTCCCGCACCGCATCACCCCGCTCGTCCCACCCCCCTCATCTCACCCTGCCGAAGCCTTCGCACCGTGAGGCAGCTCTCCCCTGCCTCGTCGTCCCTCCGTGCACCTGGCGTCCCCGGTGTCCCGCACCACCGGGGACAGGCTCCAGGGTCCGGCCGCCCCCGGCCGGGCCGACGATCCTGCGCACCGCCGCGCCGATTCAGTCCCCGCTGCGGCGCGGCGGTGCGCAGCTCCCCACGCACCACCCTCGTCTCGTCACGGAAGGCACCGCCGTGAGGGCCCACGCACCAGCCCGAAAGGAACATCGCATGGAAGGCAGCCCTCTGGAGCCCGCCGCCCCGAACTGGTGGCGGGACGCCGCCATCTACCAGATCTACGTACGGAGCTTCGCCGACGGTGACGGAGACGGCACCGGGGATCTCGCGGGAGTGCGGGCCAGGCTGCCGTATCTGGTGGAGCTGGGCGTCGAAGCGCTGTGGTTCACCCCGTGGTACCTGTCGCCGCTCGCGGACGGCGGCTACGACGTGGCGGACTACCGCACCATCGACCCGGCGTTCGGCACTCTGGCCGAGGCCGAGAAGCTCATCGCCGAGGCACGTGAGCTGGGCATCCGTACGATCATCGACGTCGTGCCCAACCATGTCTCGGACCGGCATGCCTGGTTCAAGGCGGCGCTGGCCGCCGGGTCCGGCAGCCCCGAGCGCGAGCTGTTCCACTTCAAGGCCGGGCGCGGCGAGAGCGGTGAGATCCCGCCCAACGACTGGGTGTCCGAGTTCGGCGGCACCCCCTGGACCCGCCTGGACGACGGCGAGTGGTACCTCCACCTCTTCGCCACCGAGCAGCCCGACCTCAACTGGGCGCATCCGGCGGTGCGCCGGGAGCACGAGGACGTGCTGCGCTTCTGGTTCGAGCGGGGGGTCGCCGGTGTACGGATCGACTCGGCGGCGCTGCTCGCCAAGGACCCGGCGCTGCCCGACTTCGGCGAGGGCGACCCGCACCCGTTCGTCGACCGCGACGAACTGCACGACATCTACCGCTCGTGGCGGGCCATCGCGGACGAGTACGACGCGATCTTCGTCGGCGAGGTGTGGCTGCCCGACACCGAGCGCTTCGTGCGCTACCTGCGCCCCGACGAGCTGCACACGGCCTTCAACTTCAAGTTCCTGGCCTGTCCGTGGGACCCGGCGCTGCTGCGGGCCGCGATCGACGAGACGCTCGCCGAACACGCGCCCGTCGGGGCGCCCGCGACCTGGGTGCTCTGCAACCACGACGTGACCCGCACGGTCACCCGGTACGGGCGCGAGGCCACCGGCTTCGACTTCGCGGCCAAGGCCTTCGGCACGCCGACGGACCTGGAGCTGGGCACCCGCAGGGCGCGCGCCGCCGCGCTCCTCTCGCTGGCCCTGCCCGGCGCCGTCTACCTCTACCAGGGCGAGGAACTGGGCCTGCCCGAGGTGGACATCCCGCTCGACCGGATCCAGGACCCGATGCACTTCCGCTCCGGCGGCAAGGACCCGGGGCGCGACGGCTGCCGCGTACCGCTGCCGTGGGTCGCGGACGAGCCGTACGCCGGATTCGGCTCGGGGGCCGAGCCGTGGCTGCCGCAGCCGGCGTCCTGGGCGTCCTACGCCGCCGATCTCCAGGCGGCCGATCCCACGTCGATGCTGAACCTCTACCGCGTGGCGCTGCGGCTGCGGCGGACCGAGGCCGGCTTCGGCGACGGTCCCGTGAACTGGCTGGACGCGGCGCCCGGTGTGCTGTCCTTCGCGAGAGCCGACGGCCTGATCTGCGTCCTCAATCTCGGCGCGGAGCCCGCGGACCTGCCGGCCCACTCGGCCGTCCTGCTGACCAGCAACCCACTGGACACCGGCGGTCGCCTCCCGCAGGACACGGCGGCCTGGCTGCGGGCCTGACCCCGCGGGCCGCCCCGTACGACCCCTCGCCGCTCCGCGCCGTCCCACGGCGCGGAGCGGCGAGCGGAGGCCTACGCCTCCACCCCCCCCACAGAAAGGTGCAGGATCCGCACATGCATGCACATGTCAGGTACATGGCAACCGCACTCTCCACCGCGGTGGCCGTCGCCGCGACGGGGCTCGTCCTCGTCGCCCCCACAGCGACGGCCGCGGCACCCGTCAAGGCCGGCGCGACAGTGGCCGCTCCCGCGACGGCCGCCGCCGCCGGCGCGAGTCTCCCCTTCCGGTCCGTGGAGGCGGAGAGCGCCACCACCAACGGCGCGAAAATCGGCCCCGACTACACGCAGGGCTCCCTCGCCTCCGAGGCGTCGGGCCGCCAGGCGGTACGGCTGAACGCGGGCCAGAGCGTCGAGTTCACCCTCCCGGCCGCCGCCAACGCCCTCAACGTCGCCTACAGCGTGCCCGACGGGCAGTCCGGCACCCTCGCGGTGTACGTCAACGGGCAGAGCATCAACAAGACGCTCCCGGTCACGTCGAAGTACTCGTACATCAGTACCCCCTGGATCGCCGGGGCCAAGACGCACCACTTCTTCGACAACACCCGGCTGCTGCTGGGCCAGAACCTCGCCGCGGGCGCCAAGGTCAAGCTGGTCCCGAGCGTCCAGACCACCGTGGACGTCGCCGACTTCGAACAGGTCGCGGGGGCGTCCGCCGCGTCGGCCGGGTCCGTCTCCGTGGTCTCCCAGGGCGCGGACCCCAGCGGCGCGGGCGACTCCACCCAGGCCTTCCGCAACGCGATCAACGCGGCGCGCGGTGGCACC
Organism: Streptomyces sp. NPDC087420; assembly: GCF_044744165.1. Taxonomy (NCBI): domain Bacteria; kingdom Bacillati; phylum Actinomycetota; class Actinomycetes; order Kitasatosporales; family Streptomycetaceae; genus Streptomyces; species Streptomyces sp. NPDC087420. The sequence continues at coordinate 125,088 of NZ_JBIUXU010000015.1, forward strand.
GTCTGGGTCCCGCCGGGGACCTACCGGCTGACGCAGTCGCTCAGCGGGGTGGACAACGTCCAGATCAAGGGCGCGGGCAGCTGGCACTCGGTCATCCGCACGTCCCGGTTCATCGACCAGTCCAGTGCCCCCACCGGCCGGGTGCAGCTGCGTGACTTCGCCGTCCTCGGCGAGGTCACCGAGCGGGTCGACAACAACCCCGACAACTTCGTCAACGGCTCGCTCGGCCCCAACTCGGTGGTCGCCGGGGTATGGATCCAGCACCTCAAGGTCGGCTTCTGGCTGATGGGGAACAACAACAACCTGGTGGTCGAGAACAACCGCATCCTCGACACGACCGCCGACGGCCTCAACCTCAACGGCGGGGCCAACGGCGTCCAGGTGCGCAACAACTTCCTGCGCAACCAGGGCGACGACTCCCTCGCCATGTGGTCGCTCAACTCGACCAACGCGTCGAGCACGTTCGCCAACAACACCATCTCGCAGCCGAACCTGGCCAACGGTGTGGCGATCTACGGCGGCCGCGACATCACCGTCAGCAACAACCAGATCCAGGACACCAACGCCCTGGGCAGCGGAATAGCGATCTCCAACCAGAAGTTCGCCGACCCCTTCTTCCCGCTGGCCGGCACCATCACGGTCTCGGGCAACACACTGGTACGGACCGGCGCGCTGAACCCCAACTGGGGCCACCCGCATGGTGCGTTGCGGGTCGACGCGTACGACAGCGCCATCGACGCGACGGTCAACATCAACAACACCACATTCGACAACAGCCCGTACAGCGCCTTCCAGTTCGTCTCAGGGGGCGGGACGGGCAAGGCCGTCAGGAACGTGAACATCAACGGCGCGACCATCACCAAGGTGGGCACCGTGGCGGTCCAGGCGGAGACCGCGGGCAGTGCGCGGCTCAGCAACGTCAGGGCCACCGCCGTGGGGGCGGCCGGGATCTACAACTGCCCCTACCCGGGCGGCACCTTCGCGCTCACCGACGGCGGGGGAAACTCCGGCTGGAACACGGTCTGGCAGGGCTGCTCCTGGCCCGCGCGCACGCCCTGAGCCTGAGCGGGTTCCCGCGACCGGCATGGACAGCCGCCCCCGGCGTCACTCCTGTGACGCCGGGGGCGGCTGTCCGCGTTCAGTGGCCGGGACCGTAATGTCCCGGCCCTCAAATCACCGCAGAACATGAAGAGTTGGGGGCCGTCGGAGTAGTTCACGGTTTGTCTTGACGGCCTGCATTTTCCTATGTCAATCTCTGCACAGGTCTGGACCATTGCGGCACGCAACACGCGGCAGAAGTGAGCAGCGACGATGCCTGAACAGAACGTTGCCCCTCTTTTTTCTCCGGCCGGCGCGGCTCAGTACGGCGTCTGGCTGACCGAGCGCCTGGAACTGGCGGGCCGTTGTTACCACATGCCGGTCCGTACGGTCTTCGACCGGGTCGACCCGGACGCCCTCGCCCAGGCGTGGGAGGACACGGTCGACCGTCATCCGGCCCTGGCCCGCGCGCTGGTGGAGCGGGACGGCCGGCTCGGCTCGGTGCCCGCGCCCACGCGGCCCTCCCTGGCCGTGACCGACGTGAGCACCGACACCGCGGGCGCCTACGCCGAGCGCGTCGAGGCCGAGATCGCCCGCCCCTTCCGGCTCGACACGGGCCCGCTGATCCGGGCCACCCTCTACCAACGCGCCAACGGAAGCGCCGAGTTGCTGACCGTCGCCCATCACGCGGTCTTCGACGGCACCTCGAAGGACGTGCTGCTCACCGATCTGGCGGACGCGTACACCGCACGCCTGCGGGGCGGGACACCCGTACGTCCGGCCGCCGTGGCGGCACCGCCGTCCCCCGAGCCCCCGGAATCGGTCGTCCGGGAAGCCGCCGAGTGGTACGGCGGGGGCACGGCGGCCGGCATGGTCGACGCGGCCGTCCTGCTGCCCGGTGTCCGACCCGCGGCCCAGGTCTCCGCGAGGGCCGCCGGGGCGGGGGAGAGCGTCGAACGGTGGCTCGAAGGGGCCGCGCACGACACCCTGCGCGCGGCGGCCGACAAAGCCGGCGTGACCGTCTTCGAACTGCTGCTCGCCACCGTCCACGCCCTGCTGCTGCGGTACGGCAACGAGGACGCGGCCGTCGGTGTGTCCCTCTCCACCCGCACCGCCGAACAGCGGGACGCCATCGGCCTGTACGTCAACGAACTCCCCGTCCGCGCACCGGCCGTGGACCCCGACACGACCGCACTGGCCGACCTCGCCACGGCGCTGCGCAAGGATCTGCGCACGCTCTACCGCTTCCGCGCGGTGCCGTACGGCGCCGTGGCACGGGGACTCGGCCCGCGCGTGGGCCTGACCCCCGTCACCCTCAGCTACCGAAGATCCGGCGCGGACCCGCACTTCGAGGGCGCGCGGACACGGGTCGACCGGGCCGTCTTCCACCGCGCCGCACGCTCCCCGCTCAACATCCAGGTCGTGGAGGAGTCCGCGCGCACGCTGATCGCGTTCCAGTACGACCCCGCCGTGCTGCCCCCGGCCGCCGCGGAACGCGTCGCGGGCCACTTCACCACCCTGCTGGACGCCGCGATCACCACGCCGGACCGCCCGCTCGCCCACCTGCCCCTGCTGGCCGGGGACGAACTGCGCCTCCTCACCGAGACCTGGCAGACGGCGGAACCCGGACCGGACGCCCGGCTCCCGGACGGCTTCGCGGGCGGCCTGACCGTGGTGGACCTGATGGAGCGTCAGGCAGACCTCACGCCGGACGCCGTGGCCGTCACCGCCACGGACACGACGCTCGACTTCCGTACCCTGCAAGCCCGTTCGGCCTCCCTGGCGGCCGTACTGAGAGCGCGCGGGATCGGCCCCGGGCAGCTGGTCGCCGTCCACTTGGACCGCACCTCCGCCCTCCCGGTCGCCCTGCTCGCCGTCCTGCTCACCGGCGCGGCCTACCTGCCGCTGGACCCCGGCTACCCCGCCGAGCGGCTCGCCTTCATCGCCGCCGACTCGGGCGCCTCCCTGCTCCTCGCGGACCGGCCGCCCGCCCCCGAACTGGCCGCCACCACACCGGTGTTGCTGCTGGACGACATCGCACCTCCGGCGGCGCACCGCGCGGCGGTGACCTGGGAGCCCGAGGCCAGGCCGGTGACGACGGACACCGCCTACGTCCTCTACACGTCGGGCTCCACCGGCCGCCCCAAGGGGGTGGCGGTCGGCCACCGCGCACTCGTCAACCTCCTCGGCTCGTTCGCCGGCCTGCTGGGCTCAGGACCCGGGCACGTCTGGCTCGGTCTGACCTCGCTCTCCTTCGACATCTCGGCGCTGGAGCTGTTCCTGCCGCTGATCACCGGCGGGCGCCTCGTACTCGCCCGGGACGGCCTGGCGACCGACGGACCGGGCCTGCTCCGGCTCGTCCGCGACGAGAAGGTCACCCACGCCCAGGCCACTCCCACCGGCTGGCAGGTGCTGCTGGCGGCGGAGCCGGGCCCCGCGGATCTCGCGGGGCTCACCGCCCTGGCCGGCGGTGAGCCGCTGCCGCTCCCGCTGGCGCGCGAACTGCGGTCCCTCGTGGGGCGGTTGTTCAACGTCTACGGCCCCACCGAGACGACGATCTGGTCGACCCGCGCCGAGATCCCCGCCGATCCGGTACGGGTCGGGATCGGCCGCCCGATCGCCCACACCCGCGCCCATGTGGTCGACCGGCACCTGCGGCTCGTCCCGGTCGGACAGGCCGGGGAGCTGCTGCTCGGCGGGGACGGCCTCGCCTTCGGCTACCTCGGCCGGCCCGAGCTGACCGCGGACCGCTTCGTGCCCGACCCGTACGGCCCGCCCGGGTCCCGTCTCTACCGCACCGGCGACCTCGCGGTCCGGACCGCCGACGGCGAACTGGAGTGCCTCGGCCGCATCGACCAGCAGGTCAAGATCCGGGGCCACCGGATCGAGCTGGGCGAGATCGAGGCGGTCCTGCTGGAGCACCCGGCGGTCGCGCGAGCCGCGGTCGCCGTCCACGAGGGCGGCGCCGACGGTCCCGTACTGGCCGCGTATCTGGTCCCCGCCGGAAGCGCGCCGGACGCCGACGCGCTGCGCGCGCACCTGCGGCGCACCCTGCCCGCGGTGATGTGCCCCCAGCGGTTCGTCACGCTGGAGGAGCTGCCGACGACCCCCAACGGCAAGCTCGACCGGCGCGCGCTGCCGGTGCCGGCGGCGGCCCCCACGGCCGCTTCCGCCGCCGCTCTGCCCGCCGCCGTCCCGACCGCCTCCGCCGGGGACGGGCTCGTCCCGGCCCTGTGCGCGATCTGGTGCGAGGTACTGGACCTGCCGGCCGTCGACCCCGAGGACGACCTCTTCGATCTGGGCGGCCACTCGCTGACGATCATCCGCATCGCCGCGCGCATCCGTGAATCCCTGGGTGTGGAGGTGGACTTCGACGTCTTCTTCGACACCCCGACGGTGGCGGGCATCGCCCGCGTGGTGAGCGCGTCGCGCTGATCGCGCGGCCCCTCCCCGGCGTCACAGGACCCCGCCCCGCCGGACCTCGCAGGCCCCGTCCGACCCCGTCCCACCCCGCTCGACCCCCGCGCCCCACCGCGTCCCCTGTGTCCACCGCGTCCCCTGTGCCCCATCGCAGGGCCGACGGCCTCGCCCCCTGGTCCGCCCCCGGGCGCCCAGCTCCGGCGATCCTGACCCGAACAGGACGACGATGACAGAAACACACCCCCCGACCACGGAGTGGTCGGAGGCAAAGCGGTCCCTGCTGGCCCAGCGCCTGCGCGGAGGCCGGGGCCGGGGCCGTACGGTCGGCCGCAGACCCGAGGGCACCGCGCCACCGCTCTCCAGCAGCCAGGAACGCCTCTGGTTCATGGAGCAGTTCACCCCCGGATCCACCGCCTACACCCTCGCCCCGGCCCGCCGCATCCGGGGCCCGTACGACCGGATCGCCCTCGACGCCGCCCTCACCGATCTGGTCGCCCGGCACGAAGTGCTCCGTACGGTCTTCCCCGCGACGGAGGACGGCACGGCCCACGCCGTGGTGGCCGAACCGGCCCCGTTCGGCGCGGAGTTCCTCGACCTGAGCCAGGAGCCCGACCCCGGGGCGCGCGAGGCACGGGCCGCCGAGGCCGTCGAGCAACTGCTTGCCCGGCCCTTCGAGTTGGCGGAAGGCCCGCTGCTGAGGGTCCTGCTCGTCAGGATCGGCGAGCACGACCACGTCCTCGCCCTGGCCATGCACCACATCGTCTGCGACGGCTGGTCCATCGACCTCCTCCAGCGGGAGGTGGACGCCCTCCACGCCCACCACGCCCACGGCACCCCGCACGGCCTGGCCGAACCCCAGCTCCAGTACGGCGACTACGCGGCCTGGCAGCGCGGAAGACTCACCGACGGCACCCTCACCGCTTCCCGCGACCACTGGCGGACCGAACTCGACGGGGTGCCCGCGCTGGAGCTGCCCGTCGACCGGCCACGGCCGCCGGCCTTCACCTTCGAGGGCGCCGCGCACGAGTTCCGCTGGGACCGCGCCCTGTCCGAGCGCGTCACCGAGGTCGCGGCGGCGTACGGCGCCTCCCGCTACATGGTGCTCATGGCCGCGTACCAAACACTGCTGTCCCGCCACAGCGGCCAGGGGGACTTCGCGGTCGGCTCGCCCGTGGCGGGCCGGCTGCACAGCGAACTGGAGCCGCTGGTCGGCATCTTCGTCAACATGCTGCCGATCAGGGCCCGGATCACCCCGGACCTGACCTTCGCGCGCCTGCTCGGGCAGGTCAGGGAACGGACCCTGGACGCGTACGCGCACCAGGAGGTGCCGTTCGAGCAGATCGTCAGCGACCTCGCGGTGGAGCGCGACGTCAGCCGCGCCGCCGTCTTCCAGGCCACCCTGGCCTTCCAGAACTACGGCGAGCCCGCCGTCGGGGCCGCGACCGGGGCGCCGCACGCGGAGGGATTCGGCTACCGCGCCACCACCACCCATCACGACCTCGCGCTGTATCTGCGGGACGAGGCGGACGGCGGGGTGTACGGCCTGTTCACCTACCGCACCGACCTGTTCGGGCCCACGACGGTCGAGCGGCTCGCCGAGCGCTTCCAGGTCCTGCTGACCGCCGCCCTCGCCGACCCGGGACGCGCCCTCGGCGCCCTGCCCCTGCTGGCCGACGGCGAGCGCGCCCGGCTGGCCGCGTGGTCCGCAGGACCGCCCCTGATGAGTCAAGATGCGCGCACGCTCTCCGAGTTGCTCTCCCGGGCGGCGGCGGAGAACCCCGGAGCCGTGGCGCTGACGGACGGCCGGGACAGCCTCTCGTACGGGGAACTGGAACGCCGCTCGACCGGCCTCGGACACCGGCTCAGAGCACTCGGCGTCGGCCCCGGCGCCGTCGTCGCCCTCTGCCTGGAGCAGTCCCCTGAGCTGGCCGTCGCCATGCTCGGCGTCCTCAAGGCCGGTGCCGCGTATCTGCCGCTCGACCCCGAACAGCCCACCGCCCGGGTGGAGTTCCTGCTCGCCGACGCCGGCGTGGCGGTGCTCGTCACCGATCCCGTACTGGCGGCGAAGGCCCCCGGATTCCGGGGAAGCGTCCTCCACCTGGACCCGGCGGCGGAGACCGCCGGGGGCGCCGAGCCGCTGCCTCGGACCGCGGGTCCCGATGACCTGGCCTACGTCATCTACACCTCGGGCTCCACCGGAACGCCCAAGGGCGTGGCCGTCCAGCACCGGCAGATCCTCGCCTACCTGGCGGGCGCGCGGGAGCGGCTGCGCATCGAGGACCACGGCGTGTACGGGCTGCTCCAGTCGCTCGCCTTCGACTTCAGCATCACCCTGCTCTACCTCGGCCTGTCCACCGGCGGCCGGGTGCACCTGCTGCCACGCCGCATATCGGGCGCCGAACTCGCCGACCGCATGGAGGAGTCGGGCATCGACTACCTCAAGATGACCCCCTCCCACCTGGCCGCGCTGACGGCCGACGCATCCGCCGAGCGTCTCCTGCCACGCAAGGCGCTGGTGCTGGGCGGCGAGGCGTCCCCGGCGGCGTGGGCGAGCGGCCTCGCCGCCCTGGGCCGGTGCGCGGTGTTCAACCACTACGGCCCCACCGAGACCACGGTCGGTGTCACCGTCCACGAGGTCACCCCGGACGGCCCGCACCACGGCTCCACCCCGATCGGCCGGCCGCTCGCCGGGACGCGGACCCATGTCCTCGACGCCGCGCTGCGGCCCGTACCCCCCGGGGTCACCGGCGAACTGCACATCGGCGGCGACCGGTTGGCCCGGGGCTACCTCGGCCGCCCCGACCTCACGGCCGACCGGTTCGTGCCGGACCCGTTCACCGACGAGCCCGGCGCGCGGATGTACCGTACGGGCGATCTCGTACGCCAACGGGCCGACGGCGAGCTGGAGTTCCTCGGCCGCGCCGACCACCAGATCAAGGTACGGGGCTACCGCGTCGAGCCCGGCGAGATCGAGGCGGCGCTCAGCGCCGTGGACGGCGTCGGACAGGCGGTTGTCGTCGCCCGGGGCGAGGGCGTGAAACAACAGCTGGTCGGCTACCTGGAACGATCGGGCGACAGCGAACCGCCCGCCCCGGCCGAGCTGCGCACCCGCCTGCTCGACCTCCTGCCGGACTACATGATCCCGGCGCGGTACGTCGTCCTCGACCGGCTCCCGCTGCTCGCGCACGGCAAGGTCGACCGCGCCGCGCTGCCCGCGCCCGAGGACAATGGGGCCGGTACGGGGGAGCACCTTCGGCCCGAGGGCGAGACGGAGGAGCTGATCGCGTCCCTCTGGGCCGACCTGCTCGATGTGGAGCGGATCGGCGCGCTGGACGACTTCTTCGTCCTCGGCGGCCACTCGCTCATGGCCACCCAGGTGGTCGCCCGGCTGCGCCGCGCGCTGCCCGAACAGGCCGCGGGACTGGGGGTGATGGACCTCTTCCAGCACGCGACCGTACGGGCGCTGGCCGCCCTGCTCAGCTCGTCCGAGGAGGACCGGGGCCCGCGCAGGCTGCTGCACCGGCTCACCCCGCCCCGTACCCGTACCACCGGCAGTGTGATCTGCGCGCCCTACGGCGGCGGCAGCGCGCTCATCTACAAACCGCTGGCGGACGCGCTGCCGGCGGACTGGGCGCTGCACTCGCTCGCCGTACCGGGACACGAACTGGGCGAGGAGGCACGGCCGTTCGACCAGGTGGCGGCGGAGACGGCACAGGAGATCCTGGACGGCGTCGAGGGCCGGATCGTGCTCTACGGCCACTGCGGGCTCGGCGTCATGCTGATCGTCGAGGTCGCGCGGCGGCTGGAGGCGGCGGGCCGGGTCGTGGACGCCGTCCATCTCGGCGGCATCTTCCCCTTCGCCCGTCCGGAGAGCCGGGGCGCCGCGCTCGCGGAACGCTTCTCTGCGCTGGTGGACCGGCTGCGCAGCGACCAGGACATGGTCAACGCGCTGACGGCCGCGGGCCTCGACACCGACGACTTCAGCTCCGAGCAGCTGAGGCTGATCGTCCACAACCGGCGTACCGGCACGAAGGAGGCCGAGCGCTACTTCGGGGAGCTGTTCCGCACCGAGGGCGGGCGGCTGCGGGCGCCGGTCATCGCGGTGGCGGGCGACCGTGACCCCGCGACGGAGTTCTACCAGGAGCGCTACCGGGAGTGGCACCGCCTCACCGACACCGCCGGTGTGGTGGTGCTGGACGAGGCCGGGCACTTCTTCCTCAAGTACCGCGCGGAGGAACTGGCCGTTGTCCTCACCGAGGTGGCCCCGGCCATCGCGGAGGGCGCCGACCGGCGCCATGCCCGTACACCCGGGGCCACCTGGTGGCTGGAGGGGGTGTCGCGGGAGGGGGACACCGGTCCGGTTCCGGCGGGTGAGGACGGTGCGGCACGGGAGGCAGAGGCCGAGCGCGCTGACCGTACGACCGTACGCCCCAGCCTCGGCCGCTTCCTGGCCGTCGCCACCGGCCAGCAGGTCTCGATGATCGGCTCGGCCCTGACCGAGTTCGCGCTTCCCCTCTGGATCTACCTCAGGACCGGCTCCCTGGCCAGCTTCGGCCTGCTCGCCGCCTGCGCCCTCGTCCCCGGCATCCTCGCCGCCCCCCTCGCCGGCGCCGTCGTCGACCGCGGCGACCGCCGCAAAGTCATGCTCGCCGGTGACCTCGCGGCCGGCGCCACCCAGGCCGCCCTGCTCGTCCTCTACCTCACCGACAGCCTCCAGGTCTGGCACGCCTACGTCCTGATCGGCCTCCTCTCCCTCTCCCTCGTCTTCCAGCGCTTCGCCTGGGGCTCGTCGGTGCCCCAACTCGTACCCAAGCGTTTCCTCGGCCGCGCCAACGGCGTGACCCAAATGGCCCTGGGCTTCGCCCAGTTCCTCGTCCCGCTGTTCGCGGTCGGGCTGCTGGCGGGCATCGGACTCGGCGGCATCCTCGTCCTCGACGTGGTCAGCTACACCGCCGCCGTCGCGATCACCCTCGCCGTACGGTTCCCGAAGGCCATGGCCGCCGTGCGCAGGGAGAGTGTGCTGGAGGAGATCAAGGGCGGGTTCCGGCGTGCGCTCGGCAGCCGCCACTTCCGCGCGATGCTGCTGTTCTTCGCCGCCCTCAACATCTTCCTCTCCCCGCTCTTCCTCCTCACCACCCCGCTGGTGCTCTCCTTCGCCGACCTGGCCGCCACCGGCTGGGTGGCGGTCGCTGCGGGAGCGGGCGCCGTCGTCGGCGGACTCACCCTGCTCATCTGGGGCGGTCCCCGCCACCACCGCCTGCGCGGTGTCCTGTACGCCACGGCGGGCCTGGCCGTCGCCTGCGTCCTCACCGGGCTGCGCCCCTCGCTGCCGCTGGTCGCCCTCGGGGCGTTCGGGATGACGCTCGGACTGGCGCTGCTCAACGGCACGTACGCGACGATCATCCAGACCAAGGTGCCGCTGCGCTTCCACGGCCGGATCATCGCCGTCAACACCATGGTCGCCTGGTCCACCCTGCCGGTCGGTTTCGCCGTGATCGCCCCGCTCGCACCCGGCCTGCTCCAGCCGCTGATGGAGGAGCACGGCGCGCTCGCCGGCACCGTCGGCCAGGTCATCGGCACCGGCGAGGGCCGGGGGATCGGTCTGCTCTATCTGCTCTTCGGCCTCGCGATGGCCCTGCTCGCGCTGATCTGCCTGCGGATCCCCGTGCTCGCCCGGTTCGACCGCGAGGTGCCCGACGCCGTCTCGGACGACCTAATCGGCCTGGAGACCCTGCAAGCCCGTACGACCCCGCAAGCCCGCACGACCCCGCAAGCCGCTACGACCCCGCAAGCCCGTACGAAGGACAAGGTGGCCCATGACAGCGGCCGTTGACCCGACGCCGGCGCCGTTCCAGGCGCCGGTCCCGACGCACCCCGAGCGGCACACCACCGACTACCCGCTGACGGTAGATCAGCGCCGGTTGTGGTTCCTGCAACAGCTCGACCCCACCGACACCGGCTACCACCTGTATCTCGTACGGCGCTGGCGCGGCCCGCTCGACGTCCGCGCCCTGCGCACGGCCCTGGACGCCCTCACGGCCCGCCACGAGATCCTCCGTACCCGGTTCGTGGTGGTCGGCGACGGGCCCCGGCAGGTGGTCGACCCGCCCGCCCCCGTGCCGCTCGTCCGCCACGATGTGTCCCCGGCCGGGGAGGACGACGTCGAGCGGGCCCTGACCGAGGCGGTGGCGCCGTACGTCAACACGCCCTTCGACCTCGCGGCCGGACCGCCGCTGCGCGCCGTGCTGGTCCGCGCGGGAGAACACGAGCACGCCCTGTGCCTCGTGCTGCACCACATCGCGGGCGACGGCTGGTCGGCCGGCGTGCTCTGGCACGAACTGCTGACGCTGTACGGGGCCGCGCTGACGGACTCCGTACCGCGACTGCCCGTCCTGGCCATCCAGTACGGCGACCACGCGCGCGCCGAGGAGTCGCGGCTGGGCCCCGACGAGCGGGAGCGGGCGTACGTCCACTGGCGGGACCGGCTGGCCGGCGCCGAGCCCCTCCGGCTGCCGCTGGACCGTCCCCGGCCGGCGGATCCGCTGCGGCCCGCCGGATTTGTGGACATCGCGCTGGGCCCCGAACTCACCCACGCCGTCGACCAGTTGGCCCGGCAGGAGCGCTGCACCCCCTTCATGGTGCTCCTCACCGCCTACCAGAGCGTGCTGGGCCGCTGGTGCGGCCAGGACAACTTCACGGTCGGTACGCCGCTCGCGGGCCGGGCCGACGTGGCGCACGAGGCGCTGATCGGCTACTTCACCCGGACCGCCGTGATCCGCGCGGACCTGCGGGGTGACCGGGGCCATGGACCCGACTTCCGTACGGTGCTGCGACGGGTCCGGTCCGCGACCATGGGCGCGCTCGCCCACCAGGACGTGCCGCTGGAGCGGCTGGCGGCGGATCTGGGCGAACCGCCCGGCGGGCTGCCGTTCAGGACGCTGTTTGTGCTCCAGAGCCAGCACGAGACGGGCGGAGGCGCCGGGGAACCCCAACTCCCCGCTGGCGTGACCCTGTTGTCCCTGGACTCGGGCTTCGCCCAGGCCAAGGCCGATCTGTTGCTGGACACATGGCGTACGGAGACCGGGCTGACCTGCTCCTTCTCCTACGACGGGGAGCTGTTCGACCGGTCGACGGTCGAGACCCTGGCCCGCCGCTACCGCACCGTGCTGACCCGGGCCACCGCCGATCCGCTCCTGCCCGTGCACGGCGACTGGCTGCTCGACGCGGCGGAGCGGGCCGCCGTGCTCGCGCGCGGCACCGGACCACGGCTGGACCCCGGCCGCCGTACGGTACCGGCCCGCTTCGCCGAACAGGTCGCCCTGCGGCCCGACGCGCCCGCTCTGGCGCTCGGCGACGACACCCTCTCGTACGGCGAACTGGACCGCCGTTCCTCGCTGTTGGCCGCGCGGATCGGACCGCTGGAGGGTGGGGTGGCCGCTGTACGGATCGCTCCGTCCTACGCGTTGGTGATCGCGCTCCTGGCGGTGTGGAAGGCGGGCGGCGGCTACCTGCCGCTGGACGAGGCGTATCCGCCGGAGCGGTTGCGGCAGCTGGTCGGGGACGGGGGAGCGCGGCTGCTGATCACGGCGGGGGAGGTGCCTGACCTGGGGATACCGGCCGTGGCCGTCCCCACGGAGTGGCTCGGCGGCCCGGCGGTCCCGGTGGAGGACCCGTCTGCCGGTACGTGGCCGGACGTCGTCGCGAGCGATCCGGCGTACGTGCTGTTCACCTCGGGGTCCACCGGGCGGCCCAAGGGAGTGGTGGTCGAACAGGGCGCGCTGGCCGACCGGGTGGAGTGGATGACCGGGACGGCGACGACGCCTACGGCGACGACGGTTACGGCGACGACCGGGACGGCCGACGGGGAGGGGTACGGCCTTCGGCCCGGCGACCGGATCGTCCAGTTCGCCTCCATCGGCTTCGACACCCACGCCGAGGAGATCTGGCCCGCCCTGGCGTCCGGCGCCTGCTGCGTCCTGCTGCCCGGCGGCTCCCGTACGCTCCCCGACGTCCTGCGCACGGAGCGCGGCGCGGGTGTCACGGTCCTCGACCTGCCCACCGCGTACTGGCACGAACTCGTCCTGATGGAGGACGAGTTCACCTGGCCGGCCGATCTGCGTCTGGTGGTGCTCGGGGGCTCGGCCGTGGACGGCACCGTACTGGCGCGCTGGCACGCGCGGCACGGCGGGCGGGTCCGGCTGGTGAACACGTACGGTCCGACGGAGGCGACGGTGATCGCCACGAGCGCGGACCTGTCGGTGCCTTCGGGAGGTGCCGTCGCGCGGCCGCCGATCGGCCGGCCGCTGGCCGGGGTGCGCTGCCATGTGCTGGACGAACGGCTCGGGTTGGTGGCCGACGGCACCGAGGGTGAACTCTTCCTCGGTGGAAGCGGGTTGGCCCGGGGGTACGCGGGCCGGCCCGACCTGACGGCGGAGCGCTTCCTGCCGGATCCGTTCGCGGCGGACGGCGGCCGGATGTACCGCACGGGCGACCGGGTGCGCCGACTGCCGGACGGGGAGCTGGAGTTCCTCGGGCGGACGGACGGGCAGGTGAAGCTGCGCGGCTACCGGATCGAGCCCGGCGAGGTGGAACACGCGCTGACGAGCCACCTGGCTGTGGCGCAGGCGTTGGTGGTGCTTCGGGAGGAGCGGCTGCTGGGCTATGTGGTCCCGGCGCCCGGTGGGACGCCCGTCGTCCCCGAACTCCTCGCACACCTGGAGGGGTTGCTCCCGGCCTTCATGGTGCCCAGCGGTCTGGCGGTCCTCGACCGGCTGCCGCTGACGGTCAACGGCAAGCCGGACGTCTCGGCGCTGCCGCTGCCGGGCCCCTCCGCCGCGGCGCCCGCGTTTGTCCCGCCCCGCACGGACGCGGAGGCGCTGGTCGCGGAGCTGTGGGAGGAGGTGCTGGGCGTCGAACGGGTGGGCGCCCTGGACGACTTCTTCTCACTCGGCGGCGATTCCCTGCGGGTCACGCGGGTGGCGGCGAGGATCCGCTCGGTGGCGGGCCTGGAGATCAGCATCCGGGACGTCTTCGACCACCGGGTGCTTTCCGACTTGGCGGCGCGCGTGGAGGAGCTGCTGATCGCGGAGATCGACGCGCTGTCGGAGGGGGAGGCGGCGGAGCGGTTGTCGCCGTGAGGCGACGGCTGTGCGTGTCCCCCTGTTTGCTGGCCCCCCACCTTTGACTCATGTCCCACATCCCCAGGAGGAACGATGTTTGCTGTGGTCGTCAACCACGAGGAGCAGTACTCGGTCTGGCCGACCGATCAGGAGATCCCGGCGGGGTGGCGGGCGGAGGGGACGAGGGGGACGCGGGAGGAGTGCCTGGCGAGGATCGGGGAGGTGTGGACGGACTTGCGCCCGTTGAGCGCGCGCGCCTGACTCAGCGGGTGGCGTTGCGCGGTACGCCGCCGCGTGGGCGTTGTCCTCAATCGCCGGACGGGATGTATGCGCCCGCGCGGGCCGGTGGGTGGGTGTCCTCAAGCGCCGGACGGGCTTGAGGTGCCCGCCTGGCGCCGGAGGGCATGCGCGGGGGAACGCCGGACCGGCCTGATCTGTTCGTCCGGCGTCGGAGGCAAATCAAGCCTGTCCGGCGATTGAGGACGACGCCGCGTCAGCGGCGGTTCGGTTGTGGGGCGCCGCACGCCGCCTCCAGTGCGCTCACGAACTCCGCCGCCAGCGCCGCGACAACGCGTTCTTCGAACGCCAGCGCGTTGTACTGGAGCCAGCACGCCAAACCGCCCCCCGGCTGCTCCACCACCGTCAGCTCCGGAACCCCCCGGTCCCCGCCCGGCAAGGGCCACGGCACCGTCGTGCCGCGTGGCAGTTCCCAGGGGGCGCAGCGCAGACCCGGGAGTTGGGCGGGCGCGGTCCACGCCTCGTACCGGAGCCACGCCGCGAACGGCGCCGCCGGGCTGAACTCCGCGAACGGGTACAACTGGTGGTCCAGCGCCTCCGTCGCCGTGACCCGCAACCGGTCCAGCAGCTCCGCGAAGCCCGGGCTCCCCGACGCGTCCACCCGGAGCAGCAACGACTGTACGAAACAGCCGACCACGTGCTCCGCGTCCGGACGCGGCCGGCCGGGGACGGGTGTCATCAGGACCAGTTCGCTCTGCCCGCTCCGGGCCGCCAGCAACCCCGTCCACGCCGCCGTCACCGCCAGGAAGGGCGTCGCTCCCAGCTCGGCCGCCCGCGCCCGCAGGGCCTCCGCCCACTCGGCCGGCAGGTCGAACCGGTACGCCTTGGTGAGGACTTCCGCCACCTCCCGGCGCCCCGGGAACACCTCCACCGCGGGCGGCGCGCCCGCGAGCGCGGCGGCGAAGTGACTCCGCGACTGCGGCCAGTGCGCGTGGGACCACTCCACCAACTCCCGGTAGCCGGGCCCCGACCGCACCGGCGGCGCCGTCCGCCCGCGCCGCAGCGCCGAGTAGAGCACCCCCAGGTCCGACAACAGCACACCCACCGACCAGCCGTCGCTGACCATGTGATGGGCCGCCAGCAGGACCACATGGTCCTCCGGCCCCCGCGTCACCACCAGCAGTCGCGCCATCGGATCCCGCGCCAGATCCGTCAGCCGGTCCCGCTCGGCGAGCAGCAGCTCGTCCACCTCCGCGTCGCTCGCGCCGGGCGCCTCGCGCAGGGTGATCCGTACGGCCGGCTCCTCGTCCAGCACCACCCGTACCACCCCGGGCTCCCCCGCCACCGGTTCGAAGCGGGTCCGCAGCGCGGGATGCCTGCGCACCGCCTCGGCCAGCGCCCGCCCCAGGGTGTCCGGCTCCAGCCGGTCCGTGACCCGGAACAGCGCGGTGACCGCGCCCGCGTCCCGGCCGGGCGCCTCCGCCATCCAGCGGAAGAAGTTCTCCTGCTGGGAGGTGAGCGGGACGGCGTGCGCCTGGGCGCGGAGGCGCCTGAGGTACGGCGTCACCGTGGCGGTGGACGTGGCGGTGGACGTGGAGGCGGCCGAGTCGGGGGCGCTGGTCGTGGCGGTCCCACTCCCCGCGGCAGCCCCCTCCCGCCCATCCACCCACGCCGCCTGCGCCCGCAGCGAAGGGCGTTCGAAGATCAGCGCGGTTCCCGCCCGTACCCCGAACTCCGCGTCCAGCGCAGCCGCCAGCTGCACCGCCCGGAACGAGTCCCCGCCGAGTGCGAAGAACTCCGCGGACACGTCCGCCACCGCCCGGCCCAGCAGCCTGCGCCAGATCGCCGCCAGCCGCAGTTCGGTGGGGGTGGAGGGCGTGACGACCGCCGCCGCCCCCGCCGCCGGTGCGTCGAACAGCGGGCGCAGCAGGTGCTTGACCACCTTGCCGGTCGGGTTCTTCGGCAGCCGGTCCACGAGCAGGATGCGGAGGGGGAGTTCGGGGCGGCTCAGGCGCGCGCTCAGGAAGAGCCGCAGCTCGTCGAGGTCCAGACCGTCCCGGCCCGGTACGACCACGGCCACCGGCACCGCGCCCATCACCGCGTGCGGCAGCCCGAGCGCCGCCGCGTCGGCCACGCGCGGGTGTTCGTGCAGGACCTCCTCGATCCGCAGCGTCGAGACCTTCAGCGCACCGGACTTGATGACATCGCTCTCCCGGTCGACCAGGTACAGACGGCCCCCGTCGTCCACCCGCCCCAGGTCCCCCATCCGCACCCACCCGTCACGGAACACCCGCGCGTTGTCCGCCGCGCCGGGAGCCGCGCCCATACCGGCACCCATACCGGCACCCGCACCGGCACCCGCCCCGGGGCCCCCGCCGAGGTAGCCGCGCGGCGGCCCCGGCTGGCGCAGCCACACCTCACCGACCTCGCCCACCGCCAGTTCCCGCCCCTCCGCGTCGAGGATCCGCAGGTCGGCGGGGTCGGCCGGGCGGCCCACCGACCCGGGGTGCCGGGCGTCGACGATCGCGGAGATCTGCGCGGGAGCGGCCTCCGCCGAGGTGTACGTGTTCACCAGGGTGGCCCCGGGCAGCGCCGCGGCCAGGGCGGTGGCGACGGGACCCGGCAGCGCGGCGGCCGACGAACTGACCAGCAGCACACTGGAGAGGTCGTACGTACGCGCCGTGCCCGCGTTGAGCAGTTCGACGGCCATCGACGGGACGAGGAACACCGTGCCGACCCCGAACTCCTCGACGGTACGGCCGAATTCATCCGCGTCGAAGCGGGGGAGGACCAAGGTGGCAGGCGCCCCCGTGAGGGCGTTCATCAGCATCACCTGCCCGGCGTTCGTGCCGAGGGGGAACGCGTGCAGCGCGTGCCGGGAGTGCGCGTACGGCCGGGGGCGGGGGTTGAGGGTCAGCCCCGCCGTCAGGTTGCCGTGTGCGGCGAACACGCCCTTCGGCGCACCGGTGGTGCCGGACGTGCCGATCACCTGGGCCTGGTCCAACGGGCCCACCCGGTACGGGGGTTCGGACGGTGTTGCCTGATGCTTCGTCAGGAGATCGGACAGGAGCAGGTCCACCGTGCCGGGCAGAGCACGGGGAGCGGGCGACGACGCCACCGGCCCGGCTCCCGCGTCACGCACCACCGTCCCCGCCTCGGCCAGCGCCGCGAGCCTCGCCGCCTCCGGCTCCGCGAGATCCTCCCGTACGGGCACCGGAACCCCGCCCGCGTACTGCACGGCGAGGAACGCGACGGCGAACCGTTCCCACGCGTCGTTCCGGAAGCGCAGGGCGACCCGCGCCCCCGGCCGTACCCCCGCCTCCGCCAGGCCCACGGCCGCCCTCAGCGCCGAGTCCCGCCACTGCCGGTACGTGACCGAGCCACCGCCGACGACCCGGAGCGCGAGCCGGTCGGGGTGTTCGGCGGCCCGCGCGTCGAGCAGCTCGGGAACGGTCGACGCGGGAACGGCCGGCGGGCGGGCGGTACGCGGGGTGCTGGGCGCGGAGCGGGTGATGACGACCTCCAGGTGCGGCTTCGGCGAGCGACCCCACTTCGCGGACAGCCCTGGCGGGCTCGCCCCGGCGGACACGCCGCATCGCCGAACCACTCCCCGGGGAAGAGAAGTTGGCGACCATGGCGTCAGCGCCCGCGGCTCCGCTATGGTCTGGACCAATGCGCGGTCTTCGTCAGAATATCGGCGCTGTGTCGCAGTTGTGTCGCACCCGCCACCTCTACGCCCAGGAGCGGACCACGTGGCCGTCACCCACCCCCGAACCCCCGCTGATGCGAGCCGAGGCGCCGGTACGAGCCGAGGCGCCGGTACGACCCCTGGCGCCGGTACGAGCACAAGCACCGGCACCGGATCCGCCGCCGGCCGTCACCTCGCCGAACTGCTCGCCCGCCCCGGCCCGTATCGCGACCGCTGGCTCCGCCAGGTCGTCCGCGCCACCCCCGAACCGGTCAACCAGGCTGCCGTGGCACGGGTGTTGGCTCACTGGCTCTGGCTCAACGGCGACGCCGCCGGAAGCGAACTCCTGCCCCGCGCCCTGCGCGACCGGGTCTCCCGCGCGCTCGGCGGACACCTGCTGTCGGCCGACACCCTGCGCCTGTTCACGGCGGCCTTCACGATGGACGAACAGGACGAGACCGCCCTCTGGACCCTGCTGGACGAGAGATCCCCGTACGGGCGATGACGCGCGTCCCACCACCGGGCCGCGTGTCACGCCCCGGCATACCCTGGAGCGGGCGGACGGGCTCCACGGCCGACCGCCGGAACAAGCGGCAGGGACAGCACGGGCACGGACAGCACGGGCACGGACAGCACGGGCACGGACAGCACCGACACGGACAGCGCAGCACGGACAGCACCAGCATGGACAGCACCGACACGGAGGCACGGCGATGAGCGGCACGGACCCGGCCGGCAGGCGGCAGATCCCGGTGGTCGTGCTCACCGGCTTCCTCGGCTCCGGCAAGACGACCCTCCTCAACCACCTGCTCCGCAACCGCGCGGGCCGCCGGATCGCGGTCGTGGTCAACGACTTCGGCGCCATCGAGATCGACTCCATGACCGTCGCAGGACAGGTCGGCTCCACCGTCTCGTTCGGCAACGGCTGTCTGTGCTGCGCCGTGGACGCGAGCGAACTCGACGGCTACCTGGAGCGCCTCACCCGCCCCGAGGCGAAGATCGACATCATCGTCATCGAGGCGAGCGGTCTCGCCGAGCCGCAGGAACTGGTCCGGATGATCCTGACCGGCGACCATCCGGGCACGGTGTACGGGGGACTCGTCCAGGTCGTCGACGCCGCCGAGTTCGACACCACCCGCACCCGCCACCCCGAGATCGACCGTCACCTGGCCCTCGCTGACCTGGTCGTCCTCAACAAGACCGACCGGGTGGTGGAGGGCGACCGGCGGCGCATCCGCTCCGCCCTGGGCGAGCTGAGCCCCGGGACGCCGGTGATCTCCTCCTCGTACGGACGGATCGATCCGGAGCTGCTCTTCGACCCGGCGGTCAGGTCCGCCGAGGACGAGAAGGTACGTCAGCTGACGTTCGAGGACCTGTACGCGGACGAGCCCCACCCGCACCACGCCGGAACCGGCCCCCACGACGGCCATCCGCACGCCGCCTACGACACCGTGTCGTTCACGGCCACCGCCCCGATGGACCCCCGCCGCGTCATGCGGTTCCTGGACTCACGGCCCGAAGGGCTCTACCGCATCAAGGGATTTGTCGACTTCGGCGACGGCGACCCGGCGAACCGCTACGCCCTGCACACCGTCGGCCGCTTCCTGCGCTTCCACCCGGAGCCCTGGGGCCCCGGCGAGGAACGCCTCACCCAACTGGTCCTGATCGGCGCGGGCATCGACGGGGACGTCCTCCTCAAGGAGCTGGCGGCCTGCCAGGGCCCCGCCGCGCGGGACGCCGCCGACGACCGTGCGATGTGGGGCGTCATGCGTTACGTACCGTCCGACGAGGACAGTCCGGACGTGCCACCGACCACCACCGCACCCGACACCACCGCACCCGATCCGCGATCGCCGGACGGACCCGAAGGCCCGCCCGGCGACTGAAGGCCCGGCCGCCGGTCGCGGAGGAGGCGTCAGCCCCACGCGACCGGCGGCCTCGTCAGTGCGCCGGCCCCGCCAGCGCCGCGATCTCCGCCGTGAACGGCGTCCCCGACCCGTCGCGCCTCGGGTCCGGCGCCGGCAGCTCCATCGGAGCCCCGTTCTTCCGCGCCGCCCGCGCCGGCCCCGCGCCGGCCCACGCCAGCGCGAGGAAGTCCTCACCCTTGAGGAACCGGTGGCAGCGCACGCCACCCGTCGCCCGCCCCTTGCGCGGATACTGGTCGAACGGGGTGAGCTTCGCGGTCCGT
The DNA here is from genome assembly GCF_044744165.1 of Streptomyces sp. NPDC087420. Classification (NCBI taxonomy): domain Bacteria; kingdom Bacillati; phylum Actinomycetota; class Actinomycetes; order Kitasatosporales; family Streptomycetaceae; genus Streptomyces; species Streptomyces sp. NPDC087420. The sequence continues at coordinate 144,778 of NZ_JBIUXU010000015.1, forward strand.
ACGGAGTCGTCCAGCGTGCCCAGCGAGCCGGTCACCGTGAACACCGAGCCGTCCGCCGCCGGATCCACCGCCGTGAACGAGATCACCGTCGCGCCCTCGGCCAGCTTGATGCCCGCCATCCCGCCCGCGGGCCGCCCCTGCGGCCGTACCTGCGCGGCCTGGAAGCGCAGCAGCTGCGCGTCGGACGTGATGAAGACCAGGTCCTCCTCGCCCGTACGCAACTCCTGGCCGCCGACGATCCGGTCACCCTCCTTGAGGGAGATGACCTCCAGCTCGTCCTTGTTCGACGGGTAGTCCGGGACCACCCGCTTGACCACACCCTGGAGCGTGCCCAGCGCGAGCCCGGGGGAGGACTCGTCCAGCGTGGTCAGGCAGATCAGCTCCTCGTCGGGCTCCAGCGTCAGGAACTCCGCGACCGGCGCCCCGCCCGACAGGTTCGGCGCCGAGGCCGTGTCGGGCAGCTGGGGCAGGTCGATCACCGAGATCCGCAGGAGCCGCCCCTCGGACGTCACCGCGCCCACGTCGCCGCGTGCCGTCGCCGGGACGGCCGAGAGAATCACGTCGTGGTTCGTCCGCCGGCCGTCACCGCCCTCCAGCGGCTCGCCGTTGACCGTACGGGCCAGCAGGCCCGTCGAGGACAGCAGCACCCGGCACGGGTCGTCCGCGACCTCCAGCGGCACCGACGCCACCGTCGACGCGCCGGACTCCAGCAGCACCGTGCGCCGGGGGGTGCCGAACTTCTTCGCCACCGCGGCCAGTTCGGTCGAGACCAGCTTCCGCAGCTCCGCGTCCGAGTCCAGGATCCCGGTCAACTCGTCGATCTCGCCGGTGAGCCGGTCGCGCTCGCTCTCCAGCTCGATCCGGTCGAACCGGGTGAGCCGGCGCAGCGGCGTGTCCAGGATGTACTGCGTCTGGATGTCGCTCAGCGAGAAGTGCTCGATGAGCCGCTCCTTCGCCTGGGCGGAGTTGTCGCTCGACCTGATGAGGCGGATGACCTCGTCGATGTCGATGAGCGCGACGAGCAGCCCCTCGACCAGGTGCAGCCGGTCGCGCCGCTTGGTCCTGCGGAACTCGCTGCGCCTGCGGACCACGGTGAACCGGTGGTCCAGGTAGACCTCCAGCAGCTCCTTGAGTCCGAGCGTCAGCGGCTGGCCGTCGACCAGCGCCACGTTGTTGATGCCGAAGGTCTCCTCCATCGGCGTGAGCTTGTAGAGCTGCTCCAGCACGGCCTCCGGCACGAAGCCGTTCTTGACCTCGATGACCAGGCGCAGACCGTGCGAACGGTCCGTGAGGTCCTTGACGTCGGCGATGCCCTGGAGCTTCTTGGCGGAGACCAGATCCTTGATCTTCGCGATCACCTTCTCGGGGCCGACGGTGAACGGCAGCTCCGTGACGATCAGGCCCTTGCGGCGCGCGCTGACGTCCTCGATCGTGACCGTGGACCTGATCTTGAAGGTCCCGCGCCCGGTCTCGTACGCGTCCTTGATGCCGCCGAGGCCGACCACGCGGCCGCCGGTCGGCAGGTCGGGGCCCGGCACAAAACGCATCAGCGTTTCCAGGTCGGCCGTCGGGTGCCGGATCAGGTGGCGAGCTGCCGCCACGACCTCACCGAGGTTGTGCGGCGGCATGTTCGTAGCCATGCCGACCGCGATCCCGGTGGCTCCGTTGACCAGGAGGTTCGGGTACGCCGAGGGCAGCGTGACCGGTTCCCGCTCCTGGCCGTCGTAATTCGGCTGGAAATCGACGGTGTCCTCGTCGATCGACTCCGTCATCAGTGACGTGGCGTCAGCCATCCGGCACTCGGTGTACCGCATGGCGGCGGGCGGATCGTCGTTCCCGAGCGACCCGAAGTTGCCATGACCGTCCACCAGGGGCAGCCGCATGGAGAACGGCTGTGCCATCCGGACGAGCGCGTCGTAGATCGACGCGTCCCCGTGCGGGTGGAGCTTTCCCATGACTTCGCCCACGACACGGGCGCACTTCACATACCCGCGGTCGGGGCGCAGCCCCATCTCGTTCATCTGGTACACGATGCGGCGGTGCACCGGTTTCATGCCGTCGCGGGCGTCCGGCAGGGCCCGGGAGTAGATCACCGAGTACGCGTACTCGAGGAAGGAGCCCTGCATTTCATCGACCACGTCGATGTCGAGGATCTTCTCCTCGAAGTCCTCCGGCGGCGGGGTCTTCGTGCTGCGGCGGGCCATCGCTGCTGCGGCTCCTTCACAGGTCCTGTACGGCAACTACTTGAACTGACGCCGACCATTGTGGACCGCTCCACCGACAACGCCGACCTCGCCCCGTCTCCCAGCGTGTGACGCACGGGAACTTCGCCAGGCGTCGGCACGCTTGCATACAGTGGCAGGACTTCTCCATATCGCGATCGAAGGGACGTACATGCCCATGGGTCACACGGCCACAGCGCAGGCCGGTTCCGGCGGCCTGACAGCGACTGAGCACCGGCTGGCCAACGGCCTGCGCGTGGTGCTCTCCGAGGACCACCTGACCCCGGTCGCCGCGGTCTGCCTCTGGTACGACGTCGGCTCCCGGCACGAGGTCAAGGGCCGTACAGGACTCGCCCACCTCTTCGAGCACCTGATGTTCCAGGGCTCGGCGCAGGTGAAGGGGAACGGCCACTTCGAACTGGTCCAGGGCGCCGGCGGCTCCCTGAACGGCACCACCAGCTTCGAGCGCACGAACTACTTCGAGACCATGCCCACCCACCAGCTGGAGCTGGCGCTCTGGCTGGAAGCCGACCGGATGGGCTCCTTGCTCGCCGCGCTCGACGACGAGTCGATGGAAAACCAGCGGGACGTCGTCAAGAACGAGCGCCGCCAGCGGTACGACAATGTGCCGTACGGTACGGCTTTCGAGCGCCTGACCGCGCTCGCGTACCCCGAGGGCCACCCGTACCACCACACGCCGATCGGCTCCATGGCCGACCTCGACGCGGCGACCCTCGAAGACGCGCGCGCCTTCTTCCGTACGAACTACGCGCCGAACAACGCGGTGCTGTCGGTCGTCGGCGACATCGACCCCGGGCAGACGCTCGCCTGGGTCGAGAAGTACTTCGGCTCGATCCCCTCCCACGACGGCAAGCAGCCGCCGCGCGACGGCTCCCTCCCCGAGACCATGGGCGGCCAGCTGCGCGAGGAGATCCACGAGGAGGTCCCGGCGCGCGCGCTGATGGCCGCCTACCGGTTGCCGCACGACGGCACCCGTGAGTGCGACGCCGCCGACCTGGCGCTGACGGTCCTCGGCGGCGGCGAGTCGTCCCGCCTGCACAACCGTCTGGTACGGCGTGACCAGACCGCCGTCGCGGCCGGCTTCGGCCTCCTGCGCCTCGCCGGCGCGCCCTCGCTCGGCTGGCTGGACGTGAAGACGTCCGGCGGGGTCGAGGTCCCGCAGATCGAGACCGCCGTCGACGAGGAACTCGCCCGGCTCGCCGCCGAGGGCCCCACCGCCGAGGAGATGGAGCGGGCCCAGGCCCAGCTGGAGCGCGAGTGGCTGGACCGGCTCGGTACGGTCGCGGGCCGCGCGGACGAACTGTGCAGGTACGCCGTGCTGTTCGGCGACCCGCAGCTGGCGCTCAGCGCCGTCACACGCGTGCTCGACATCACCGCCGACGAGGTCAAGGCCGTCGCCGCCGCCCGGCTGCGCCCGGACAACAGGGCCGTGCTGGTGTACGAACCGGTCACCGCAGAAGACGAAGCCGCCGAAGAGACCGACGAGCACGAGGGGGCGGACCAGTGACCGACGCTGCCGTGACCATGGAGTTCCATCCGCAGCCGACCGCCGGCGAGGCCAGGCCGTGGGCCTTCCCCGCCCCCGAGCGCGGCGCGCTCGACAACGGGCTGACCGTGCTGCGCTGTCACCGCCCCGGACAGCAGGTGGTGGCCGTCGAGATCAACCTCGACGCCCCCCTGGACGCCGAGCCCGAGGGCCTCGACGGCATCGCCACGATCATGGCGAGGGCGCTGTCCGAGGGCACCGACAAGCACACCGCCGAGGAGTTCGCCGCCGAGCTGGAGCGCTGCGGCGCCACCCTCGACGCGCACGCCGACCACCCCGGGCTGCGGGTCTCCCTGGAGGTCCCCGTCTCCCGGCTGCCCAAGGCGCTCGGCCTGCTCGCCGAGGCCCTGCGCGCCCCGGCGTTCGCGGACCCCGAGGTCGAGCGGCTCGTCCGCAACCGCCTCGACGAGATCCCGCACGAGACCGCCAACCCCGGCCGCCGCGCGGCCAAGCAGCTCTCCAAGGAGCTGTTCCCGGCCTCGCTGCGCATGTCCCGGCCCCGCCAGGGCACCGAGGAGACGGTCGGCCGGATCGACGCCGCCGCCGTACGCGCCTTCTACGAGGCGCACATCCGCCCGGCCACCGCCACCGCCGTGATCGTCGGCGACCTCACGGGTGTCGACGTGGACGGGCTGCTCGCCGAGACCCTCGGCGCGTGGACCGGCAACACCGCCGCCGCCCGCCCCGCCCCGGCCATCACGGCGGACGACACCGGCCGGGTCGTGATCGTGGACCGCCCCGGCGCCGTCCAGACGCAGCTGCTCATCGGCCGCATCGGCGCCGACCGGCACGACCGGGTCTGGCCGGCCCAGGTACTGGGCACGTACTGCCTGGGAGGCACGCTCACCTCCCGCCTCGACCGGGTGCTGCGCGAGGAGAAGGGCTATACGTACGGCGTACGGGCCTTCGGCCAGGTGCTGCGCTCCGCCCCGGACGGCACGGGCGCCGCGATGCTCGCCATCAGCGGTTCCGTCGACACGGAGTCCACGGGCCCGGCGCTGTCGGACCTCTGGACGGTGCTGCGCACGCTGGCGGCCGAGGGCCTGACGGACGCCGAGCGTGACGTGGCCGTGCAGAACCTGGTCGGGGTGGCCCCGCTCAAGTACGAGACGGCGGCCTCCGTCGCGGGCACGCTGGCCGACCAGGTCGAGCAGCACCTCCCCGACGACTTTCAGGCGCAGTTGTACGCGCGCCTGGCCGAGACCGGAACGGTCGAGGCGACCGCCGCGGCGGTCAACGCCTTCCCGGTGGACCGGCTGGTCACGGTGCTCGTCGGCGACGCGTCCCAGATCAAGGCACCGGTCGAGGCGCTGGGAATCGGCGAAGTGACGGTTGTCACGGGCTGATTCAGGCTGATTTCGTCCGGGTGCTTTTCCGGACGCTTTCTCGGACAAGGGGAAACCCCGGCGCCACGTCGCCGGGGTTTCCCCTTTATGTCCGTTCGGTCCTGTGGTGTGCGCTACAAACGGGCCTGCCCGTTTGGTGATTGAAAGAGCGTCCGCCTAGCGTCGGTCCGGTTGTTTCGCCGGCACCCCGCCACCACCGTGGCATCGGACAGGCCCTGTCCGGCAGGCGAGAGGAACGAAAGGATCCCCGCTTTGCCGGCATTCACCCGTCCCACCGGGAAGCACCGTGCCCGGAGCCGTACGACACGCAGGGGCGCGGGCATCGCCGGCCTCGCGACGCTCACCGTCGGCGGCGTGATGGGCACCCTCTCGTCCCCGGCGCTCGCCACCGGCGCGCTCGCCCCGCGCACCGCGCCCCTCCAGGAGGCCGGCCTCGACGGCGCACTGGTCCTCAGCAGCGCCCTGGCCCTGGACGACACCCTGGCCGACACGATCGACGCGCAGGCGGTCGCCCAGCGCGAGGCCGCCGACCGGGCCGCGAAGGCCGAGGCGCTGGCGAAGGCGGAGGCCAGGGCCAGGGCCGCCGCGAAGGCCGAGGCCGAGCGCGACGCGCGGGCCCGCGCCAAGGAGGTCCGCGGGGAGAAGCAGCGCGCGGCCAGGGCGGCCGAGCGCAGGCGTCTCGGCTCGTTCCGGCCACCCGTCGCGGGCTCGTACGTCAGCACCGGCTACCGGACCGGCGGGTCGCTCTGGTCCTCCGGCAGCCACACCGGCGTCGACTTCCACGCCGCCTCCGGCACCCCGGTGGTGGCGGTCGGCGCGGGCACCGTCGTGGAGGCCGGCTGGAGCGGCGCGTACGGCAACAGCGTCGTGCTCCGGATGGCCGACGGCATGTACACCCAGTACGGGCACCTCTCCTCCCTCGGCGTGTCCGTGGGGCAGGCGGTCGCCCCGGGGCAGCGGATCGGCCACTCGGGCGCCACCGGCAACACCACAGGACCCCACCTCCACTTCGAGGCACGTACGAGCGCCGCGTACGGCACCGACATCGACCCCGTCGCGTATCTGCGGACCCACGGCGTGGACGTCTGACGCCTCCGCCCGATCGCCCGCCCGAGCGCCGTCCCCGGCCGGCCGGCTGGCCAAAAGGTATGCACAAATTCCGGGCACCCATCGGAAATCCGCGAAGATTGCAATAGAGTCACGGAACAGGAGTCAATCGGCAGTGTTTCGCGCGGATTAAGTCGGAGGTTCGGACATGCGCATTCCCGCGCACTCGGTATGCACGGCGATCCGCGACGACATCGTCTCCGGTGTATTCGAGCGGGGCAGCCGGCTCACCGAGGAACAGCTGGCCCGGCGGTACGGCGTCTCCCGCGTCCCGGTGCGCGAGGCGCTGCGCACGCTGGAGTCGGAGGGCTTCGTGACCACCCGCCGCCACGTCGGCGCGTGTGTGGCCGAGCCCACCGACCAGGAGGCGGCGGACCTCCTGGAGGTCCGGCTGCTGCTGGAACCGCTCGGGGCGGCCCGGGCCGCCCAGCGCCGTACCGAAGCACACCTCAAGGTCCTGCGCGGCCTGGTCAGACTGGGACAGGAGCGGGCCAGGCGAGGGCAGGGAGAGGACCTGCGCGCCCTGGGGGCGTGGTTCCACGAGACCCTCGCGCAGGCCTCCGGGAGCCCCGCGCTGACCTCACTGCTCACCCAGCTGCGGCACAAGATCGCCTGGATGTACGTCGTTGAGCAGCCCGCCCACCCCGTGGAGTCCTGGGCCGAGCACGGCGCGATCGTGGACGCGGTGGCGCGCGGCGACGCGGAGCGCGCGCGGGCGCTCACGACGCTGCACGCGGAGCGCACGGCGGCCGTGCACCGGCTGCGGCGGCCGGAGCGGGGCCGGGAAAAGGTGAGGCCTTCGCAACATGCCGTAAACACCGCGAGTGCTCGTTCTTAACATCCACACCGTATACAAAGAGAAGTAATACGCAGGACTTCTTTTCTGCTGCCCGCACGGAAAAGGCTGAGCCGTGGTGCGCTGAATTCTCGCGCACCACGGCTCAGCCGTGAAATGAATTCGGGGGATCCCCGGACAATCTCCGGCCGTGACCGGTGGTCAGACCGTCTCGGGCAGTTCGTCGAGCCCCTCGGTGACCAGCTTCGCCAGCCGGTCCAGCGCCGCGTCGGCGCCCTCCGCGTCCGAGGCGAGCACGATCTCCTCGCCGCCCCGCGCGCCCAGGCCCAGCACCGCGAGCATCGAGGCCGCGTTCACCGGGCTGCTCTCCGCCTTCGCGACCGTGACGGGAACGCCGGTGGCCGTGACGGCACGGACGAAGATGGAGGCGGGGCGGGCGTGCAGGCCCTCGGTCCAGCCGACGTGGACGTGTCGCTCTGCCATGGTGGTGCCCTTCGGTGTCACGAGGTTCGATGTCGCGAGGTCGAGATCATGAGCCGGACTCATGAGCCGGACTCATCCGGACTCATGAGGTTCGAAATCATGAGGTTGTCTAGACCAGTCTCTCACGTGCCGTACGGTCCACTCCTGCCGACCCGCTGCGCCCGTCCGCCGTAGGCTTCGACCTATGGAGACGCCGTCGGAGCACGCGTACCCCGGCCACTGGGAAGCGGATGTGGTGCTGCGGGACGGGGGCACCGCCCGGATCAGGCCCATCACGGCCGACGACGCGGAGCGCCTCGTCAGCTTCTTCGAACAGGTCTCCGACGAATCGAAGTACTACCGCTTCTTCGCACCGTACCCCCGGCTGTCCGACAAGGACGTGCACCGGTTCACCCACCACGACTACGTGGACCGGGTGGGTCTCGCGGTGACGGTGGGCGGCGAGTTCATCGCGACCGTGCGCTACGACCGCGTCGACGAGCGGGGGCGGTCCGCGTCCGCGCCGGCCGACGAGGCGGAGGTCGCGTTCCTCGTCCAGGACGCGCACCAGGGGCGGGGGATCGCCTCGGCGCTCCTCGAACACATCGCGGCGGTCGCCAGGGAGCGGGGGATCCGCCGGTTCGCGGCGGAGGTGCTGCCCGCGAACAACAAGATGATCAAGGTGTTCCGGGACGCCGGGTTCACCCAGAAGCGCAGTTTCGAGGACGGGGCCGTGCACCTGACCCTCGACCTGGAGCCGACGGACGCGTCGCTCGCCGTACAGCGCGGGCGCGAACAGCGCGCGGAGGCGCGCTCCGTACAGCGCCTGCTCGCGCCCGGCTCGGTCGCCGTGATCGGCACGGGCCGTACGCCGGGCGGGGTCGGCCGCACGGTCCTGCGGAACCTGGCGGCCGCGGGCTTCACGGGCCGTACGTACGCGGTGAACGACGCCTTCGCCCCGGACACGCGGGAACTGGACGGCGTCCCGGCCGTCCGCTCCCTCGCGGAGATCCCCGACCCCGTCGACCTCGCGATCCTCGCGGTGCCCGCGCGGCGCGTGCCCGAAGCGGTCGCGCGCTGCGGTGAGCACGGCGTCCAGGGACTGGTGGTCCTCTCCGCCGGGTATGCGGAGAGCGGCGACGAGGGGCGGGCGCGCCAGCGCGAACTCGTACGGCAGGTCCGCTCGTACGGGATGCGCCTCATCGGCCCCAACGCCTTCGGGATCATCAACACCTCGCCGGCCGTGCGGCTGAACGCCTCCCTCGCGCCGGAGCCGCCGGCGCGCGGCCGGATCGGCCTGTTCACGCAGTCGGGCTCGATCGGCATCGCGCTGCTGGCAGGACTGCACCGGCGCGGGGCGCGCCTGTCCACGTTCATCTCGGCGGGCAACCGGGCGGACGTGTCCGGCAACGACTTCCTCCAGTACTGGTACGAGGACCCGGACACCGATGTCGTCCTGATGTACCTGGAATCCCTGGGCAACCCCAGGAAGTTCACCCGCCTGGCCCGCCGCACGGCCGCCGTGAAGCCGGTCGTCGCGGTCAAGGGAGCACGCCACAGCGGCAGCGCGCCGCCCGGCCACGCGGTGCCGGTGACCCGCATCCCGGACGCCACGGTCTCGGCGCTGCTGCGCCAGGCGGGCGTGATCCGCGTGGACACGGTGACGGAACTGGTCGACGCGGGCCTTCTCCTGGCGTCCCAGCCCCTGCCCGCGGGCCCCCGCGTCGCGATCCTCGGCAACTCCGAGTCCCTGGGGCTCCTCACGTACGACGCCTGCCTGGCGGAGGGACTGCGCCCGCTCCCACCCCGCGACCTGACGACGTCCGCGACCCCGCCGGACTTCCGTACGGCCCTGGCCACGGCCCTGTCCGACCCGTCGTGCGACGCGGTGGTGGTCACGGTGATCCCCCACGTGGGCGAAACGTCCACCCCGCTTCTCACGGAGGCCGCGGAGACAACGGAGGCCACCGCCCTGGCCCGAGCCCTGAGAGAAGCGACCACCGGCGCCCCGCCGAAGCCGGTGGCGGTGGTCCACGTGGAACTGCCGGGCCTGCCGGAGGCACTGTCGGCGACGGAACCGGACCCGGCGAGCGGTGGGCCCGCCGGGGGTCCCGCCCCCGAGCAGCCGTCCCCCGCCCCCCGGGCCGTCCCCGCCTACCCCGCCGCCGAACGCGCCGTGCGCGCCCTCGCCGAGGTGGTGCAGTACGCCGACTGGCGGCGGGCGATCGCCGAGCCCGGGAAGGTGCCCGAGTACGACACCATCGACGAGGCCGGGGCCGGGGCGCTCATCCGGCGGGCGCTCGGGGACGGGGTGGCCGATCCCCGGGGGGTGAGGCTCGGGGACGACGACGCCGTGGCGCTGCTCGGGCGGTACGGGATCTCCGTACGGCCCACCCTCCCCGCGCCAGGACCCGACGACGCCGCCACCGCCGCCACGCGGCTCCGATACCCCGTCGCGCTCAAGACGACCGCGCCCCACCTGCGCCACCGCGCCGACCTCGGCGGCGTACGGCTCGACCTCGGTGACGAGGCCCAACTCCGCCTCGCGTACGGCGAGCTGACCGACGCCCTCGGCACCCCCGCCGAACTGCTCCCCGTCGTCCAGTCCATGGCCCCCCGCGGCGTCGACACCGTCGTGCGCGCGGCCATCGACCCGGCCGCCGGCGCCGTCCTCTCCTTCGGCCTCGCCGGCGCCGCCTCCGAACTCCTCGGCGACCTCGCCCACCGCCTCGTCCCCGCCACCGACCGCGACGCCGCCGAGCAGATCAGGTCCATCAGGGCCGCCCCGCTCCTGTTCGGCTGGCGCGGCTCCACGCCCGTCGACACCCCCGCCCTCGAAGAACTGCTGCTCCGCGTCTCCCGGCTGGTCGACGACCACCCCGAGATCGTCTCCGTCGACCTCGAACCCGTCGTCGTCGCCACCCACGGACTCTCCGTCCTCGGTGCGGGCGTCCGCCTCGCCCCGCCCCCCGCCCGCGACGACTTCGGCCCGCGCCGCCTGCCGAGCTACTGACGATCCGGCGGACACGCCCCGGGGAGACGAGCCGCCCCGGACCAGGCCCGGACGCCACCCCGCACGCCGTCCTCCGAAGCCATCCGGCCACCGTAGGATGGAGCCCATGGCGAAGACCGGTACGACGACCCAGGGGCTGCGCACGGCGATCGAGCGCAGCGGCTACTACCCGGCTCTCGTGGCCGAGGCGGTGGAGGCCGCTGTCGGCGGCGAGCCGATCGTGTCGTACGTGGTGCACCAGGAGACCACCTTCGACGCGAACGAGGTGCGCCGCCATGTCACCGTCCTCGTCCTGACGGCCCACCGCTTCATCGTCAGCCACACCGACGAACAGGCCTCCGACACCAGCTCCCCGACGCCCTACGCCACCACCTCCACCGAGTCCGTCAAGATCGACCGCATCTCGTCGGTCGTGGTCAGCAGGGTCGTCGGCAACCCGGAGTCGTACACCCCCGGCACGCTGCCCCGCGAGGTCGTCCTCACCATCGGATGGGGCGCGGTCTCCCGTATCGACCTGGAGCCCGCCGCCTGCGGCGACCCCAACTGCGAGGCGGACCACGGCTACACGGGCAGCTCGACCGCCGACGACCTGAGCCTGCGGGTCAGCGAGGCCGGCGACGGCCCCGACACCGTCCGCCAGACGCTCGCCTTCGCCCAGGCCCTCTCGGAAGCCACCGCGGCCACCGCGGCGACCGCCCGCTGATGTCCGCGCAGCCACCACCCAGGCCACGGCCCCGCCCCCGCCCGCAGCCGGCGAAGCCCCGGCAGCCCCCGACGCCCACCGCGCGGACAAGCTCCCGGCCCGCGTCCACGCCGACAGCGGCGCCCCGCGACCCCACGCCGACGCCGGCGCCCCGCGACCCCGCCCCGACCACGGCCCGCTGGCCCGACGACCCACTCCCGCTCGCCCTCGGCACCGCCCCCGTACCGGAGTACGGCAGCGGCTCCCTCGCCGACCTGCTCCCCACCCTCGCCGCAGGACAGGGCGTACCGAACCTGACGGCGGCGATCCCCGAACTCACCCCCGCCGACCGCAACTGCGTCTTCCTGATCGACGGCCTCGGCTGGGAGCAGATCAAGGCGCACCCCGACGAGGCGCCGTACCTGACCTCGCTGCTCGGCACCTCCCGCGGCTCCACAGGACGGCCGATCACCGCCGGGTTCCCCGCCACCACCGCGACCTCGCTCGCCTCCGTCGGTACGGGCCTGCCGCCCGGCGCGCACGGCCTGCCCGGCTACACCGTCCGCGACCCCGCGACCGGCGCGCTGATGAACCAGCTCCGCTGGCAGCCCTGGACCGCGCCGCACGTCTGGCAGCCGTATCCGACGGTCTTCCAGCTCGCCGACGCGGCCGGCGTGCACACCGCCCAGGTGTCGTCCCCGACCTTCCGCAACACCCCGCTCACCCAGGTCGCGCTGAGCGGCGGCACGTTCCACGGCCGGCTCACCGGCGAGGACCGGATGGACCTCGCCGCGGCCCAACTCGCCGCCGCCGACCGGTCGCTGGTCTACACGTACTACAGCGAGGTCGACGGCAAGGGCCACCGCTTCGGCGTCGACTCCGACGCCTGGCGCGGCCAGTTGATGTACGTCGACCGGCTCGTCCAGCGCCTCGCCGAACAACTCCCGCCCCGCGCCGCCCTCTACGTCACCGCCGACCACGGCATGATCGACATCCCCTTCGACGAGGAGTCGCGCATCGACTTCGACGAGGACTGGGAGCTGCGCGCCGGAGTCGCCCTGCTGGGCGGCGAGGGCCGCGCCCGCTACGTGTACGCCGTCCCGGGCGCCGAGGCCGACGTCCTGACCGTGTGGCGCGACGTGATCGGCGACCGTTTCTGGGTGGCGAGCCGCGACGAGGCCGTCGAGGCGGGCTGGTTCGGCCCGCCGGGCACGGTCGAGGAACGGGTGTACGGCAGGATCGGCGACGTGGTCGCGGCGGCCCACGCCGACGTCGTGATCACCGCCTCGGTCCAGGAGCCCCACGAGTCGGCGATGGTCGGGATGCACGGCTCGATGACCCCCGTCGAACAGCTCGTCCCCCTCCTCGAAGTACGCTCCTAGTCGCCCGGTTCGCAGGCAGCGTTCCGGGGCGCAGAGCTGCCCGCACATCCGAAAGGCCGTCACCCCGCATGCCAGAGCTCGTCTTCTTCTCCGGAACGATCTACTACGATCCTCAGTGACGCATCAGTCACGGCAACACGGGGGGATCAAGTGCCTGTCATCGTAGGGGCCTACGAGCGCATCTCGGACGACGCGGAGGACACCGGCGCTGGCGTTGAGCGCCAGCGCGAGGACTGTCACGCGCTGGCCAGCATTCGGCGATGGGACATCGCCCGGGACTACGAGGACAACGACCTCTCCGCCTATCAGCGGAAGGTCGTACGGCCGCAGTTCGAGCAGATGCTCACGGATCTGGAGTCCGGCGTTATCAAGGGGGTCGTCGTCTACGACCTTGACCGCCTCGTTCGCCAGCCGAGAGACCTTGAGCGCCTGATCGACATCTACGAGGAGAACCCGGGCTATGTCTTCTCCTCATATCAGGGCGACATCGATCTGACGTCACCCGATGGCCGCACCATGGCCCGCGTCATGGTGGCGTTCGCCAACAAGTCGTCAGCCGACACGAGTCGGCGCGTGAAGCGCAAGCAGGCGGCCTTGGTGGCCGAAGGCAAGCTCCTGCACGGAGGGCGCCGCCCTTGGGGGTGGCTGCCCGACGGCAGCGTTGACCCGGACGCCAAGCGGGAGATCCTTGCCGGGCATGCCCGGATTCTCGCCGGAGACCGCATCTCGGCAATCCAGGACGACTGGGCCGAGCGCGGCGTTGGCCCGACCAACGCACAGGGCGCGCGCTACGTGGGCAGCGTGAAGAGCGGGAAGGCGCCGGGTGCCGTACGGCACAAGACGGTTCAGCACGCCCTGACGCACCCCGCCCTCGCGGGCATCAAGACGTACAGGGGTGAGGTTGTCGCCGGGACGGACGGCGCTCCCATCTCCGGGAACTGGGAGCGAATCTGCTCGCCAGCGGAGCTGGACGCGGTGGTCACGGCGCTCCGTGACCGTGCTCGCACGACTCGGGGCGGTCAGGGCGTGGCCAAGTACTTGCTGTCCGGCATCGCCCGATGCGGGGCGTGTGGCAAGGGCATGCGCGGCGGCGTCAAGAGGGCGAGCTATCTGTACTCCTGCAACAACTACTCGCCCGACTTCCGCTGCGGGAAGGTCGGCCGCGCCGGCGCGCCGGTCGATGACCTGATCATTGACCTTGTCCTCGCCGACCGGCACCGCCGGAGGCGGGGCGGTGAAGCGCCCGCCGACGCCTGGAGCGGCGCGGAAAGGCTCGCTCAGGTACAGAGCGAGATCGGAGAGTTGATCGCCGCCAGGAAGGCGGCCAAACTCTCCGTCGCGGTGCTGATCGAGCTACTCCCCCCGCTGGAGGCGGAGCGGGACGATCTGCTCTACGAGCGTCGTCGCCTTGAGGCCAAAGCCGTTCAAGCGAAAGCCGCCGAGGCGGCCGACGTCGAGACGCGTGAGGACTTCCTCACGCGTCCGCTGGACAGGCAGCGCGCCTTGGTGCTCCAAAGCCTCAAGGCTGTGATCATCCACCCGTCGGGTCGTACCGGACACAAGTTCAATCCGGATCTGATCGAGCCCATCTGGGCCGCCTGACCTGCAACAACAACCCACGAGCCCCTGGCACCCGCCGGGGGCTCTTCGCATTGGAGGGGCATGAACAAGGCCCAGCGCCGCGAAGCGCTGCGCGAGCAGCTCGGTCCCGTACTCGTCATGTGGTTCGGCGAGTGGGCCACCGACGTGGCCATCGAGGGCGTCACCGACGCGGTGTACCCGCTGTTGCGGGACGCGTACGGCAACGGCCGCAACGCGGCAGACAGCCGGGCGGGCTACCGCCTGACGCAGGAGAACGAACGCCTCCGGCGCGAGCTGGAGCAGATCAAGAAGGGACTGGCATGACGTACGACGTCTGCCCCGGATGCAAGAGGCAGTACCCCTGCGCATGCCGGGGCGCGCGATGAACGCCCGAGGTCAGCTTCTGACCTGGCTCTGCTTCTCCTTCGGAGCGCCCAGTGCCGAAGCGGCGGAGGCCGCCCTCGACGCCTACGCCCACGAGCTGGCGGAGAAGATCCGCTGGGCCAAGGGCCCAGATAGCGCGGATCAGCGATTCCTCATCTACGCGAACGGCTGGTACGACGGGCGCGGCGAAGCCGCCGACCTCATCGACCCGGAGTGCGAGATCTACCAGCGCGAATGCGCGTGTGACGGGGAGACCTCTCTCCGGGTCCACACGGCAGTCGACTGCTACGACCTCCCGGAGGTGTCGACGTGAGCACGCCGAACGACCCGTCAGGCCGCCCTCGTGGCGGCCTTTCTCGTATCACCGACCGCCTGCACCTGCTGCGCTTCCTGCGCGCCCACCAGAGCGGCGTACGGCGCCTCGCGTGGAACGCCGCAGGCGGTGTCGTCGGTGGTGCCATCGGACTCGGGATGGTCACGCTGTGGCTCTCGAACCGGTAACCAGGACGGTCCTGTACGACCCCGAACGCAAGTGGATCATCCGCGCGAGCTGTCGGAGCGTGGACAGCGAGCGCTTCTTCGCCAAGCACGGTCCGGCGCTCGGCAAGCCGCCGAGTCCCGAGGTCCAGGCGCACTGGGACGCGGCGAAGAAGATCTGCTCCTTCTGCCCCGTACGGATGGAGTGCCGCCGCGACTCCATCGGCGAGGAGTACGGCGTCTGGGGCGGACGGGACGAGCGCGAACGCTGGCTCGTCCGCAAGAAGATGTCGAAGCTCGCCCGTCACTGGACCACCGAGCGCCGCTTGGCATGGGGCAAGGAGCTTCACGCTCTGCGCTCACGTGACGTGAGCTGGACGCGCGTACGGCACATGACCGGGATCAGCGACATCCTCGGCTCCCGGCTCATCCGGGAGTACCTGGCGCACAAGCGCGCCCTGGGCGAGGAGCGGCGCGGACAGGTCGTGGACCTGCCGCTGCCCGAGGCGGGCAAGACGCTCGTCTTCCCGTCGATGGACGGGCGCCGGCACGCGTGGGTCTGGCACAACAGCGTCTTCGCGGACGCCCACTACAAGGGCGAGACCGAGGACGGGCGCTGGATCTTCGTGCAGGTCTTCGCCATCAAGGACGTCGTCCAGAAGTGGGTGCGCGCGGAGAACGTGCGCATCTACCACCCCCAGCCCAAGCAAATCCTCGACTACGTAGGGCGGGTGGACCGTGAGCGGGCCCAGAAAGCCGGGTGAGCTGCGCGAGGTCAAGCACCTCTCCCACTCCTCCAGGGAGACGATGGAGCGCTGCGCGAAGAGCTGGATGCTCAAGTACAAAGCCGGAGCACCGCAGAGACCGGCCGTGTGGTCGGCCGGCGGATCCGCCGTGCACGAGGCGACCGAGTTCTATGACCTCCACGCCAAGCGGGGCAGGGACATGAACGCGGAGCAGGTCCAGTTGATCTGGAACACCGCGTTGGAGAAGCAGCTCGCGGAGATCCGCGCCAAGGAGCCGAACGAGAACCTCTGGCGTCGCACCCAGGCCGAGGGCCTGGAGGAGTGGCGGGCCATGGGCCCGAGCCTGGTCCAGTCGTACATCGACTGGCGTCAGCGCTCCCCGTGGGAGCTGTGGACCACGCCCGATGGCGAACCGGCCATCGAGCTGGACATCAGCGGACGTCTCCCCGGCTGCGAGCCGGAGATCAAGGCGTACCTGGACCGGGTCTTCTGGGACCCCGTCTTCAAGAAGCTCTGGATCCTCGATCTCAAGAGCGGCAAGCGGGCGCCCACCACGCCCGACCAGTTCGGCGTGTACGCCGCGCTGCTGCGCGTGAAGTACGACGTCCAGGTGGACTGGGGCGTCGCCTTCCTGAACAGGAAGAGCGAGCTGGGCAAGCCCTTCGACCTCTCCGGGCACACGCCCGAGTTCGTGGGCGCGGTCTTCTCCGAGACGTGGGACGAGATCAAGCGCGGGAGCTTCCCCGCGAACGGCTTCCCGAACGCGTGCTTCATCTGCGACGTGCAGAGCGCGTGCGCGAAGCAGAACGGGCCCCTGGCCCACATCTACGACCCTGCGAGCCCGGGTCACCCCAGCAACGACCCTCCGTACTAAGGAGAGCAGTGAGCTACATCCGAGCGAAGCTCGTTGATCAAGAGGACCCGGTCACTGTCGAGCACGGCTTCCACATTCCGGAGATCAGCTTCGAGGACGAGCCGACCCTGGACATGAACCTGGATGACGAAGTCCTGGACTTCGTCCTGGCGCTCATTGCCAAGGTCAACAGGTTGGGCGAGAACGAAGCGCTGGTCGTCTGGAAGGAGATCTTCTAGATGGACCTCGGGGCTGTGGGCACCGTGCTGACCGGTGCCGCCATCGCCTGGCTCATCGGCCAGGCGTACTACCCGCTGATGTTCGCCGCCTTCGCGGCGGACGACAAGAATCCGCCCCCGCCTCCGGCGCCCGAGCCGGAGCGGTCTCCGGGCTGGTGCCACACGCACGGCACGCATCGGGACAACGAGAAGTGACGCTCACGCAGTGTGATTGCGGTGCGTGTTGTGAGGCGTGCGGCCACCACCCGGGCTGCATCCGTAACAAGAGGGCGGAGGAGTAGTTGCCGGCCTCCGAACGCGACATACGTCGCTTCTGGTCGAAGGTCGCCCTGCCGGACGAGCAGGGCTGCATGTTGTGGCTGGACAGTGTCGGAAAGAAGGGCTACGCCGTCTTCTGGCTGAACGGGAAACGGCCGCTTGTCCACCGCGTCTCGTACGAGCTGGCCTACAGCCCGATACCGGCCGGGCTGATCGTTGACCACGTCAAGCTCAACGGGTGCACGAACCGCCACTGCGTCGCACCGCTCCACCTGGAGGCGGTGACGTACGCGGAGAACAATCGCCGCAGCGATTCCCCCTCGGCCCTCAATGGCCGCAAGACGAAGTGCTGTCGAGGTCATGCGTACGACAGTAAGAACACCTACAACGACCCGGCCGGCCAGCGGCAGTGCCGCATCTGTCGGGCCATGAACCAGCGCGCATACACGAGCAGGAAGAGGAGCGCATGACGACCGAGGCTGTAACCGAGACCGTGGCAACCGAGGACTTCGAGGCCGAGAGCGGCCCCTCGTTCCCCGAGTTTCCTCTGAACCCCAACAACCACCTCTACACGATCTCGATGGACGGGCGCGGTCCGATGATCGTGGTCCGGGGCAACACCCCGCAGGAGATCAACGAGCGCTACCAGGCGCTCATGGACGCCGGCACCACGTCCGTCGCGGCGGCCGTGTTCAGCCACATGAAGGCGGAGATGGCCGTCGCCCAGGGTCTCGGCCCGGTCAGCGCCGTTCCGGCCCCTCAGGGCCCGCCCGCTCCCGCCCTGCCCCCGCAGGGGCAGTTCCCCGCTGCGCAGCAGCAGTTCAACCAGCAGCCCGCGCAGCAGTTCCCGGGCGCGCCGGGCACCGCCCCGGCGGCGTGGCAGAACGCGGGCGCCCCGGCCGGGGGCGCCGCCGTGCAGGACAACACCGCCGAGTATCGCCAGGCGGGCTGGTACAAGCTGACCGTCGGCTTCGGTGGTCCGAAGGCCGCGTTCGACGCGCTGGTCACGCAGTATGGCATGCGTAAGGGCCGCCCCACCGAGGGTGGGCAGGTCAGCTTCAACAAGGCGAACAAGAGCTGGCACGTCACCCCCGAAGCCGTCCAGGCGTTCGGCCAGTTCACCCCCGTCCCCGCCTGAGATGGCGGATCCCCTCCCGCTCGCTCCCTCTTGCCGCCACACTGGGCGGCGAGGGGGAGGGGGTGATCCCATGGCATCACGGTCCAGGCACTTGACGCGCAACGACCCGGAAGGGCGCTTCGCGCCGGCCCGCACGGCGGAGGACGAAGCGCGCACGGCGGCGTTCCTCGCCGAGCTGGAGCAGGTCCGCAAGCCGAATCCGGTCGTACACGTCGAGCTTCCGCCGATCTTCTCGGCGCGCGACGCGGCACCGTGGCTCGGGCTTCTGGGGGCAGGTCTCTAGTTGGAGACGCTGTCCCGCTCTGTAGCAAGGGGCTCGCTGGGGAAGGAACCCCTGGCGAGCCCCTTCGCGTCATGGTCCGAGCGCGGGATCAAGTTCCGGGGGGCGTCGGTCTCGATGCTCGCCGGGCTTCCCGGCTCCCACAAGACCCGCATCGTCCTCAACGCTCTCGTGAACATGCGAACGCCCACGCTGGCGTTCTCCACGGACAGCGACGCCGACACCGTCGCGTCCCGCCTGCTGGCCATCAACACCCGTACGCCCACCTCCGTCACGGAGGAGTGGCTCCGCACCGAGCCCGACAAGTGCAAGCGCCTGCTGGCGCAGTACGACTTCCTCACCTGGTGCTTCCGCCCGGACCCGTCGCTCGATGACGTCTGGCTGGAGGCGTACGCGTTCCACGAGCGCGAGGGCCGGTACCCGGACCAGATCGTCGTGGACATCGCGTCCGACATCGGACACGACACCGGGGACGAGTGGGGGTCCCTGCGGGACCTGCTCCGCCAGTCCAAGGTCTTGGCGCGCGAGACGGGCGCTCACGTCCTGCTCGTACACCACGCCGCTGACAGCGAGCGCACGAAGCGGCCGTGCCCGCGTCGCTCGGACATCCACGGCAAGGTCGCGGCCATCCCCGAACTGATCGTCACGTGCGGGCTGACGCCCACGGGCGAGCTGCACGTGGCGTGCGTGAAGAACCGCCACGCCAAGGCGGACGCCGATGCGAACAACCATTTTCCGATGACGCTCGACGCGGAGACGTCGTACGTCTCCGACTACGTGAACGCGCCCCGGGGCTATGCGCCCGGCTGGGGCGGAGAGGACTGGGACTCATGAGTGACCATCAGTCGATGACTGACGACACCGGAGGGTGGAGCTTGACGGATGGCTTCTCCCCCGAGGGAACGCTGTGTCTCCAGGCCGACGAAGGCAACTTCGACGTCGCCTACAACGGCAACCCCCTCAACCCCGCTCAGCTTCGTGCCTTGGCCGCGAGGTGCATTGAAGCCGCCTCCGAGCTGGAGGCCAAGAGCGATGACTGATCTCGTTCTCAAGGAGCTGAGACTCCGCCACGCGACGCTCGACCTCAGGGCGGAGCGCCTGCGCTCCGAGTGGCGCACAGCGCCCGCCACGGGCCCCAGGGCTTCCGCCCTGGGCAAGCAGGTCAGGGAGATCCAGGCGGACGCCGACGCGTACGCGGACATCCTCAAGGGCCTGGAGGAAGCGTGATGCCCGACCACGACCGGCGGTGCGGGAAGTGCAAGCTGCCCGCGCCCAGGCACTCCGCAGCCTGCCCGTCCAGGTCCCGTCCCCGGCACACCGGCCCGGCCATTCAGGGCAGCGGCTACACGCCTGCTCAGCTGATCGGCGGCGAACCCCACGACCGGGACATCCTCCCGGACCCGCCCGCCGCCGAGACGCAGCCATGACAGCCGCGCGCGTACTGGGGGCCGCCATCGTGGCGGCCCCTTTGCTGTCTGGCGCCGCGATTGGCGCCTGGTGGGCCGTACGGCGGCTCTGCCGCCCCACCCACCGCTGGACCCGCTGGTGCGGGTCCCTGGTCGAGCACGACAGCTCGATCTCCTTCAACCCCGGCCGCCAGTGGCGCATCTGCCGCCGCTGCGGCGACCAGCAGGAGAGGAAGAACGCATGCGTGTGATCGTCACGGGCTCAAGGGCTTGGCCCGACAGGAAGGCCGTCTTCTGGGCGCTGCGCGACGTCTGGCAGGAGCAGGGCGCTTTCCATCTGATGCACGGCGACTGCTCCACCGGGGCGGACGCGATGGCGCAGGAGTGGTTCGAGCTGGTGGGCCAGCGGGACGGGTGCACCGTCGAGCGCTTCCACGCCGACTGGGGACATCGCGGCAAGGCCGCCGGCCCCGAGCGCAACCGCCGCATGATCGCGGCGGGCGCGGACCTGGTCCTCGCCTTCCCGCTGCCCGAGGGCTCGGGTACGCAGGGCACGATCAAGCTCGCCAAGCTGGCGGGCATTCCGGTGAGGATCGTGACGTCGTGAGCGCCGAAGAATGGGCGGACAGGATCCAGAACGTCATCCTGGACGCGCAGCGCGAGGGCCACATGCTTTGGATCTCCGACGACGCCCAGTGCGAGTGCGCTTGGGCGGAAATCCGCCTCGGCGGAGCCGAAGATCCCGGTACGGGTGGAGTGCTCGTCATGGAGTGGAGGCGTCCCACGTGAGCGAGCACCTGCCCCACGACCTGCCCGAGTACGTGCCCAACTGGCCCGTGCCAGTGATCGTCAAGGTGAAGGTCAGGCGACTCCGCCGCCTGGGCGGCTGGTCGTGGTTCCACCACTGCCCGCATCGCCAAGTGATCGCGACGGAGTTCAAGATGCCCAGTCAGCGCGCCGCCTTCGCGGCGGCCTTGAAGCACGCCCAGGGGTGCTGGTGAGCGGCGGAAGCTACAACTACCTGTGCTGGGCAAGCGATTTGGAGGAGATCAACAACAAGCGCTACGCGCTGCGTGAAATGGCCGACCGTCTGGCCGGTCTCGGCTACGCCACGGACGCGGCAGCGGAGACCGAGGAGCTGCTCGTCATGCTCCAGCAGTGGGAGATCCGGGCCGAAGTCCGGATCAAGCGGCTCTCCGACGTCTGGCACGCCGTGGAGTGGTGGGACTCGGCGGACTCCAGCGAGGAGTCCGTCCGGGAAGCCCTCGCGAAGTACAGGGAGGGCTCGTGACCAAGTCGAAGGCGAAGGGCACCAAAGCGGAGACCGACTCCGTGAAGTTCCTCAAGGAGCACTGGCCGCTCGCCGAGCGCCGAGCGCTCGCGGGCAACAAGGACAAGGGCGACATCGCTGGCATCCCGCGTACAGTCGGGGAGATCAAGGCGGCAGTCAAGATCGAGCTGGTCAAGTGGCAGCGCGAGACGCTGACCGAGATGGCGAACGCGGAAGCGGACCACTGCTTCCTGGTCATCAAGGTGCCGTACAAGCCGGTGGCCAAGTGGGACTTCTGGGTACCGGCGTATCAGGTCGGCCTCGAAGACCTGATGTACACGCCGCCGGAAAAGCTCCCGGAGGTGTGCCGATGGGTCCGGATGGATTTCGAACTCGGTCGCGAGGTTCTCGGTCGGATGATCCAGTCTCTCCACTGATCCCGCTCGTCCCAATCCTGCTCCACTACGGCGTGGACCTGGACGGCAACCGCTGGGGCAACACAGCGGTGCTGTGTCCCGTGCACTCGGAGAGACGCCCTTCCATGACGGTCAACGTCGACAAGGGCGTCTTCTTCTGCTTCTCGTGCGACGCCAAGGGCACCGCACTCAACTTGATCATGGCAATGGAGGGCTGCTCGCGTGGAGACGCTCTCGACAGGGCCAGCAAGATCCTTGCCGCTTCGGGCCACGAAGTGCCGAAGCGAGCCACGCGGGGCCGGTATCAGCGTCCTGGCGAGAGCGCTGATACCGCACCGGCGGGACGCAGATACGTCCCGCCAGGAAGAAGGAGCGCGTGATACTCACAGAGAGCGACGAACGTCGCTTCTGGTCCAAGGTCGCCCTGCCGAACGAGCAGGGCTGCATGTTGTGGACGAAGTACGTACGCCCCGATGGCTACGTCTCGTTCTACCTGAGCGGGAAGCAAGTCCTCATTCACAGGGTCTCGTACACCCTGGCGTACGGGTCGATACCCGACGGACTGGTCATCGACCACGTCAAGGCCAAGGGCTGTACGAACCGCCACTGTGTGGCGCCTGCGCATCTCGAAGCCGTCGCCGGGATTGAGAATCACCGGCGGGGGGACGCCGGCGGGAACATGCGCGCCAAGACCCACTGCCCGCAGGGGCATCCATACAGCAGCGAGAACACGTACGTCTATCCTCGCGGCCATCGTCGCTGCCGGGCGTGCGGTCGCGAGCAGAACCGCGACTACAGCAGGCGGCGCCGTGCAGACTCCGTCGTCTGAGGAGCGGCGCTTCTTCGAGCAAGCGGTGTCTCGGTACCAAGCAGACCTCGCGCTGGATGCTGCGGCGCAGGCCTACTTGGCCGGCCGTGGCTTCGGCGAGCTGGAAGCGGGGCAGTTCCGCCTGGGCGCCGTTAGGACGCCCCTGACGGGCCACGAGCAGTACGCGGGTCGCATGGCGATCCCGTACCTGACGCCCTCCGGGCCGGTGAACATCCGCTTCCGCTGCATCGAGCAGCACGCCTGCGAGGGGCACGCGAAGTACCTGTCCCTCCCCGACGGGGGAAGCAACCTCTTCAACGTCCTGGACTTGAAGAAGGACTCGCCCTTCGTCTGCGTCGCCGAGGGCGAGATCGACACGCTGACGCTGTCCATGTGCGGCCTGCCGGCCGTCGGCGTGCCCGGCGTGAACACGTGGGCCGCCCACTTCTCCCGCTGCCTTGAGGACTTCGACACCGTGTACGCCTTCGGCGACGGTGACGACGCGGGCGGCAAGTTCAGCTCCTTCCTGGCCAAAGAGGCCAAGGCCAGACCGATTTCCATGCCGAGAGGTTCTGATGTCAACGACGTATTCAGACGCGAAGGAGCAGACGGTGTCCGCCGTCTCATCGCTGAGTGAGCCCGTCTGCACCTGCGGGTGCACCCGCTCCCGGCACATGGGCAAGCCGAGAGGCTGCCAGGATCACGGTTTCCATGAGTTCGAGGCGGACTCGCCTGCCCCCGTCCCGCTGAGCGAGGCTCCGCTGTACGACGTAACCACGAGAGACCGCGACGAGAGGCGAGCCAACTGGCAGGCGGTCGCGGACCGTGCAGCGGAGCCGCACGACCAGACCGGCGGTGTCTTCAAGTGCGCCTGCGACGCGGTGAGTCTCCTTGCGGAGCCCGAGACGGAGCCGCCCCTCACGCCCGAGGAAGAGGAGCAGGTCCCTCCCCAGCTCTGCCACTGCGGGATTGGAACCCCCGAGGAGTGCGCGACGGGGCCCGCAGGGTGCGGGCCGAATTCCCTGGACCCCAGGCCTCCCCAGCCCGTGCGCCGCCCGCCGTACGCCGTGGCGTACAGCGTGGACGGTCACCTCTACGAGGTGGCGCTCCCCGGGGACGCCACGGTCACGGCCGTGGACGGCGCGCTCGTCATCAAGCACACGCCCGGCCAAGTGGCCGGGATCGTCGGCATACAGCCCATCACCGCGAAGGAGGCCAGCTGATGGCGGAGGGCGAGCGACGCGAACGATATCGAACAGCGCTCGTACGGGCCGATTTCAACAGTCCGCTGTCATCTGTTGCCGCCGAAGCCGTCATGGCCGTGGCGGACGAAGAGCAGCGCGGTCTGTGCGGAACCATCGAGGCGATCAAGCGCTCGGAAAGCGCGCTCCAGTCGTACGTGAACGACCTGCGCGCAGAGCTCGCGGTAGTCCGCCGGTACGGAATCGAAGAGGAGACCGACTAATGCGCCCCAGGGGCATGCCCTCCAGGTGGATCAAGCTCCGGCCCTGGTACTACACCGAACGACGCCAGCCGTCTCGCGCCGCCGAGCGCCGCGCCGCCTTCAAGCAGGAAGAGACCGCCTGATGGCCCTGACCATGTCCCGTGAGCGTTCAAGCGTCCGCTTCCTCTGGGCGGACGGCGAGGTGGAGTCCACCGTCTCCCTCCTCCCGGAGGACGACGAAGAGGCTCTCGTCCGCAAGCTCAAGCGGATCATCGCCCTCGTGGAGGGCGAGCAGCCCGCTCGGGCACCGTCCGCCCTTTTCAACCCGATCGTGCGGGACCTCCACGCGCCGCCCGGGGCGCAGTACCAGCCACCCACGCTCGGCTGGGCCAAGCCCATGGCGGAGCCGCCGGCCGTGCCGGAGGGCGCGGACTACGAGCTGATCCCACCCGAGGAGCAGGTGTGAGCAAGGCCATCGACCCCGAGCGCTCCGAGGCGGAGCGCACCTTGTGGCACACCCTGGACGAAGCGGGCTGGTCTGCCGACCAGATCGAGGAGCACTTCGCGGCCTACCGCAACGCCTACGCCCACGAGCTGGCGGAGAAGATCCGGGACTTTGTCGGGCCATGGTCGTATCCCGGCGAAGCCGAGCACGTGATCCGCCATGTCGCCGGGTGGCGTTCCGCCGCCGACCTGATCGACCCGGAGGTGTCCGGGTGAAGATCGACCGCTTGCGGATCGACGGGGAACCGGTGCGCCGGTTCTTCCTGATCGCGGAAGTCACCTTCGCGGACCGCGAGGCGCAGCCTCGGGACGAGCGCGACCACAACTACTACGAGGACCGTGAACTCCGCTCGCTGGCCACGGAGTGGATGGGGAGCGAGATGCAGTACCACGACGACAGTCCCATGGTCCGCTTCACGGACGTGTCCGACGCGTGGCACGAAGAGCTGCTGCGCCGGGCGGAGGTGTCCGACGGTGGGTAGGCGCTTCTGGATCACGTGGGCCACGTCCCAGGCCGTGGGCCTGAGCGTCTTCGCGGCGGGCCTTGTGCCGGGCGGGCCAGGCCTCACCTGGACCCGCCTCATCCTTGGCGGAGTCGCGTACCTCGCGACGGTGTACGTCACCGCCAACGTCACCGCGAGGCGGGTGTCCCACGATGCCGGGTGACGTCCCACAGGTCGGCACCAAGGTGGGTGCCAGGGTCGACCAGACCCTCCACGACGACCTCGCCACATGCCTCGGTACGGGCATGACCGTGTCGGACGCGATCAAGCTCGGCGTGTGTGCTCTGGCCATGCGCATCAAGTTTCTCGACACCCTGTCCCACAAGGAGGACATCGATGGATAGCGAGTGGTACTGCGTGGAGGGCCCCAGTGGGACACCACTCCCCATGGAGTCGCACAACCTCGGCGACGACGGGCGGACCACGAACTACGAGACCGCCCTCCAGCGGGCCACGGAGCTGGCCCCCCGGTACGACGACCCGCTGACGGTCGTGCGCTTCCAGCGCTCCGAGCTGACGAAGGTCAGCCGGGACATCAGCGTGAAGCTGGAGGACGTCTCGTCCAAGCGCGCCAAGGCGTGACAGGATGTCCCCGGCGGCTTCCTCTCCAGGGACAACGGGTCGCCACGCGACCCGGCTTCTGGGCTTGATCACCCGGACCTCTCTCCGGGTCGCCCCCTGGCGGTGGGATTGATCATCCGGCCGCCAGGCTGGACCGCATGAAGAAGGCCCCCTCGCGATGAGGGGGCCCTCTTTTTTCGTTTGCCCACCAGGAGGTGCGCTGCCGTTGGGCAGGCTACTGCCTGTCCCGCTCCGCGAGCGCTTCGCCCACGGCGGTCTTGATGCGCTCGGTCAGGATCCCGTTGGTCTGGTGCGTGATCTGGTCGAGCTTCCTGTCCTGCTCGTCCAGGACGACGTTCTGCTTCTCGGTCTTGTTGTCCAGGTACATCGCCGCCAGGATCGGCGTCACCAGCGCGATGTACGACCCGGTGGGCTTGTCGAACAGCATCAGGGCGACGGTGCCCACGACTATGACGGCGAGCGCTCCGAACTGGAACCCTGTGATCTTCATGCGCTAGTCCTCTCGGAGGGATGGTGGGCGGAGGCGGTCCAGAGCCTCCGCTGTGGCCCGGTCCAGGACCCCTGTGACCGGAAGCTTGAAGAGCGCCTGCGTGCCCCGCAGGGAGGCCCTGGTGGCCTCATCCATGAGGCCCGTCTCGTTGAGCCTCAGCGCCCGCTGGGCGGTGCGCATCGCGTCCCGCTCGGCCTCGTTGGCCGGCGCGATGATGGCACGGTCAGGAGGCCACATCGTCGGCCTCCTTGTGGCAGTCGCAGATGCACCGCGCGGTGCAGAACTTGCACTCGCCGGGCTTCTTCGGGCCCGCCTGGCCCTTCTTGGCCTGGCAGTACGCGTGCTCCTCGTGGAGGCACGCCGTCGACAGGTAGACGTGTCCCGACTGGCTGTCCAGAAACTTGAAGCGCCCCCAAAGGGCATAGACGATGCTCCAGGGCGTGGCGTCCGCCTCCAAGAGGTGTTCCACTTCTCGCTGCGCCGCAGCGAACCGCTTGGATCCCTCGGGCTCGGGACGCTCCTGCTCCCTGGCGAAGTCCAGGAAGGGCGTCACGGGATAGTCGTGCGCGTCCTCTTCGGGGATGGACTCGAAGTCGATGGGCATCAGACGCGCTCCGGCCAGTGCCACGTACCGCCGCGCTGGGCGGTCTCGTCCTGAAACAGGCGCGTGTTGAAGAACATCCCCCCGGGGTTCAGCACCGCGAGGCTGACGGAGCAGCGCTGGCCTTCGTCCCAGTTCTCGATGTCCGCCTGGGCGGCATCGTTGCCTTCGAGGGGAGCGACCTCGGTGATGATGGCCGCGCGGCACTGCGAGGTGTACTCGCCTCCGGGCGTGCCGTACGAGACGTAGTGGACGATGCGTCCGACGCTGGGCTTCTGATCCATGGCAGCTTCCTTACGTGGTGATGACATCAGCGATGGTTCTCAGCTCTACCCACAGCACTCCGCCCGTGGTGGAGAGGTTGGAGCCGGGCTCCGCCTTCTGCTCGAACCTGTAATCGTCAATGACCACAAGGCTCGACGTGTCGTTCTTGAGGTCTTGCAGGGAGACCGCGTCTCCCCTCGCGAAGATCTGCTCGAACGCCTCCAGGCGCGCGAGGCTACGACCCTCATAGCCGATCTTCTGGCCGGAGCGGTCGGCCTCCAGGTCGAAGCACAGGAACGGGATCGTGAGGATCCGCTGGCGCACCGCGCCCGGCATGGCCTTGAGCTGCCACCCGTTGACCTCCCCGCCCTGGGACGTGTCGGTCGAGCTGCGCGTGAGCGTCAGCTTGAGCTGCACCCACTCCACCGCGCTGGCGGGCGCGGCCATGATGACGTCCTGGATGGCCAGGGACGAGCCCTCCGCCACCGTGATGATGGTGGTGTCGGCTCCGCCGGGATCGAGCACGGAGACGCCCACGGAGCCCATCAGGGAGTTCGGCGTCTTGACCGACACGAACTTGTAGATCTTCGGCTCCAGCGTGTTGTACCGGACCCGGCCGGTACGGAGGTAGCCGCTCGCCTCCAGCGAGGAGGCGGACTCCAGGTAGCTGCCCTGTCCGACCACGCCGAAGACCATGCGGTCGGAGTTCCCGAAGTTCGTCGCGGAGCAGACCTCCCCGGTCTGCTTGGACTGGAGGTCCGTCGCGTACGCGTAGCGCACGCTCGGGGACCCGCCGTTGTCCTGGATGGGCTGACCGAGGTCCACCCGGTACAGCCCGCTCGCGCTGGCGATCGCGTTCGTCGCACCGACGAAGAAGAAGCGGTCGTACGCCGCCACGGCCTTGACGCCCAAGGCGTTCTCGATCAGCAAGGGGCCGTAGTTCAGGTCCCCGTTGTCGTTGATCTCCCCGACGCGGAAGCCGCGTGAGGTGCCGATGCCGACGAAGGCGCCCAAGTACGTGGTCATGCTGTACACGACCTCGCCGCGCGGAAGCTGGGCGGCAAGCACGCCGCCGGAGGCGAGCGTGGGTACGGTCCCGCTCGTGTCGAGCACGAACTTGTAGATGTCCGACTGGCTTCCGGCGTAGCCGCTCGCGTAGATCGCGTTCGTGCCCTCCGCGATGTCCGTCCATGTCCACGAGGCATTGAGGTGCGTGAACTTGGCCGTGGGCAGGGTGGGCGGGGCGCCGCCCACCAGCTCGTAGACGGCTGCTCCGATGCCCGCCATGAGGCGGCCCTTGACCCACCGGACCACGGTGCTCGTGGAGCCCGTGTTCCAGAGCTTGGTGCCCGCGCCGTTCCCGGCGCCCTTGTACACGCCGACGTTGTCGGCCGCGTAGTAGTTCGTCCCGTCCGCGGCGAGCGAGCGGATCGCGTTGGCGCCGCCCCACGTGATCGTCGTGGTGGCCGCGCCCGTGTCGCTCTTGAGGACGTTGCCTACGGCGGACCAGTAGCGGTCCGTGCCGTCGTTCCAGCCGACCAGGAGATGCTTGTCCGACGTTCCGTCGGCGATGCGCTGGGACGTCTCGCGCAGGAGCGTCAGCTCGCCGTTGATCCAGGGATTCACGCCGACGGAGTCGCCGTAGCGAATCGCGTACTGGTTGTCGCTGGAGGGGTCCTGGTAGAGGAGCCCGGCTCCTCCGATGAAGGACATCTGGCTCCGCAGCCACCAGCCGGCGAGCGACTGCTCGCCGGGGATCTGCTGCTGATCGACCTGGTCTTTCTTGCTGGCCGCGCCTGCGCGCGTCAGCGTCCGCTCATCGCTGATGGCGGTCAGCCAGGGCATCCCGCCCAGGGCGTACGCGTACTGGACGCCGTCCATCCCGAACGAGCTGGACGCGGTGGCCGTACGGCCCGAGAGCGGGAACGGGAGCCTGCTGACGATGCCTGCCATGGGCTACGCCACCCGTCGAAGGCTGAGCCAGGAATGCGCGCGCACAATGGTCGCCGTGGTGTCGGTGGACAGCTGCGACCAGAGCAGCTGATACGAGCCTGCTGTGCCTGATGTGATCATCAGCCCTCGGAGCATGACGGCCGCGTCCGTACCGGAGCCGTAGGCCCCACCGCCCCGGGCGGCCGTGAGGTCCGTCGCGAGCTGACGCATGGAGGACGGCTCGCCCGTGGATGACAGGTCGATGAACGTGCCCGTCCACGTGCCGGTCGCGCCTGCCGGCGCGTTGAAGTCGACGTTGATGCGTCCCTGGGCCGCGCCTGCGTCACCGGCGAAGAACAGCACGCCGTCCATGCGGTACACCGCGTTCGCGACCACGCTCAGCTGGAGGTCCGGGTCCGCTGCGGGGACGTCCAGGCTCGTCCTGGACGTCTGGGCCGCCTTGTAGGCGAACAGCTCCTTGCCCACGCCGAAGACGTGGAGATCCCCGCCCACCTCGAAGGTGGTGTCCGTGCCCAGCGTGCCCACCCCCGAGCGGTACAGGAGCGTGTCCACCGCTCCTGAGCCGGGGCCCCAGGCGAGCTTCCCGTCGGCCTGGGTGTACCAGCGGGCGCTGGCGTCGCCCGTCACGCGCGTCTCGTACTGCGTGTCGGTGGTAGCACCACGGCTGCCGCGCATCAGGCTCGTCAGGTTCGGGGTGCCGGACAGGGTCAGGGCCCCCGAGAAGGTCGGCGTGCCCGTGAAGGTGCCCGCCAGGGCGGCGCCGGTCGAAATGCTCGGGGTGCCGGAGAGCACCACCGCGCCGGAGAACGTTGGCGTGCCGGTGTACGTACCGGCGAAGCTCCCACCGTTGGCGAAGATGCCGCTGTTGACCGTAGGCGAGGTCAGTGTCTTGTTGGTGAGCGTCTGCGTCTGCGTGGCGCCCACCAGGGCGCCCGTCACGCCGTGCACGGAGGCCGTGGCGGCCTCGTGTGTACGGAAGTCGGTCGCGTCCACGCTGTTGTACACGTGCCGTACGACAGCGCCCAGGCTGTGGCTCTGGGCGCTCGTGCCGCCGAAGCCCCGGGCCACGGTCAGCGTGAGGCCGGCGGCCGATGAAACGGAGACCAGCTCCTCCGTCCCGGCGCCATAGTCCACGGCGAGGATGTACGGGAATGAGCTGGGAAACCCGGTGGTGGCGCCGACGTTGAGCGCGGTGGCGCCCGAGGAGATCGAGCCTGTGAGCGCGGTGGGGAGTGCCGTATTCGAGTAGAAGTAGCTGTTCGCCATATCGGTCAACTCCCCTGAAACGTCGCATAATTGGGCAGCTCCGAAAACATGAGCGTCCGTTCCTCTTCGAGGCGCTCCGCGTACAGCGAGGCGTACATCTGCGTCGCTCCGGAGATGTCCTTCACGGTGACCAGTGCAGCCCTCTCGGTCGCCTCGATGGCCTGCTGCTGGAGACGGCCTCCCAGGAGGCCGGGCAGAAGGCGCTTCACGGCCCCGTAGACGACCAGGTCGGAGACCCGGCCAGCAAGGCCCGTCACGGTCGCGAAGTCGTCCGTACCGACCGCCAGAGGCGCTGGCTGCGTGGCGTACACGATGCGGATGTTCTGGCCCGGAGTGATGCCGTCGAACAGCTGGATCGACTTCCCGGTGGGGAAGTCCGCGAGCGACGCCTTCGGGTTGTAGCGCCAGTTGGGCATCGGAGCGCTGACCTTCTCGGGGCCGACCCAGCGGCCCACCACGTACCAGACGTCCTTCGCTTCCGAGGGAAGCGGGTACTCGATCTGCGCTGCGTTGTACGCGAAGTCGGTCGTGCTGAACACGACCAGGTGCGGGTAGAGACCCGCGATGGCCTCGTTGATCGCTTCCTTGATGCGCACGCGAGGGAACGCGGGAGCCGCTGTGATGAGCGTCCCCGTGGCGTGCGCGGCAGCCGTGCTGCCCTCGTAGCCACGGCCCGCTGTGCCGCCCAGCACCGTGACGGTGCCGCTCTGCTGGTCCCACTTCTGGACCAGGACCAGCTCGTCCCCGATCTCCGCCAGGCCACGGGACAGGTTGGTGATGGTCGCCCCGTCGGCCTGGAAGGTGATGTCGGAAGCAGTGATGTCCGCGCCCAGCACGGACATCGACTCCTGGCTCATCGAGAAGCCCAGGAGCTTCTGCCGGACCTGAGAGACGAGCTGGTCGAAGGTCGCCATCAGCGGCCCGACATGGCGATCTGGAAGGAGCAGGCGGCGGGCGTGCCCGTGATGACCCAGGAGAAGCGGTAGTTCCCGCCCGCCAGGAGCATGGCCCCGTTGGTCATGCCGGCGCCCACGGAGAACTGCGTCAGGCCCACAGCGCTGAGCGCCGATGTGCTGGCGAGCGTCTGCCAGTTGGCGTTGCCGTCCTGCTGCTGGAGCGAGACGACCACGGTCGGAGCGGTACCGCCCGAGAGGGCGGTGAGGTTCACGCTCACCCAGCACGTGCTGGCATTGGCCAGCCACGTCTGCGTGGTGGTGTTGTTCGTCGTCAGACGAGCGGTGGTGGCCTCGGTGAACATGGTCGTGGCGATCTGCGCCACGCTGTTGGCGGTGATCCGCCCCGAGGAGTCCATCTGGAGGATGTCCCCGTTCGCGTCCTCGATGCCTACGCGCATCTCCATCAGGCGGCCTCGGCCTTCATGGGCGTCGCCACATTGAAGTCCCGCCCGTACGCCATGCCGGTCTTGTCGGAGGCCTTCACGGCCTCCGTGACCTTCCGCATGGTCGTCCCGTCGGGCTGTATGCCCTCGGAGCGGGCGTTGCGGTACGCGGACAGCTCCGCGTCCCAGCGCTTCTGCGTGGAGCCGTCCAGCCCCTTGCTGGGGCTGGCGAGGAACGTCTTGACGGCCTTGTCGGAGAGGCAGGCCGCGTAGCTCGTGTGGTCCTGGGTTTTACACCCAGTCGAGCAGGTCATCGCTGGGGCTCCGCAGCCTGGTAGCCCTCGATGCGCACGGTCATCCCGGCCGTGGTGCGTGCCAGGATCTCCATCTCGTCCTGGTTGGTGATGGTGCTGTTGCCACCGTCCCCGGTGGGGCAGCAGTCCTTGTCGTCGTCCATGTCGCCCTCACTGAGCGGAGAAGTTCGATTCGTCCACGCCCACGCCTCCGGCGATGAGGGCGGCCTTGGTGGCGTCGTCCACGACGTACTCGTGGCCGCCCATGTACATCGCTGGCGCAGACGCCGCGATCTCGTCCTGAGTCGGGAAGCGGACCGCCCGGTAAGCGCCGGGCGGTCCCTCCAGGACCGTGATGCCTCGCGGCAGCTTGAGCCGCAGGAACAGCGGGTCTGTCCAGGTGGCCGGGCCCTCATCGACCGTGGGGGGCCGGAAGACCCAGCCCGCCATCAGCTGGAGTCGATGGAGCTGGAGGTCTCGGCGCGGATGAGCGCCTCCTGCCTGTACAGCTTCCAGCCGGCCATCCCATACCAACCCAGCGGCCGGAACCGCGCGAGCTTGTCCACGACGGGACCGGCGACGATGTGGAACTCGTCCGCCACGGCCTCCGCGAGGGCCTGCTGGCCCGCGTAGTAGGTCCGGAAGCGCCGCACCGTGTTGTCGCCGGTGCCGGCGTCCACGGCGTTGTACGCGCGCGGGGTCTCGACGTAGAAGGCGCCCTCGTAGGTGCCGATCTCGCCCGACCAGACGTTGCCCACCGCACTGTAGTTGTGCGGGTCACGCCATCCGGCGGAGCCGGTCTCCGCCCGGAGGTCGTGGGAGACCTCGGGGTGGATCGCCGACCAGTAGAGCGAACCCCGGCGCGGGACGGCCTTGTTGGTCCGCAGCTTGGCCACAGCCAGCCGCGCGATGGCGGAATTGAAGATGTCGGTCGCGGCCATGGTCGTACCGACCGGCAGCGAGACGGTGCCGTTGGTGACGTACGAGACCGTACCGGCCTTGCGCTGGATCACGTTCGTGCCCGAGCGCAGCTCGGTCTGCACGACGGTGTCGATCGACTCGGCCGCGTTGAAAGCGACGATGTTGGCGATCGCGGGGTCCACGTCGGTCAGCGACGTGAGGAAAAGCTTCCGCGTCCTCAAGACGGGGTTGCCGTACTCGTTCAGCGTCAGCGTCACGGTCGTCGGGTTGCCCATGGCAACCGAGTCCGGGTCCGCAGTCTCGGTCAGTGGCGTGGTCGCCACCGCAAGGTCGGCGTAGCGCTCCAGGACCATCGACGCACCGGGCGCGGTCAGGTTGTGGGGACGCTTGTCAGCGACAGCCCGGAAGAGGGGCTGCGAGCGAAGGGCGAATTCGAACGTTTTGTCATACGCCGTCTGGACGGCGTTGCTCATCGCGGTTGAGTCCGTAAATGCGTTAACCATGGTGGCCTCTCACCCCTTCCGGGGTGCCGTAGGAACGGGGAAGAGGTCAGGAGACGGTGCCCAGCCAGTCGTGCTGGGAGCCGTTGGCGCGCATCAGCGCCGCGAACTGCTCGGGGTTGGCGGCCTTGAGGGCCGCGGCAAGCTCCCGGTCGGTTCCCTGCGGAGGCGCCACGCCCTGCGTGCCGGCCTCCTGCATGCGCTGCATCGCTTCCTGACCGTCAGCCGGAACGACGGTGACCGGGGGGCCCTGTTGGGCCTGCGTCTCGCCCTGCTCCTGTCCGTCGACAGGGACCTTGGCGAGCGCGGCACCGTGGGTGCCCAGCCATTCGTCCAGCTTGTCGGGCGCACCCGTGTACAGCGTTGCCGCCGTCGGGGCGTAGCCCTTGGCCTTGAGCGCGTCAGCCACCTGGGTCTTGACCTGAGCTTCCTTGAGGCGGTCGTTCTCCGCCTTCAACTCGCTTACCTGGCTGGAGAGCTTGTCCAGACCTTCGCGGAACCACTTGGGTCCCTGAGGCTGGTCCTGTGTCTCGCCCAGGCCCGGCTGCTCGCCAGAAGGGTCATAACCGAAGCTGTATTCGCTCACTGCCGCTCCCTCATTCCTTCGCGGCCTGCTCGCCCCCTGGGGAGGGGGTCCGCGCTCCGCTACCGGCCTTGACCTGTTGGGACGGGGCCGGTCGGTCCGTCGGACCGGGAGGGTACATCTGCTAACGGATGTACGTGATCAGCGCTATGGCAGCACAAAGCCCCCCGGAAGGGACCGGGGGGCTAAGGCTGTACGGCGCCAGGCGGCACGATGTTCGTTGAAGGTCCGTTCTCAAGCGGACCCCTGACGCGGCTGAGCGCAGGGTACTACCGCTGGCCGCCGCCTGCGGCGAGGCCCTGCGTGGAGGAGCCGCGCGACCCGGCGAACATCGCCCGCTCCTGGGACTTGAGGCTCCTGCCCTTCTCGAAGGCGCTGTCCTTGCCCACGGCGCTGGCCGCGCCGGGCGTGAAGACCTCCTGCTCCGCCTCCTTCTGGGACCACGTGGTCCCGAAGCGCCCGGCGATACCGAGCATCTGCTCGAAACCGCCCGCGATCTGCCCGTACGCCTGCTCGGCGTCCGCGCCCGTGATGCCCAGCGACGCGTAGCCCTCCAGATCCAGGGCGTTGAGCCCGAAGCCCCTGCGCAGGGCCGCCGCGCCGATGGCGCTGGCCGCCGCCTGCTTCTTGAGGATCGGCTCCGCGAGCTTCCTGTCCAGGAAGTACGCCGCGAGGTCTTGCCCCTGGATGCCGTACATCTGGTACAGCGCCGCGCGGTAGTTGGGGTCGGTCTTGTCGACGGCCTCCGTCGCCATGTCCACGCGGCTCTTGATCTCGGTCGGCGAAACGTCGCCAGCGATCCAGGACCGGAAGTCGGCAGGATTGTCGTAGAAGCCCTTGGGCATGCCCGCGCTGTCAAGGATCTGGCGGTACGACGTCTCGGCCGCGAGGTACTCGGCCGGGTTCAGGACGGGCAGGCCCGCCTTCGCGCGCGCGTCGTTGGCGGCGAAGCGCTCCTTGTACTCCTTGGTGTCCTGGAGCAGCAGGCCAATGGTGTCGGCCCCGTAGCCCTGCTTCACGTAGTCGAAGATCTTGGGCGCCAAACTGCCCAGGCCCATCTGGTTGAACATGGACTGGAGGGCCGCGTAGGCGTCCCTGTTCGCCCCGGTCAGGAGCTTGTCGAACTGCCCCGTGGCCTTGTAGATGCCGTTCTGCGCAGCCGCCTGGAACTTCAAGGCGTTGTTGCGGATCCCGGTCTGGAGCTTCATGTCCTGGAGCGCGCGGGCGCGCGCCTTGGTCGCGGCGGTCTTCTGGGCCGCCGTGGCGCCCTTCCGCTTGTACTTCGCCAGCTGCGCGGCGGCTTCGGCCTTGGCCTTGTTGTACGTATCCATGGCCTGCGCGGCGGTGCGCCGCTGCGAAACCACCGTGCCCTGGAACTTCACCGCCGCGTAGGGGTCCAGCTCGCTCCCCGGGGCGGGGAGGTCGATCGTGTCCTGAAACTCTTCCGGGATGTACTGCTCGATCGGAACGCTCATGTCAGTACGCAACCCCAAAATCGCGGGCGACCTGGCGGGCCACCGTCATGATGCTTTCCCGGCTGTTGTTGGTCTTCTTCCAGAGCGGGTCCGCTCTGAGGTCGTTCTCGAACTGCCACAGCGGCATCTGCGAGCCCTGGGCCGCGCCTGCGGTCGGCTTCGCGGTCATCGCCTTCGCGATGTGCGCGTTGAAGAGGTCGATGTCCGTCTCGGGCGACTCCAGGATCGTCGCCACGGACTTGATGTACGGCGCGGCGAGGTCCATGACGTTCTGCCCCGCCTTGATCTGCTCGGCATAGGCGCTGTAGCGCCCGGCGGCCTGGGCGCGGATCTTTGCTTCCTCGGTCTCCAGCGTGCTCTTGCCGGAGACGATCGCTCGAGCGGCGGTGGCGTAGTACGTGGAGTACTTCATGCCGTTGAGGTACGCGACCTCGTGCAGCTTGTCGAAGGCCTCGCCGGCCTCGCCGTACATGATCCCGTCGTGGCTGGTCGTCTTGGTGCCGAGGTAGTCCTTGATTCGCGCGTCGGTCCAGCCGAGCGCGACCTTCTTGTACACCACGTCGTTCAGCAAGGACGTCCACTTGCCGTCCTTGACCAGGAAGCTGGGCGCCACGCCCACGGCGATGCCCATCGCCTTGAGGGTCGCGCCTGCGGCCTCGCGCTGCTGCTTCCAGGTGGCCGGGTCCGTGTACTTGGTCGTCAGGTACTTCCGAAGTGAGGAGGACTGCGTCTTCCACCACTTGGTGTTCTTGAGGCTGGCCTGGAAGCGCGCGGCGCTCCAGGACCCGCTCACGGCCTTGTTGAAGAGCGACTTCAACTCCCCCGAGGAGTTGATCAGCGCCGATGTCAGGCCGTACTGCTCGGCCAGCTCGGAGGAGCTGAGCTTCGCCATGGTGGTTGTCGTACCTCCTCCAGAGCCGGACGACGTGACGGTCGCGCCCGAGCCTCCGTAGTACTGCTTGTACGCACCATTGCCGTAGGTGGACCAAGGGCCCCAGCTCGTACCGCCCTTGGACATCTTGTACGCGACCTTGGCGTTGGTCAGCGCGTCGTACAGAGCCTCGTTGCTGGACAGCCCGTACTGCTTGCGCCGCTCGGGGCCCATCGCGCCAAGCATGTTGATCTGGAAGAGGCCGTACGAGTTGTCGCCGGTACCGGCGTTGCCGTTGTGGGCCTTGGCGTTACCTCCGGACTCCGCCATGGCAATGGCGTAGGCCATCTGAAGCCCAGCGCCCTTGAAGCCCGCCTGCTGGAGGATGCTCATCAGGGATGCCATCAGCTCGCCAATCCCATGTCCGCAAGCACCTGACGGCCGATCGTCAGGGCCTGGTTGCCCGCTGTCGGCGTCTTGCGCCAGGCGGGATCGCTACGCACCTGCTGCACGAAGTCCGTCAGCGAGAGCGGAGACGGCTTGCCGTCCGGACCAACCCTGTTGATCGCCGCCTTGATCTTCGGCGAGAACGCGTCCACGTCCGTGGCCGGGAGGCCCAGCTCCCCGGCGAGTACCTGTACGTACGGACTCGCCAAGTCCTGGACGCTGGCACCCGCCTTGATCTGGTCGGCGAAGGCCGGGTACAGCCCGGCCGCCTGCGCGCGCATGGAGCCGGTGACCTTCTCCATGGTCGTAAGTCCGCGCACGAGGTACTGCGCGTTGTTCAGGATGCTCTGGTCCGTCACCGAAACGCCCATGTCGTACGCCTGCTTGCGGATCTCCTTGGCTGCCTGACCGGCGATGCCGCCCATGGTCTTGTCCGCACCGAACTTGATGTACTGGCCCAGGAAGTTCTGCACCTGAGCCTGCTCCCAGCCGAGCGTGACCATGTTCTTCGCGAGCTTCTCGACGTTCTTCGCGGAGAGGATGGCGCCGGCCTGGACGGCCATCGCCTGCGCCTGCGCGCGGGCGCCCTCCATGGTCGCCTTGTACGTGGCGGGGTCGCTCTTCTCCAGGAGCTGCGCCTGACGGGCAGTGCTGGAGTTGGTCTTCCACCACTTCGTGTTCTTCACCTCGGCCTGGAACTTCGCGGGCGACCACTGGCCCTCCACGGCCGAGTTGAGCTTCTTCCACAGCTCGGGCTGGCTCTTGAAGAACGCGTACGACATGCCGTACGTCTCCGCCAGCTCCGTGGCGTCGAGGTGCGGTGCGACCTCTTCCGCCGGGCCGTCCAGGGCCGCGCTGGTAGCACTGGTGGACACGCCGGGAACCCTGCGTCCACCCATCCAGCGGTCCATGTAATAGCCCTCGGACAGAGACGAGATCTTGACCACGTCGCCCGTCTTCGGGGCGTGGATGAACTTCCCGCCCCCGATGTAGATGCCGACG
The DNA here is from genome assembly GCF_044744165.1 of Streptomyces sp. NPDC087420. Taxonomy (NCBI): domain Bacteria; kingdom Bacillati; phylum Actinomycetota; class Actinomycetes; order Kitasatosporales; family Streptomycetaceae; genus Streptomyces; species Streptomyces sp. NPDC087420. Next base: position 182,249 of record NZ_JBIUXU010000015.1, read on the forward strand.
TGGTCCGGGCCGCTCTTCTTCTTGTCCGTGTCGAAGAAGACCAGGTCACCGGCCCTGAGCTTGTTGGGCTGCACGCTCTGGCCCACGTTGATCTGGTCGTACGAGACGCGCGGAACCTCGATGCCGTTCTTCCCGAAGACGTACTCCACCAGACCCGAGCAGTCAAAGCCCGAGGGTGTCTCGCCACCCCACACGTAGGCAAGGCCCAGGTACGTCCGGGCCAACTCAACGATCTGCTCTCCGGTGGCCATTACTCGGGAGCCCCGTAGATCAAGGAGTCAAAGGCGTTCTGGTACGTCGTCGCGGCCTGGACCGCGCCGTACTCCTTCTTCTTCTTGATCTGCTGCTGACCGAGGTACGCCTTGCCCTCGGCGCTCACGCCGCCGGACGACGCCGTGTCCGAGGACAGCGCCTGGCCGGTGTCCATGTTGTACTCGGTCGTGGTCGTCTGCGTGATGGGGTTCGCCGCTTCGGCGCTGGAGAGCGCCGTGGCGAAAGCCCCCAGCTCGCCCTGTCCAGGGTCGCGGCCCATCAAGTCCTGGAACAGCTTGGTCGCGATCGCCTTCGCCGTGTCAGGGTCCGTTAGGTCCGTCCTGGTGTCGGTCTGCTGCGCCTTGCCGTTGCCCAGGTACTTGCCCGGCCCCATGTACCGCTTCTCGCCGGTCACGGTGTTGACCTGGAAGGCGCCCATCGAAGTCCAGGCGGACTTCCCGGAGCCGCCAGCGGCGTCCACGTACGACCCCAACAGGTCGAAGGGGCTGACCTTCTGCCCGGCCTTCCCGTACAAGGAGGCCTCCTTGACGAGCTTGGCCCACAGCTTCCCGGCCTCCATCGGGCCGTCGCCCAGGGCGAGCTGTCCGGAGACGACGCCCTGCGCGAGGAAGTCGCGCTGGCGCTTGGAGTTCCAGCCGTAGAAGTCGTTGAGCGCTTCGTCCGTCGTGACCCACAGATCCGACTGCGCGCGGCCGGCGCGGCCGGCGCGCTCGTCCGTGGCGTTGGTCAGGGGCACGCGGCCCATGTACACGCGCCCGGCATCGCCGGACGTGGGAGTGCCCTGGGCGAACTGCCCCAGGATCGCGGCTTCGCCGCCGCCCGGGGGCTTGGGCGCCTGAATCACCACTACGGCATCTCCTCACTGCTCATGTCGTCCAGCTCGGCGGCGAGCGTCTCGACGTCCACTCCGAGGTCGCGGCTCAGGTACCTGCTGTGCAGGTCCCCGAAGGCGGTGTTCTTCTCGCGCAGGTCATCCACGAAGCGGGACCACGTGGACGCGAGGTCCGTGTTCGACTGCGCCTTGAGCGTCCCGGCGCCCCCGGCGGCCTTGCGCCGGGCCAGCTCCGCGAGGGCCTCCTGGCGGCCTTGCAGGTACGTCTGGAGCGACCGCAGGTCGCCGCGATTCGGGTTCTCCGCGATGTCGGAGAACGCCACGCTGGTCAGCGCAGGGACGAGTCGGTCGTACTTCTTCGGGTCGAAGGTGTTGAAGTCCGCGCTCCACTGCTCGTTATAGTACGGATTGTCCGATCCGTCGGGCAGGAGCGGGTCTCCGTACAGCTTTGCGATGGCGCCGCGCTGCGCGGCGAACTGCTCAGCGCCCTTGTCCGAGAAGGACGCGAAGCCGGCACCGTGCAGCTGCGCCGTCACGGCGTTCTGCATCTTGGTGAACTTTGCCCACCCAAGGCGCCGCTGGTTCTCGTTCATGGCGTCCTCGGCGCTCAGCTTCATGCGCTGCATCTCGCTCCCGCCCGGAACGAGCGGGTGCGTCAGTTGGTACGTGTACGCCTCCGGGCTGAACGGCCCGGATCCCTCGGGTCCGATGATGAGCGCGCCCAGCTCGGGGTTGGCCGCGAGCTGCTGCTCGTACTTCTTGGACAGCTCGACGGCCGCCTTCGTGGCCTCGGCGCCGACCTTGTTCTTGCTGGTGGCCTGGGCAAAGATGAAGTACGACTCCCCGAAGCGGGAGAGGAACTGCTCGTCCGCCGTGAGCGGGTCCTTGCGCCGCAGGTTGTTGTACTGGTCCCGGTAAAACTGATACTCGTCGGGGCGCTGCGTGGCGGCCGGCTGGGTGAAGGACCAGACCGCGCTCTTGAGCCAGTAGTCCCGCGTCATGTCCGCGATCTCGCGGGACGACGGCATCGGCTTGCCGAGGTTCGCGTGCTCGTACGCGGCCTTCTGCATGATCTGGAGCTTCACGCGCTGGTAGCGCTCGTCCGTCGTGTCGAACGACGTCAGGAAGTTCTTGACCGTGGCCGGGAGCGCGAGGTCGCTCGCGCGCCCCAGCGGCGTGTTCCCGAAGAGTGGTGAGCCGGCGGTGGGGCCGAAGGGCAGGATGCCCAGCTTCCTGGCCAGCTCGCCCTGGGAGGGCTTGTCCTTGACGAACTCGTTCACGGGGATGCTTACCACCGGACCGACGCCCGGGTTGAACCAGGGGTCACCCTGCGTGATGATGTTCATGCTGTCCTGGCTGATGAGCATCCCACCGTCGCGGTTCATGCCCATCGCCTTGCCGACGGGGCCGTCGGCGATGAACCTCGGGACGCGCGCCATGATGTAGCGCTCGCCCTTGGGGACGAGCCGCTTCTTGCCCGTCACGGGATCGATGGCCGTGCCGTCCAGGCCGATCTTGTTGCCGTCGGCGTCCTGCATCCAGCCCATGCTGGCCGGGGCGTTGAAGAAATTGCCCGCATAGCCCACCACCTGAGGGCGGTCCGCGATGATCCTGGACCAGCGCTGCCACGCCTCGGTCGTGGCCGAAAAGAACGGGCTCACGAAGCGCAGCATGTGCCCCGCGTCGGAGCGGTGCGCGATGTCGAAGACCAGCTTCCGCGTGTCCTTGAGAGCGAGACGGCGAGCCGTCTCCGCGATCTGGTCCGCATGCGCCTGTGTGACCTTCTGGCCCTGCTTCAACTCCTGGTTGACCAGGGTCTTCGCGTGCCCCTCGTAGAGCTGGTTGAAAAGCGGGTGCCGGCTCATTCGATCAGCGGGCATGGACGCCACGACCTTGAACCACTTGTCGATGACGCGGTCCATGCCCTTGGACATGACGTTCGAGCCGGCGAGGTTCTCGCCCAGAGAGGTCGTGTGCACCTCGAAGGGGTGCCGTCCCTGCTTGGCGGCCTCGGTCAGGAAGGGGATGTCCGCCTTCCCCGCGAGCGCGGCCTCACGGACCATCGGGTCCGGAAGGTACGCCTGGACGTCGTGGAACACGCTGGTCGCGATGCGGTCGTTCGACGTGTACTTGAGGCCCAGGCGCTTGCGGTACGCCCGGCCTGCGGGCGTGCGGCCCAGCCAGTGCGTCATGTCCTCGATGGACGCGCCCTTGACTGCCTGGAGCGCCAGGGCGTCCTGCATGATCTGGTTGTTCACCGCGCCGTGCCAGGACTCCACGAACTCTCGCGCGCCCTGCGGGTACGACATCGACTTCCCCGAGTGCGAGAAGGACCGCATCAGGTTGCCGTGGACCATCTTCTTGTTCGTCGCGAAGAGGTTCCTCAGCGAGTCGTCCGAGGAGATCATCTTCTGGTAGTACTCGCCCTTGGCGCCGCCGAAGGCGGGCGGCAGGACGATGCCGCCGCCAGCCTTCACCTCGCGGTGGAGCTGGCTCGCCTGTCCGAACCCGCGCGCCTTGCGCAGGGACGCTTCCTCCGCCTCGCGGAAGGCGTCGTCTCGGCTGACACGCAGGAACGCCAGCTGCTCCTCCAGCTCGGTCAGCCTGGCCTTGGGGCCGGCGAGGCGAGTTGTCATGGCGCTCTCGTTACGGGACAGGAGGCCCTGGTGCTTCGCGATGAGCGCCTGGTGGGCGCTCAGCACGACGGGCGACGTAGTCGCCGGGTCCAGGGCGTTGGCCCGGTTCTGCGCCGTGCGGACGCGGTCCCTGGAGCGCCTGATGGCGTCCTTCTGGAGCATCTCCCGCGTGTCGACCTTGACGCGCATCAGGTCCACCTGCGGCGCCAGTGCCGCCAGCTCGTCGTCCGCGTAGCGCAGACCCTCGCGGAGCGAAGCCTCCTGGGCCTCGCGCGCGGAGGCAGTCTTCCACTGGGCCAGGTTGGTGGCGAGGTTCTTCACGCCCATGCCCGTACGCATGGCCATGGCGGCGGTGCCGACCCGGGCTATCTGCCCGGCGATGTCGTCACCGAGCACGCGCGGGATGTAGCCAAGGCGGAAAAGCGCGCCGAACTTCCACAGGTGGTTCATGTAGTCGACGCCGTCGACCATCCAGTCCTTCGCGCTGCCGCTCTTGGTGCGCAGCGCCTTGATGGCGCTGCCGTGGCGCGCGAGCGTGGTGTCCAGCGCCTTGAGGTCGATCAGGACGTGATCGTTGGCGAGGCGGGTCACGAGGTTCGGGTGCACCGTCAGCTTGCCGCCGTGCCCCATGAACTCATCTAGGTGGACGGCCTCTCCAGGGAACGACCCGGCGCTGTACCGGCGCAGGCTCTCCTGTCCGCCGGTCAGTGCGCTGCGGTACTCGTCGTAGATCGCGGCGGCTTCGTCGCCGGTGAAGCCGTGCTTGCGCGCCACCTGATTGACGCCCAGGTTGCCGACTTCGTCCAGGAGGTCGAGCCGCTCGCCCTCCGTGGTCGTCTTCAAGTACCGGTTCAGCAGGTCTTGGCGAATGTCCGGCCCGATGGCCGGGATGCGGGCGATCTGGGAGCGCAGCTCCGCGACCGAGTCCGGATGGATGTCGTCCAGCTGGATCGTCCCGTTCGGGTGCGCCTCCTTGAAGGAGCGCACCATCGTGAGCGGGTTGCCGAAGAAGTCGTCCGAGTTCACGCGGCTGATGGCCGCGATCGGGCGGGAACTGGTGGCCCCGCCACGGGCGGGACCCGTACGGAACTCGGCTGCGGCGGCGGTGCGCCGCTGCGCGCGGTCGAAGCTCCAGCGCGTCAGGTTGATCGCGTCCAGCTCGCCGTAGTGGGCGAGCATCCCCTTGTACCGCGTCGTCAGCAGCTCGTCCGCGTTGATCTGCTGCGTCAGCTTGTCGCGCTGCGCCTGGACCAGCGCCTCGGCGGCGGGGTTCTCGTGCGCGATCACGCGCGGGAGCGCGAGGTCCAGCTCGCTCAGGCGCCCCGTGTCCTTCTCCAGCCGCTGCGCGGCCACACTGTTCCGCTCCTGGAGGAGGCCTCGGGCGTTCACGTCGCCCAGCGACGTGCGCAGGAAGAGGGAGACCTCTTCCGGGCTGCGGAGCGTCGAAATGATCCCGCCGGCGCGGGGGCCAAGGGCGCTCTTCTGGAACATGGTCAGGTTGTTGACCAGCGCCGGGTTGTCCTTGTTCTCCCACAGGAACCGCTGCGCCTTGGTCATGGCGCTGTCAGCCATCAGCCTGTCGATGTCCGGGCCGGACCAGCCCTCCTTCGGGCGGGTCTTGACCACCGTCGCTTCGCGCGCGGCGCCGGCGGCCTTGCCGCCGAGGATCGTCGGGTCCAGCCACCAGCGGGCTGCGAAGTCGACCGCTCCGGACGAGTAGTTGAAGAAGTCTGAGTCCGCGCGCAATTTCTCCACGTACGCGTTCCCGATGGCGGGCATGCCCGCGTCCTTGAGGAGCGCTTGCTGCTCGTCTTCGGGGAGGTCGTTGAAGCCGGGTGGAAGACTGCTCAGCGCAGGCTTCGCGTATGCGAGGGGGGATCGAACCGTCTGATCCATGTTCCCGGAGCTGTCCGGACTGGCCGTAACCCCCTCCTTCGCCATGTCCTTGACGCCCAGGCTGAGGGCCTGGCCCGGGGAGACGTGCTCGGCCACATGCCAGGACTTCGCCCAGGCGCTCGCGGAGAAGATGTCCCCCTGGTCCGACCCGGTGTTGATGAGGTACGAGCTGATCGGCTGCGAAATTCCGTTGGAGTAGACCCAGTTCAGCCCGGCCATGGTGCGCTCAAGGCTGTTCGTAATCGGATCCGCTACGACGCTGGTCAGCGGCGCGTTGCGGCTCTTGTCCTCCTTGGCAGTGCCGTCCTTCCACTCCGCCTCGCGGTGGAGCGGGTTGATGTACCGGTCGACGGTGTTCGCGGCGTTGGCCGCGCCGTCCACCATGTCCGACAGGAAGTCACCAAGGCCCATCAGACCGCCCCCTCGGGCGGATACACGTCGATGGGCGTGGCGGTGGACTGAAGGCCGTACGCCAGCCCGTAACCGACCGCGTCGGGGTTCGCCCCGTTCAGGGCGAAGTCGAAGGCGAGCCCAGGCGCGTCGGGCAGCAGACGGGACATGTGCCCGAGCGCTTGAAACCACTCCATGGCTACGCCTGACCCTTCACGGCTCGGACCAGGTTCCGGGCCGCCTTGGACGACCCGGGAACGTTGGCCATGTGCTCCAGCACGGGGAGGTACTGCACCAAGCGGCGCATGTCCTCGTCCGGCTGGTTCGGGAGGCCGAGGGCCTCCATGCCCGGCCCCGCGCCTGCGGCGGCGCCGGACGTCACCGGGACGTCGGGCATCTGCGACGGCTCGCCCAGGCCGATCAGACCTGCCGTCGGATCTACGGGCGGCCCGGAGGCCGCGTCACCGCCGGGCGAGGACGAGAGGGGCGCCCCCTGCTGGAGCTGGTCCAGCTCCTTGCGCTCGCCGTACGCGCCGCCCGACGGGGTCCGTACGGGCTGACCGGGCCCACCGTCCGTCCTCTTGCTCATCGCTCCCGGGCCGCTGACGGGCGCCGGGTTGCTGGGCTGGCGGTACCCACCAGACGCCATCGCTCCTCCGTAACTACTGATCCGGGAGCTACTAGTAGGTAGCTAGTAGTTCAGTGGGCCTTGTTCTTGTCGTTGCTGCCCGTGGTCCCGGCGCTGGCGCCGAGCGAGGTGGAATTCCACGTCTGGCCGACGTTGTCCGTACCGGCGCTGCGCGGGTTGGTCATCGCCTCGGAGGTGGCAGGCATCTGCGTATGCGGCTGCTCCATCCCGCCCTTAAGGCTGTCGAGCGGCTGCGAGCCGCCCTCGTGGAACGGGTCGCCAGCGAATCCTTCGGACATGGTCACGCCTTCCTGCTCTTGGGGGTGCTGTGGTCGTCGCAGTACTTGGGCTTCGGCCCCTTGCCCTGCGCGGGGCGCTTGGCGTTGGAGCACTTACCGTGCTCGCAACCGTCCTTCTCGGCCGCCTCAGGCGGCACGCCGGGGGGTTGCGTGCCGCCTGAGGCGGCCTCGCACCCGACCCAGTGGCCGTCTTCCCGGCCGCACTTCTGGCAGCTCATACCGGTACCTCACGCTTGACGGATGTGGACATGGACGGCTTCCCGCTGGAGGTCAAACCGGCCAGCATGCTCATCAGGTCGGGCTGTCCGCCCGGCCCCATCTGGGCCTGGCCCGGAGCTGCGCCGGGCGGCATGCCGCCGCCCATCCCGGGAGGTGCGCCGCCCCCGCCCATCAGGGCGGCCATCGGGTCCTCCGGCGCGGCGGCCGGCTCGGGCTCGGGCGCGAAGGCCTTGAGGACCGCCTCGGACATCGGCATGCCCTTCTCCCGCATCGCGATGATCTTCGCTGCCTGCTGGAGCGTCTTCGAGGCGTCCATGCCCTGCTGCGCCATCATCGGCGCGTTGGCAAGCAGGGCGAAGATGCCCTGCTTGAGGGCGTCCTCCACCTGCTCGATGTCCACCTGCGCCTGGAGTTGGGCGACATCGACGTCCATGGGCAGCTGACGCTGCACGAAGTCACGCGGCACTAGTTGGTCGCCGCGAAGCTGGAGCAGGAACACGAGGGCCTGGTTCGGGTTCATCCCCGACGCGAAGCCGTACGACACCGAGACCTTGTAGTTGCCCTTGATGTCCTTCGAGGGCGTGTACGACTCCTCGAAGGGCGTCCCGTTGATGACGCCGGAGACGGACTTCTTGGCGTCGGGCCAGAACTTCTCGTCCATCTCGAACGCGATCTCCAGCGCTTGCTCAAGCGCCGTGCCGATCATCAGCTGGCCCGTGGCGATCTGGATGTCATAGCCGCCGTTTAGGGCGTCCACGCCGCGGCCCGTGATGATCGAGGCGTCCACCTGGCCAGTGGCGCTCGCCGGCGTGCGCGTACCGTCGCGCACCTCCTGCGCGAGCATGGCTTCCTGCTGCCATGCCGCCTGCGGCATGTCCGTACCCACGCGGCGGATCTTCTCCGGCGAGTTCGTGCGGATCACCGCGTCATCCCCCATGGGGATGCGCTGCACGTCGGTCGGAATCGCCAGGGGCGCCCGTACGGTCTGCTGTGTGGCCTGGAGGCCCAACATCGCCATGCGGTTACGAGCGAGGCTCGGCCAGATCACATCATCGAACTGGCCGCGTTCCTGGTCGTCCCAGGTCGGCTTCTGCGCGATGGCGACGGGGCACTTGCCGAGACGGTTCTCCGTCTCCATCAGAACGTGGTTCTGACGCTCGGGCATGTAGAGGAAGTACGCGTCCTTGTCGCAGTACTTCACCAGCTCCAGCTCGGTGTCACCGGAGGCCTGGCGCCCGTACGGCTGGTCGCCGCCGATGATCGTGTCGGCGTGCTCCGGGAACTTCGCGGCGAGCTGGCGCGCAGTCTCGCGCCAGACTTTCGTGTACGAGATGACGTTGCCGCTCAGGTCGTACTGCGCGTAGTGCTTCATCGGGTTGTCGATGCGCAGGCGCGGGCGGCCGTGGACGAAGTCGGGCTCCACGACGATCGGCATCGCGCCGTAGGTCAGATACCAGTCGCAGCCGGTGGGCATCTTGGACTTGAGCTTCGAGTCCAGCACGTACGAGTACGCGATCTTGGTTTTACGGCCGACGAACTTCTTGTTCTTCTCGGTCGTCATCACGCCGGAGGCGCAGTTGATGCTGGGCAGCGCCGCGAGATTCTCGCTCAGCTGCCGCGCGGCGGTGTCGATCGCGTTCGCGGTGATGGGACGCGGCCACGCGTCCGGCATCGAGCCCGGCATGATGTTGTCGAGCTTCTGGGCTCGGGCGTCGAAGACCGTCTGGTGCCGCGAGTCGCGCTCGGACGCGTCACGGCGCAGGGCCTCAACTCGCCGGGTCACTACTGATATGTCCGCCATGACCACCTCCTGAGGGCGCAGGGTACGACCTGATCGTTCGCTATGCGTTCGGGACCCTGAGCAGGTCCCACGTGGTCTTACCGGGCGGCCACTTCGCAGCGGCGCCCGAGTAGCCGCACTTCTTCTGCCACGCCTCGTACGACGCCACGTCACCCGAGCCGATGACGTCCTTGTTGGACGACGACGCGTACTTGCCGCACCCGACCGCCACCAAGCGGTCGTGCATCGCTGCGACGATCGGGCTCTTGCGGCCCACCGCAAACCAACCGGCACCGGGGAAGGGCTCGTAGCTCGCTTTGCCGAACAGAGCCACCTCGGAGGGCATCGGCAAGTCGACGTGATCGTTGCCCGGAACCTGAGAGTGGGTGTAATGCCCACCGCTCTTACGCCACATGTCGAGCGAAACGGTGTCTCGGCTCCACGACGTAGGCGTACCGCCAGGAAAACCCTCGGCGATGCCGAGGGACTTGAGCCACGCGCGCACCTCGGGCCAGCCCTTCATGGGCGTGTTCTTGAGGTTTGCGTACTTCTTGCCGCTGACAATCTCGTTGGCCGTGAAAACCCACTCGATCTGGATGTTGTACCTGCCGGTTCGGTTGGTCTGCTCGCCGTCGGCGTTTTTGAGCGCGAGCGCGCGCGAGGTCGCGGGGAAGTACTGCGCGATCTGTCCAGTGAACGGATCGACCACGAGGTGGGGCGCTACGCCCTGGCCGCCTGCGGCGAAGTAGGCCGACTCGTTCTTGAAGGTCCAGTCCTTGGCGTTCGAGGTGGCGTGGTGTGTGACTCGGGCCGGGCCGCCGTTCATCGGCGCGGTGTTGCCCACGGCGCGCTTGATTGCGCCGGGCATCCAAAGATCGACCATCAGCTGTCCCTCTCTATGAGCAGGCGAGCGATGCTCACCCACGAGTCCGCCAGCGCCTCGATGCGCTCCATCAGGGCCAGGTTCGTCTCCAGCTCCGCGTTGCGGAGCAGTCGCGCGGCGGCCCCCAAGGCCACCTCGGCAGTTACGGCGGTGAACGTCTCACCAGCCACTCATGCTCCCGTCCCAGGCTCCGGCGCCTTGCTGTTGCAGGGCGAAGTCCACGTCGATGACCATCTGGCCCGAGGCGTCGCGCTCGGAGGTGAACTCGCTGTTGCTCGTGTGCCAGCCGTTGAAGTCGGTGAACATCAGCTCCCGGCAGCGGATCTCCACAAACCACCAGGCCATGACCGTGTCCGTCAGACCCTTGGTCGCGGGGAACCAGCTCACCAGCTGCTCGATGAGGGCGCGTACGCCCTCGGACTGCGAAGGGGACGGCAGGCGGATCAGGTTGTTGCCCTTGGCCCAGCCCTCGAAGAGGTTGGCCATGCTCGCGACGCCGAAGTCCGTGTCCCACTTCTTGCTGTCCGTCTGATGCGCGCTGAGCAGCGTGCCGCGGGCGGTCATGTACGTGCGGATCAGCTGGTCCTGGACGATCGACGCCTGATACGCGTTCTTCTCCACGCGCCACTCGGAGATGCCGTACCGCTCGGTCAGGCGCTCCATCTCCGCGCGCATCTCGTGCGGCGGCTGGGCCTGGCGGTTGACGACCTCAAGGACCCAGCGCTGGCCCGTACGACGGTCCAGCCCGACGACCACCATCGCGGTGTAGCCCGCTGCGGCCGGGTCCAGCCCGGCGATGACGAGCAGCCCGTCCATCCCGAACTTGCGGTGGTCCGACTGGCCGTCGTACATACGGCCCGGGTACCGAGCGCGGTCCACGCAGCCCTGCACGTCCTCCTGGCGGAAGACGGCGTCATCGGCAACCTGGTCCTGCATGTAGACCATGGACCAGTTCCGGGGCGACATGCCTCGGCGCTTCTTCGCGAGCGAGGGGCCGGGCCACATGGGCCACAGGCCGTTCTCGTCCGGAGAGACGAGCTTCCGCGCCGCGATGGTGACCGGCGGGCGGTTCGTCCTCGGCCAGAGCGTGACCCAGTCCTTCGGGTCGTCCGCGAACTCCAGGACGGCCGGCTGGGTCAGGTACGTCCACGGGCTCACGCCCTCGGAGTAGTAGATCGGCTTGAGGATCTCCGAGTAGAGATCGGCGGTCGCCATGCGCGTGCCCACGAGGAGCATCCGACCGCCGACGTCGGCCACGCGGGATCCCACGATGTTCTGGATCCAGTCGATCTGGCTCTCGAACTGCTGGTGGTTCGTGTTGTCCACGCAGTCGTCCATGATGACCAGGTCGGTACGCGTGCCGTAGATCTGGCCGCCGATGCCGACGGCCTCCACCGTGTAGTCCTTCTCGCCGGAGTCCACTCCGGCCACGCGGATCTGCGTGCTCGTCCACGTGGAGCTGCCCTCGCTCCACCCGCCCGGCGGGCCGAAGTCCCTCTGCAAGTCTGCGTATGCCTTGCCCTCGGCGAGACGCTGCTTGATCGAGAAGAGGAACTTCGAGGCCAAGCTCTGCGTCTTGGAGACGAGCAGGATGCGGATGGACGGGTCCTGAACGATCCGCCACGTCACGTAGTTGACGGTGACGGTCGTGCTCTTCGCGTGCTCCGGGGGCGTGTTGATCAGGACCGTGTCCGGATCGCCCTGGATGAACCGCTGGCGCTGGTGAAGGTCGCGGGGCGGTCGCCCCTCCAGCAGGTCGTACCACTGGAGGTGGTGCGCGAAGAGCCGCGTGCCCAGGTACTTCTCGCAGAACTCCGGGAAGTCGGGGACCTCCTTGCGGTTCGCCTCCGCGCCCTCGATCTGCGCCTGGAGCGCACGGTCCATCAGGTCCCGGTAGTCCGGGTCCGTCTTGCGGTAGTACTCGTGCGACTTGACCGAGACGCCGGCTTGACGGCACCCGTCGACAATCTTCCCGCCCATACGGACGGTCGCGAGGATGGTGTCCTTCTTCTCCTTCGAGGAGAGCGTCGAGGAGCGCCTGTCGCGGGGCTTGAGGGGCGGAAGGTCGCCCTGGATCAGCTTGACCATCTCCGCCTCCCCGCCTGGGGGCCCCTTGGGGGGCCGCGCGGAAGCGGAGGGTACATCCGGGCATTCAGGCCGGTGAACGGCCGTAGAAACGCGGAGAACCCCCGCAGAACGGGGGTCCCTGCGAAAGCGGCGCTGCGCGCTCAGGTCATCTTGCGGATGCCCCGGGTGTGGCCGCGACGGCGGCCGCCAGTGAATCCCGTGCGGGCCGGATGAAGCGCGGGAGATCGCGCCGCAGAGAGCCCCAAGGTAACGGGACAGTCACAATGTGCCCAGCCCTCCTCGCCCTTGGCGACGGCGATTTCCTCGCCGGGCGCTATCCGTTCGCGGCAAACCCGGCACCAGCCGGAGTAGCGCGCCCTCATGATCCCTGCTCCAGGAAGCCCCGCTGGTCCTTGTCGATCAAGAACTTGATGTACTCCGACATCGCCATTCCGCGACGAGCTGCCTGCTCACGCAGGGTTTGACGCTGCATCGGGTACATGTACACCGTGAACTTCACCAGAGGTGCGGGGGTGTCGGGGGTCTTGAGTCTGGTCGCCATGGCCGGGGAGGGTACGACAGGTAGTACCGGTGGCAAAGCGGAGGGGTGCTCCGCTTCCGGATCTTGACTCAGGGGCTTGACACCCGTATGTTGAATGTCGGCACAGCTGAGCGGCCGTCAGGCCGCTCCGTACGAACGCTCAAGACCCGGTCCCCAAGACCGGGTCTTTTCGCGTTGCGGAGCGGGTCTGAAACCCGCTCACACGCTAGGGGCTTTAGCAGCGATCGATGGGGTTGCACCATCGATCGAGCGAGGCACCCCGGTTTAACACCGGGGGGTCAAAGGGGACAAAGCGGGGCCCAAAGGGCCCAGCACGCAAGAGAGCGCGCGCGCAAGCGCGCGGAAAGGGTGCCTCGCTCGATGAAGCGAGGCGGACAACCCCGCATCTCCCGATGCGGTGCTGCCCCCATGCGTAGCGGTGAGCCTTCGGCTCACACATAGCTGATGGCCTACGGCCATCCGCTGCGCACCATGTGCGCACGCATGCGTGTGTGCTCCGCACACACAGCTCACGCGTACAGCTGTGTGCACTCACGTGCACACACATGCTGATGACCTTCGGTCATCCGCTCACGCATGCGCACCGACGTGCGCATGAGCGTGGGTGGCCACCATGTGGCCACAGCTGCGCTCGCATGTCGCAGGACAGGGTCCTGCTCCTGCTCACGCCGATCCGTCGTACCGACAGCCCCCTCCGGGGGCGTGCGTCGGAAGGGGGGAGCAGTGCCCCCGAGGGGCACAGCCGACGGCCTGCGGCCGTCAGCTCGCGCGTACGCGCGCGTGAGGACACTCCTCTGCTACGCCGCACGCTTCCGCCGGCCGTCAGGCCCGGCGCTCCTGTGTGCCCGCGTACGGCCTCGCGCCGTACGACCCGCGCCCCTTCGAGCCCAAGTGCCCCCACAGGGCGCCTGTGCGCCCTGCCAGCGCCCTTGCGGGCCCGCCCATGACCGTGCATCAGGACTCGCGTTCCCCCTGGTCAGCACCCGTTCACACGGGGTGTGACCGGATCGCGCCCTTGCGTGTCTTCACGTCTCGCCCACGACCGTGGATCTTGCGCTCAAGGCCAAAGCAGCTTTCAAAGTGAATCCGGTTCAGAAAGTCGCCCCCGCTAAGGCAACCCTCATAAGCGCAGTTCAGAGCGCTGGTTCAAAAGAATCATGAAGAAGTCTTCCCGACCCTCTTGCCAAAGAGCTTTGGCACAGTGCAGTCTTAGGTCATCGCCAAGGGGAACCCCGAAACGGGAAGAACTTGGACGATACGCAGGGCAAGAACGAGCCAGTCTTCACTACTCGTTCACATGACCAACAACAGGACAGCAGGGATGGGCATCAGTGGCTCGGAGTCTCCGCACGGAGACGCTCCACTGATCACGCCAGAAGCCAATGCGGCCCCTGCGTACTGCACATACGCAACGTCCACCCGTAGGCGCTTCGAGGCGTCAGGCGGGTGAGTGCAAGGCACTGAGAGCGCGTTCCCGAGTGGGTTACCCCCACGTTGACCGGCGCAGCGATAGGACGTCGCAGTACAACGCGCCCCTTCAAGTGGGGCGCGGCAACACCACAAGACATTGACGGGCCGTCTCCTGCGGGGTACGGCGCGCCGGCCGCCATACCGGCGCCGCCCCTTCAACGGGGTCCTGGCAGCGCGTCAAAACCGCGTCAGGGGCTCGCAGAGTGCTACAGCGCAACGCACTGAGGTGCGTGGGGTTGTAGCGCAGGTCATCGATCACGAAGTGACGCGATGACCATGTGCGGCCCGTCACTCGTCATGTGGGCAGGGCTTGATCTCCCTGCTCGCTTGATGAGTCGTCTGATCACTGGAGAGGGATCACATGAAGCGCAAGAGCATCGACATGAGCACGGCCACTCCCGAGCAGCTTGCGGAGGCTCGCTACTGGGTGAAGGACGCCTTCGCCAACGGCGATGACGACTGGACGGACGAAGACATCGTCCAGGGCACGAACAACCACTACGAGGGCGGATGGGCCCAGTTCATCGCTGACGTCGCCTGAGCGACTGTCGAGCCATCGGGTGCGCGGAAAGAGAGAGCCGCGCGCCCCCTTGGCTTTGCAGAGCGCGAAGCGTGATTCGAGAGAGGGATCACATGTCGCACGAGATCAGCGAAGAGTCCCGGACCGCGTTCATCGACGCGTTCGGGGACGAGGTCACGGCGCGGGACACCGCGCCCAGCATGACGTGCTCCGAGGTGGACGCGATGGCGTCCATGCTCACCGCCCTGGGCGCCCCCGAGGTCGCCAAGGAGTGGCTGCTCGCCCATGCGGACGACGACCCCGAAGAGGGCGACACGCACGGCATCTGAGTACGACCCGCTTGATGGGCAAGTCACCCGGCCGCCCGGCTTGATCCCCGGGCGGCTTGATCAGCCTTGGAGAGGAACTGATCATGGAGCAGCGCAACTTCCGGACGGCCCGCACGGCCGTTCGTGTGCATGAACTCACGGACGGAATGCTCGTCCACGCTCGCAACGCGGCGGACAGCAGCTACCTCGCACAGACCGTGTGGCCTTCGCGTTTCATCGGCGAGGACTACCTCGGCCACGGGTGCTTGGTCGTCACGGCCTACGCCGTGACGGACCGAGTTCCGGAGGGCGTCGCCAAGGGGGCCGAGCCCCTGCTGACCGTCCTGCCGGCGAACTACCTGCGCGACACCGCTGCCGCTGCCGAGGCGCACCGCCTCGGCCAGTGCAGCTCCTACTGCCGCTTCCCGGGCCACTGACCAACCGCCGGAGCATCGGGCGCACCTCGGAGAGGGGTGCGCCCCCTTGCTTCTACGGCTGGAAGCACGGTCCGAGGATCAGTCGGACCGTGATCTCTTGGAGAGGGAGATCATGTTCACTGTTGACCGCTTCAACAACGTCGGACGCATGTGTACCGCCCCGGGCGACAAGACGCCCCGCACCTGGCGCCTGATGCGCGCCGTCCAGGGTGAGCGCTACATGCTGCGCAACGCCGTGACCGGCGAGTACCGCACGCTCAGCGTGTGGGCGCTCACGTCGCTTTACTGACCTGTAGCGCCATCGGGTGCCCGTACGAGAGGACGGCACCGCTTGAAACTCACAGAGAGCGACGAACGTCGCTTCTGGTCCAAGGTGGCCCTCCCCGACCGGGAGGGCTGCATGCTGTGGACTGCGTCCACCACCACCAAAGGCTACGGACGGATCAGGATCGGCGCGCATCACGCAGCCGCTCACCGCGTCTCGTACGTACTCGCCTATGGCGAGATTCCCGCTGGACTCCAGCTGGATCACCTGTGCCGCGTGCGGCACTGTGTGGCGCCGCTTCATCTAGAAGCGGTGACCAACCGCGAGAACGTGCGACGTGGCCTTGCCGGGGCGGTCAAGCGCGCCCAGACCCACTGCAAGCGCGGTCATGAGTTCACGCCCGAGAACACGCGCCTCCGGCCCAACGGCACGCGGCTTTGCCGCACTTGCGCACTGCTTGCCGTTCACGCCCATCGGGCGCGAGCGCGTAAGGCTCTTCTGTAAGAGCCATCGAGCAGCCGTCTTGTACGGCTGCTCTTTTGGTTCCGCAGCGGACCACGCCCCGAGCTTGATCACTCGGAGTGACCATGCCCATGGAGAGGGGCGAGCATCATGCTCAGCATCATCGATCCAGTCATCCGGGAGCGATCCTGGCGGTTCAACCGCGTCATTTCGGAGGAGACCCTCCGCGAGGACATGCACCACGCGAAGCGGTCGCACGCCACGGTCAACGTGTGGGACGGGGAGGACCGCAAGGGCCAGCCGCTCGTGATCGTGTGGGTCGCCGGCCGCAGGGCCGGACGCCTGTTCTCCGCGTTCGAGATCGCGGGACGGTGAGCGGCGTGAAGGTTCTGCTGCTTAAGCCCGGCGCCCGGGTGGAGACGATCTGGCCCACCCTTGGCGTTCACGTGCGAGGGACGCTGCTTGCCGTCACCAACGGCGGGCGCCTCGGTTACGTGCGCTTGGACTCGACAGGGCGTAGCTACCTTGTGTCCGCCGAAGAGATCGCGGGGCGGTAGCCCGTGGACCTTGACGAGCTGCGCCAGCGTCTCCCACGCCGCTGGCTCTACGTTTCCGCGAGTGAGCGCGAGGTGCCCCGCAACAGCGGGGAGGCCGCGATCTACAGCGTGAAGTACCTCACCAAACGCGAGGGCAACGCCCTCGGCACGGAGCCGTTCAAGCCTCGCCTGGACTGGCTCCCCGGATAGACCAGCCCGGTTCCCCCGCCGGGCTACCAGGGCCCTCCCGCTATCCCCTGGCGGGAGGGCCCGCCCCTTCACCCCCTGTCTTGAAGTGCCGCGCGCTCCGATTACCTCTCCGTCGTTGTAGCGCGCGGTTCTTGACGGCACGGGGCCGTCCGATCACCGACTCCTTGGAGAGGAAGTCAATGAACGAGATCGATTACGCGGCACGCGTCGCCAAGGGCGCCGCCCTGCTGGACGAGAAGCGCCCCGGATGGGAGCGCGAGGTCGACCTGGACGTGCTCGACATCGCGAACGGCGCGGTCTGTGTGACCGCGCAGCTCAGCGGGAGGAGCGACTTCCGCACCGGCATGAAGCAGTTGGACCTGACGTCCGGCGACGATGGCACGTACGTCCTGCATGGCTTCAACGCGGAGAGCGCCGATACGCCGGAGGCGTACGGACTGGACGACACCAAGGACTCGGACGTTGTCCTAGACGCCCAGAACGCCGCTTACGACACGCTCAACACCCTCTGGCGCGCCCTGATCACGACGCGTCTGGCCGTCCCGTCGGACGGCGCGTGACTCATGAACTCCCCCTACTCGCCCGTGACGTGAGTCCGGGCGGGCTGGGGGCCAAGGAGAGGGAGCCAAGGTGAAGCAGGAACGCGTCCAGCGGCCGATGAGAGCGGCCAGCACGAAGCGCACGCAGCAGGAGCGGGAGGACGGCGAGAGAGGCCGTCAGGAGGTCCGTGAGGACGTCCGCCGTGTCTGGTTCGGCGAGGACGCCTAGTCCTCGGAGACGAAGCTCCCTAAGCCCGGGATGGTGTAGATCAAGCCCTCCGCGCGGAGGGCGCGCAGCACCTTCTGCCCGGTCGCCTGGGCGATCCCGAACTCGGCCCCCAGCTGGATCACGGACGGCACACGAGTGCCGGGCGCGTAGGTGCCGTCGGAGATGCGTTTACGCAGCTCTTCGGCTACCTGGATCCAGCGCGGGACGTCGTGGACGAAGATGATCACGCAGGGAACCTAGGCGCGATTGGCGCGTCAGGCGAGATTAGAACGCCTAGCATGCCTGGCACGCCTGGATCGGGCACGCGGCTGACAGCGCCAGGGATCGCGCGCCATGATGTCCGTACACATGGATCCACGGAGAGGAAGCCATGACGTACAAGTACAAGGTCACGCTCGACGGCGCCGTACTGGCGCAGGGCGGCATGAGAGAGGTCCAGGCCGCCTCGGCCGAGGCCGTGACGGGGTTGCTGGCGCAGGACCCCGACGGGGTCGCCATGAGCGCCGCACAGGCGAACAGGGACTTCCAGGACGGGGCGGTGGAGGCCGCCCTCGCGGCTGCCGGCGAGTACCGCTGCCCCTTCTGGGTGAAGGGCGTGCCGAGCACGCTCATCGTCACCAGGGAGGGCTGAGCGATGCTGCGCTACAAGATCAGCTTCGATATCACGCGGTCCTGGTGGGTGATCTACGATCGCACGCTCTTCGCGGAGTGCGCGATCACGGAGGAGGACGGAACGGTCCGTCCGCTCCGCTGGGCCGTCCCGAACGGGGACGTTCACGCCCCTGAGGGCGAGCGGGCGCTCAAGCAGGCCACCGCGTGGTTGAAGCACTGCTACCGCACATGGGGCGCCGTGCCGACGGTCGAAGCCCGCCATCCCGCGAACATCGTCTAGTACCACGTACGACCCGGAGCCCCTGCCACGCGGTGGGGGCTCCGCCATGGACAGCAGACCGGTCGGTTCTCGCCGGTACGCGGCTCAGTAGGCCGCGCGAGGTCATGCCTCAGGGGTTCGACTCCCCGCTGTTCACGAGGGTTGGGAGTGCCCCTCTTGAAGCCTCCCTGGGTCCGGAACGGCGGGCGCCACCGCCGAGACGGACAGGACCGTGCTGGAGCTGCCCTATCAGCGCGCACGCTGGGGTTCATGGACCCCGGTTCGCGGTTCGATCCCGCGAGGTCCACCGGACTGTGGGACACATCCAAGAGGAACGCCGGCCACCTCAAGGGGTGGAACGCCCCGAAGGGCCCGGCCAGCGCCTCCGGTGGAGCGAAAGTCCGAGTGAGGCACGCGTCAACCCCACCCCAGGAGACGCCTGTAGCGAGGTCTGGCCAGCCTGAACTCAAACCAAGTGGCCGACCGGAGCCCCTGCCATAGTGAGATGGCAGGGGCTCCTTTCATTCCAGGGAGAGGAAGCCGCGCATGACGATCGAGAGAGAGCGTCCCGTCAGGGACGAGTTGGTCCCGGAGAACAGCCGGTTTCATCTGCCCAGCGTGCCGAGCATCATCACGGTGACGCCCGACATGGCGTCCGACTGGGTGTCGTACCGCAACCACCCGCTCAACCGGCCGCTGTCGGCGGCCGTCACCGCCAAGTACCAGGCGGACATGACCGGAGGGCGCTTCCGGGAAGCGACCCCCGAGGGGTACATCTTCGACACCACGGGCCGGATCATCTCCGGCCAGCACCGCATGAAGGCGCAGGCCAACGGCAACGTCACGCTCCGCATGTGGATTTTCCCTGGCGAGCCCCGCGACATCTTCGAAGTCGTGGACCAGGGCTACAAGCGCACCGCCGCGCACGTGCTGCGCGTGCCGTACGCCACGAGCCTCGCAGCAGCGTCCCGCCACCTGGCGGCGC
Organism: Streptomyces sp. NPDC087420; assembly: GCF_044744165.1. Classification (NCBI taxonomy): domain Bacteria; kingdom Bacillati; phylum Actinomycetota; class Actinomycetes; order Kitasatosporales; family Streptomycetaceae; genus Streptomyces; species Streptomyces sp. NPDC087420. The sequence continues at coordinate 201,546 of NZ_JBIUXU010000015.1, forward strand.
TGACAGACAATGACCCGTGGGGCATGCCGCGCTTCCCGAAGATCACCACACCGGAGATCGTGGCCACGTTCCACGCCTGGCCCGAGCTGACGCGCTTCGGCGCATCCGGGCATGCGTGCTGGCGTGAGGCCGGCATCCCGGCGGGGCCGCACCTGGCCGCGCTCGCGCAGGCCACGCGTACGGAGTACGCCCCGGACATCAGTACATGGATCGAGGGTGTCCATACGGGCGCCGGCCTGGAGGCCGGTGACCCCCGGCTCCTCCTGCGTCGACGCTTCCACGTCGGCCTCGCGAGCGACAAGGGCCGCCGCGACCACGCGTACGCGCTCGTCGTGAAGGCGTGGAACGCCCACGTCCAGGGTGAGTCGCTGAACGTCCTGTCGTGGCGCAGCACGGAGCGCCTGCCGCGCGTCATCGGCTTCGAGTTCGGCAAGGGGGAGGCGTGAGCACCCCCACGAGGGCCGAGAAGCGCCGCGCGATGGCGCGGCTTGAGAAGCTGTACGAGGCCGCCGAGACGGCCGCCGAGGATCTCCTCGTGGCCATCTACGACGCCGAGCTTGCTGGCGTCCTGAGCCAGGCGAACGTGGCCGCCGCCATCGGCGGCGTATCGCCCTCCGCCATCAGGGGCCGCGCGCTCAAGGGCAAGAAGATCGCGGAGGAGAGGAAGCAGACGTGAGCGTCGCTCTCGCAGCCCAGACCCCGCTGCCTCTACGCACCGGCGCAGCGGTGATCCTCCCACCCCGCCAGGGGTGGCTGTCACCGACGTACGGGATGGTCACGCGGGTGCTCTCCCCCCACAAGGTCCAGGTCGTCGTCACCGCAGACAGCGGTGGCAGGCGCAAGGGCACCCGGCACGACATGCCCAGCACGCGCGTCCAGTCGCGCGAGCGGGGCCAGCACCGCAAGCCGTCACGCACGCGCTTCTGGAGGCACGCGTAACGATTCGCGATGACCGAGTTCGATGCATGATGTCCCCCTCGTGCTCACGTTCGGTTAAGTTCCTGCCAAGACGTGTGTGCGGCAGCGGAGAGCCCTTCACCCGCCGCACACTGTTTTCGCGCTGCCACCGACCGACCACATAGGAGACCCCCACAGTCATGCCGCCGAAAAGGAAGATCGCCATGCCAGATCATGTGAGATCGGCGCTGCTGGAAGAACTCCAGCTCGGCCACGAGGCCGCCGTGCAGGCGGACGAGCGAGACAAGATCCGCATTTACCTCGCGACCGAGCAGGGGCTCACGACATACGAGATCGCGGACGAGTTGGGGGTCACGGCTCAGACCGTCAGCAACTGGCGCACCCGTGGCCGGGAGATGCGGGAGAAGCGTGAGCAAACGAGAGCAGAGCGCCGTGGAAGCGGTGCTGACGGACCCGGAGAACGAGAACCGAACGGGAGCTGAGGTCGCCGAGCGCGTCATCGACGCGCTCGACACCGTCAGAGCCACGACACACCGCATGGCCGTCGTCGGCCAGTTGCGGTACGAGGCCTCAGGACCGCTCCACACGGTCGTCCTGGGGCCTTTCAGCGCACGGGGCATCCTGGACTCCAAGGAGAAGTTCGAGCGAGCCGTTGAGGGCGGTCCCGCCGCACGCGGCGTGGGCCAGCAGCTCGCCTGGGACACCAAGACCGGCAAGGGGGACGGGCGCTTCCTTCTCGCGCCGGCGTTCCTCAAACCGCGCGACGCGTGGGACTTCTTCCGGGGCGACGTCCCCGCAGAAGTCGTGCACGAGGCGCTGGAGCACCTGCCCCGGCAGGTCGGGCCCGTGTGCTCGTGCGGCCTGCGGGCCGCACCGAACTGCCGCTTCTGCGGGCAGACCTACGAGCGGCACTGCCCGCTCCACGATTCCGGAGCGGAAGTCCACCGGTGCCGTAGAGCACCGTAGGGAGACGTCATGAGGGACAGAGCGATAAGCCCGGAGGCCGCCAGAGAATGGCTGCTTGAGCACCTCTCGTCCGCCCCTGAGCGTGACGACGAGTGGTACCGACGAGTACTCAACATCTGTGGAGCGCCAAGCGACTTGCAGGCTCCGCCTGCTAGCTTTGTACCTCATGGAGACTCTTAGTAGATGGACTGCGGGAAGAGCACGCTGGCCCTCCAGATCGGGCACAACCGTTCGGCGCGTGGGCTCCAGGGCGTGATCTTCACGCGTGACGACCGGGCGGGCGAGGGCAAGCTGTCCTCCCGTCTGGGCCTGGTCACGGACGCCGTCGAGGCCGACGAGGACATGGACCTGTACGCCTACCTCGTCGACCACATCACCCGCGGCGGCCGCGCCGACCACGTGATCGTGGACGAGGCGCAGTTCCTCGCCCCGCGCCAGATCGACCAGCTCGCCCGGATCGTCGACGACCTCAACCTGGACGTCTTCGCCTTCGGCATCACCACCGACTTCCGTACGAAGCTGTTCCCGGGGTCCCAGCGCCTGATCGAGCTGGCCGACCGTATCGAGGCCCTCCAGGTCGAGGCCATGTGCTGGTGCGGCGCGCGGGCGACCCACAACGCGAGGACGGTCGGCGGCCGGATGGTGGTCGAGGGCGCGCAGGTGGTGGTGGGGGATGTGCACCACTCGACGGGGGACGTCGGTTACGAGGTGCTCTGCCGGCGCCACCACCGCCGCAGGATGACCAGCGCGGCTTCCCACGCGGGCGCGCTGTCACCGGACGTCCTGCCCGTCACCTCCGGTTGACCGTTCGGTCCCACCCTCCGGTGACCGTACGGTCCTGTCCGGTGACCGTACGATTCCGAAGAGCGCGCCCTCCGGGTCCGTGACGATCGCGGTCCGCCCGTGCGCGCCGTCCCGGGGCGCCCGCAGCACCTGGCCTCCCCGCTCGGTCACCAGCAGCGCGGCGGCGTCCGTGTCGTCGACCTCGAAGTAAACGATCCAGTGCGGGTGCCGCTCCCGGAAGCGGCCGCTGCCGATGCCGTGCAGCGAGGCCACCGGCGTGCCCGCCAGCGCCAGCGTCTGGACGTCCGGGCCGGAACCGTCGCCCCCCGCCGGGCCCGCCGCGCTCTCGTCGTACGCGAACAGGCCCCGGTAGAACGCGCCGATGGACGCCGTCTCCGGCGTGATCAGCTCGCACCAGACGGGGGTGCCGTGCGGCCCGGAGACCATCGTGCCGACATGGGTGCCCGCCTCCCAGATCCCGAACAGCGCGCCCGCCGGGTCCGACGCGATGCACAGCCGCCCGGCCTGCCCCGCCGCCAGCGGCGGGACCGCGACCGTACCCCCGTTGGTCCTGATCGCGCGTGCCGTCGTGTCGGCGTCGTCCGACGCCAGGTACGTGGACCAGGCGACGCGGAGCATCGGGTTGGGCTGGAGCTGGCCGATGCCCGCGATCTCGTCGTCGCCGATCCGGCCCCGCACGTACAGCCCCAGTTCGGGCGGTCCCGGCGCGAACTCCCAGCCGAACAGGGCGCCGTAGAACGCCTCGGTCGCGGGCACGTCGTGCACCATCAGGCTGACCCAGCAGGGTGTGCCGGGGGTACGCCGGACCGGTGCGTCGGTCATCGTCACTGCTCCTCGGACCGTTGTGGTGGCCGTACGGAAGGATGCGCGAGGATGCATCCATGACTGCCATCATCTCTGCCGCCCAACTCGCGAGCGAGTCAGCCGGGCCGCGACCGCCCGTACTCCTGGATGTGCGCTGGAGCCTGGGCGGGCCTCCCGGGCGTCCCGCGTACGACGCGGGGCATCTGCCGGGCGCCGTCTACATCGACCTCGACACGGAGCTGGCGGGCCCGGCCGGCGCCGGCGGCCGGCACCCGCTGCCGGGTGTGGCGGCCTTCGGCGCGGTGATGCGCCGGGCCGGCGTCTCGGCGGACACGCCCGTGGTGGTGTACGACGGCGGACAGGGCTGGGCGGCGGCCCGCGCCTGGTGGCTGCTGCGCTGGACCGGGCACCTGGACGTACGGGTCCTGGACGGCGGTCTCGCGGCCTGGACCGGCCCGCTCTCCACCGACACCCCGTCTCCGGCCGAGGGCGATTTCGCGCCGGTGCCGGGCGGGATGCCGCTGCTGGACGCGGACGGCGCGGCGGCGCTGGCGGACGAGGGCCTGCTGCTGGACGCGCGGGCGGCGGAGCGCTATCGCGGGGACGTGGAGCCGATCGACCGGGTCGGCGGCCACATCCCGGGCGCGGTGTCCGCCCCGACGACGGAGAACGTGGCCGAGGACGGGAGCTTCCTGCCCGCCGACCGCCTCGCGGCCCGTTTCGGCGCGCTGGGAGCCACGGAGGAGACCAAGAACGTGGGCGTGTACTGCGGCTCGGGTGTCTCCGGAGCGCATGAGGTGCTGGCCCTGGAGATCGCCGGACACCGGGCGGCCCTGTACGCGGGCTCCTGGTCGGAGTGGTCCTCGGACGAGTCCCGCCCGGTCGCCACGGGCCCGGACCCGCGCTAGGGCCTGTGCCTGATCCGTACGACGGCGTGAGTCCGGCCCGTACGACAGGAGGAGCGCCGCCCACGTACGGGCGGCGCTCCTCCCAGGTGTCTGACCAGCCCTGTCGGGCTTCCGACTAGTCCTGCTTCTTCCGTCTCGTACCGAACACGATCTCGTCCCAGCTCGGCACGGCCGCCCGGCGGCCCGGGCGAACGCCGTCCGCCTCCGCCTGGCGGTCCGTCGTGCCCGTGAGCCGGTCGCGATGACCTGCCACGGAGCGGGGCATCAGCACGTCCGCGTACGCCGAACCGGCACCGGCCGACGCGGCGGGCGCGACCGGTTCCTCCTCGTCCGGGGCCGGCCCCGGATCCACGTCCGGCGGCTCGGGCGGCGCGGGCCGCTCGGGCACCACCATGTCGCCCCGGAAGCTGGGCACCGCCTCCAGCAGGCTGGTCAGCGAGTCCCGCTCGCTCTCGTCCGACTCGGGCGGCGAGGCACGCTCGGGCCCCCGGTCGAGTGCGCGGTCCATCGGCCGGTCACGCGGCAGCCGGGCGATCCGGGGCACGAACGGGAAGCTCGGCTCCTTCGTGGCGAGCGTGTCGTCCGTGTCACCGATCAGCGCGCGCGCCTCGTCGTCGACGGCCTGGACGAGCCGCCGGGGCGGGTCGTACGTCCAGCTCGCCGAGTGCGGCTCACCCGCGACCAGGTAGACCAGCAGGACTTCCCAGGTGCCGTCGTCGCGGCGCCAGGAGTCCCACTGGACGGTCTCCTTCTCCGCGCCACGCAGCGTCAGGCGCTCCTGCACGGCCTCACCGAGCTGGGGTCCCGCGTTCTCACCGGGCCGGCGTACGGGGGTCTTCCTGGCCCGTTCGGCCATGAAGGCGCGCTCCGCCAGCACCGGGCCCTCGAACCGGCGGACCCGGTCCACCGGGATGCCGGCGTGCTGCGCGACCTCCTCGGCGGAGGCGCCCGCCCGTATCCGGGCCTGGATGTCACGAGGCCGGAGATGGCTCTCCACCTCGATCTCGATCTGGCCGAGCCGGGCGCGGTCGTTGCGGACGGCAGCCCGGAGGCGCTCGTCGATCGGAAGCGTGTATTCCGTGCTGTCCGCAGCCTTGAGCACCAGTCGTGTGCCGTCGTTGGAGACGGCCACGACACGCAGTTCGGGCATGGGGACCTCCCGGGTGGTGCCTGCCGACGTCACGTGCGTCGCTGCTTCCGCTAGTCGAGTGTGACCTGCCCGGGTGCAGCCTGCCACAACCTTGCCGTGCTGCCCGGCGTGTCGGGCAAGTGCCCTGGATCGCGGGAGTCCGGCCCCAGGGCTCGCCACAGTACTCCATTTGGGCCATGCGGGTGGAGCGGCACGCCGCCCAAGTTCTCCACCGGCACGGGAGTTGGGCCCGGGCAACCGTCGCACACGCGTGTCAAGCTTCACACAATCCACAGAAGCGGAACGATTCCCTTCGCTCAACGGTCCCTTCCTGGTGCAGGGTGGGACAGATGGGTCGGCAGGGGGTGGAGATGGACCAGAGGAAGACCGACGGCAGGTACGAGGAAGAGGACCAGGGAGAGATCGACGCAAAACTGACACAGAAGCGGCTGGATCTGAGTGTGCCGCAGGTCGCGGGCAGCGCGGTCGCGGCGATCACGGCGGCCGTGCTCGCCTCCCAGCTCGGCGTGTACGGCACGATCATCGGCGCCGGCGTCGTCAGCGTGGTCGCCACCTGCGGGGCGTCGGTCTTCCAGCACGTCTTCCGGCGCACCGGCGAGCAGATACGCGTGGTGACGGTCCAGGCGAAGCCGAAGGGCCGTCAGGTGCCGGCCGCCCCGACATCGCTACGGAAGGCTCAACCGCGCGGGACCCCGGACGGAGAGTTCGGCAAGGCCACCGGGGAGTTCGGCGAGGCCACCGTCCACGGCACGCGGGTCCGCGGGTGGAAGCGCCCCGTCCGGGCGGCCGTCGTGGTCTTCCTGGTGGCGATGATCGGCATCACCGGCTTTGAACTGATCTCGGGCCGCGATCTCAGCGGCGGCAAGGGGACCACCGTCGGGACCGTCGTCGGCGGCGGCCACGACCGGTCCGCCCCCTCCCGGTCACCCGGCGACACCCCAAACCCGGGCCAGGACCCCGGCACCACGCCCGGCACCGACAGCGGTGGGGAATCCGGCGGCGGTACGGACCCGGCGACACCTTCGCCCGGCACCACCCCCGGCGGAGGTACGGGCCAGAACGGCGGCGGCACCCCGCCCGCGTCCCCGGCCCCCACCCCGTCGCCCTCGCACTCCGCCACCACCCCGCCCGCGGAAACGCCCCCGCACACGCCCCCGCCCCCGCACACGACCCCGGACACGACCCCGGCCCCGGCCGCGCCCCCGACAGGCGTCAGTCCCCGATGACCCGCCGCAGATAGTCGTTCCCGAAGAGGCGGTCCGGGTCGAGCCGGTCCCGTACGGCCGTGAACTCGCCGAAGCGCGGATACACCCCCGCCAGATACGCCGCGTCCCGGGTGTGGACCTTGCCCCAGTGCGGCCGGCCGCCGTACGCGACCATGATCCGCTCCACCGCGGTGAAGTACGAGCGGTGGGGCGTGCCCCGGTACAGATGCACCGCGATGTACGCGCTCTCCCGCCCCGACGCGGTCGACAGCGGGATGTCGTCGGCGGGCGCCGTCCGGACCTCCACCGGGAAGCTGATCTTCAGCGGCGACCGCTCGACCATCGCCTTGACCTCGCGCAACGCCTCCACCACGTGCTCCCGGGGGAGGGCGTACTCCATCTCCAGAAAACGCACCCGGCGCGGAGAAGTGAAGACCTTGTAAGGGATGTCCGTGTACGTACGGGCCGACATGACGCGGCTGGAGACCCGCGCGAGCGGCGGGATGACCATGGGTACGGCCTTGCCGACCGAACAGACGACCTCGAAGAGACCGTTGGCGAGGAACTCGTCCTCCACCCAGCCGCTGACCCGGCCCAGCGGGGCGGGCAGCCCCGCGCTGCGGTTGTTCCGCTTGGTACTGCAATTCCCCGTGTGCGGGAACCAGTAGAACTCGAAGTGCTCGTTCTCCGCGACGTGCTGGTCGAACTCGGCCGTGACCCGGTCGAAGCTCATCGGTTCCTCACGCGCCGTCAGCAGGAAGACCGGCTCGACGGCGAACGTGACCGCCGTGATCACCCCCAGCGCGCCGAGGCCCACCCGGGCCGCGGCGAAGACGTCCGCGTTCTCCTCCGCCGAGCACCGCAGCAGCGAGCCGTCGGCGGTGAGCAGCTCCAGCGCCCGCACCTGCGCGGCGATCGACGCCGACTCGCGGCCGGTGCCGTGTGTGCCGGTGGATATCGCGCCCGCGACGGTCTGTTCCATGATGTCGCCCATATTGGTGAGCGACAGCCCCTCCCTGGCCAGCGCCGCGTTCAGCCGCTTCAGCGGGGTCCCCGCCTCGACCGTGACGGTGGCCGGGCTCCCGGTCCTGTCGATCTCCCGGATGCCGGTGAGCAGGTCGGGCCGTATCCGTACCCCGTCGGTGGCCGCCACGGCGGTGAACGAGTGCCCCGTACCGCCGGCCTTCACCTTCAGCCCGTCGGCGGCGGCCCTGCGGACGACCGCGGACAGCTCGTCCACGGAGGCGGGGGAGACCGTACGGGCGGGCCGGGCGGTGACGTTGCCCGCCCAGTTACGCCACGCGGTCCTGCTCGTCGTGTCTGTACGGTCGTTGCTCATCCGGCCCGTGCCCTCCCCGAACAGTGACCGGCTCGCGCAGCCGGCGGTACCCCAGGAACGCCACCGCGGCCGCGAGCGCTCCCGCCACGGCGGGCACCGCGTACCCCGCCCGTGTCCCGGCCTCGTCCACCACCCGGCCGGCGGTCGAGGCGCCGAGCGCGACGCCGACCGCGAGCCCGGTGGTCGTCCAGCTCATGCCCTCGGTCAGCTTGCTGCGCGGTACGTGCGCTTCGACCAGGGCCATGGTGCTGACCATCGTCGGTGCGACGGACAGGCCCGAGACGAAGAGCGCCACGGCCAGAAACGGCAGGTTCCCGGCCAGTTGGAGGGGGATCATACTCAGCGCCATCACACCGACCCCCACCACCCACCCCCGGGCGGGCGGGCCCTTCACGTGCACCAGCCCGAACACCATCCCCGCCAGGCACGATCCGCACGCGTAGCCGGCCAGCACCAGACTGGCCGCGGCCTTGTGCCCCCGCTCGTCCGCGAAGGCGACCGTCACCACGTCCACGGCCCCGAAGATCGCCCCCGTCGCGACGAAGGTGGCCACCAGCACCCGCAGCCCGGGGGAGCGCAGCGCGCCGCCGCGGATGTGCCGCTCGCACGGCTGCGGTACGGGTTCGGTCGCGCGCTGCGCCGTCAGCCAGAGCACCCCGGCCACCAGGAAGACACCGGCGAGCAGCGGACCCGCCTCGGGGAACCACGCGGTGGAGAGCCCGATGGAGACGATCGGGCCGACGATGAAGCACAGCTCGTCCATGATCGATTCCCACGCGTGCGCGGTGTGCAGGGCGCGGGGAGAGCCACGGAGGATCGCCGCCCAGCGGGCCCGGACCATCGCCCCGACGCCCGGTATGCAGCCCCCGGCCACGGCGAAGACGAACAGCGTCCACACCGGGGCGCCCCGATGGGCGCAGACCAGCAGGCCCGCGATGCCGGCCGCCGCGACCAGGGTCGCCGGGCGCAGGACCCGCCGCTGCCCGTACCGGTCGGCCAGCCGGGACATCTGCGGGCCCGCCACGGCCTCGGCGGCGGCGAGGGTGGCGGCCAGCGCGCCGGCCAGGCCGTACCGCCCGGTGAGCTGGGAGATCATCGTCACGACGCCGATGCCGAGCATCGCGAACGGCAGTCTGCCGAGCAGACCGGCGGCGCTGAAACCCCTGGTCCCGGGAGCGGAGAAGATCGAGCGGTAGGAACTGAGCACACGACGCTCCGGCGGGGAATCACTCAGGGGGATCGCTGAGGCGCCCACAGCCTACGGTCGGATCACGGGCGTGCCCATCGCTTTTTCCGCCGCTCGTCCGCCGCCGGTCCGCTGCCGACCCGGCGCCGGTCCGCCGCCGGGTCGGGCGGCGGAAAGACACCCGCCCGAGGGGGCGCGGTGGTCCGTCGTACCCCGGCGGATGGCAGGATCAAAACATGCCCGAACAGCACCCGACCACCCCGTACGACGCCCTGCTCCTGCTGTCCTTCGGTGGCCCCGAAGGACCGGACGCCGTGGTTCCGTTCCTGGCCAATGTGACCAAGGGCCGCGGCATCCCCGAGGAGCGGCTCAAGGAAGTGGGCCAGCACTACTTCCTGTTCGGGGGCGTCAGCCCGATCAACGAACAGAACCGCGCCCTCCTGGACGCGCTGCGCGAGGACTTCGCCGCGCACGACGTGGACCTGCCGGTCTACTGGGGGAACCGGAACTGGGCGCCCTACCTCACCGACACCCTGCGGGAGATGGCCAAGGACGGCCGGCGCCGGATCGCCGTCCTCGCCACCAGCGCGTACGCCTCCTACTCGGGCTGCCGCCAGTACCGCGAGAACCTCGCCGACGCCCTCGCCACCCTCGTCGGCGAGGGGATCGAACCGCCCCGCGTGGACAAGCTGCGGCACTACTTCAACCACCCCGGCTTCCTGCGCCCCATGATCGACAGCGTGATCGCCTCCCTGGCCGACCTGCCCGAGGACGTACGGGCGGGGGCGCACCTCGCCTTCACCACCCACTCCGTCCCGACCGCGGCGGCCGACACCTCGGGCCCCGTGGAGGAGCACGGCGACGGCGGTGCCTATGTCGCCCAGCACCTCGACGCCGCGCGGGTGATCGTGGAGGCCGTCCGCGCGGAGACCGGCGTCGAGCACCCCTGGCGGCTCGTCTACCAGTCGCGCAGCGGCGCCCCCCACATCCCCTGGCTCGAACCGGACATCTGCGACCACCTGGAGACGCTGAGTGAACAGGGCGTCCCCGCCGTCGTGATGGCCCCCATCGGTTTTGTCTCGGACCACATGGAGGTCCTGTACGACCTCGACACCGAGGCCACCGCCAAGGCCGCGGAGCTGGGCCTGCCCGTCCGCCGCTCGGCCACCGTGGGCGCGGACCCGCGCTTCGCGGCGGCCGTACGTGATCTCCTGCTGGAGCGCGCCGCCGCCGAACGGGGGCGGCCGGTGGAGCGCTGCGCCCTGGGCGCGCTCGGGCCCAGCCACGACCTCTGCCCGGTCGGTTGCTGCCCGGCCCGGGCCCCGCGGCCCGCCGCCGCGGGCGCCGACAGTCCGTACGCCTGAAGGAGCCCGCTGTGACCGACGCCCCGCACGACGCCCCGCACGATCCCTCGCACGACGTACCCGCCGACGCACCGGCCACCGACCCCCTCACGGGTGAACTGCTGACCCTGGCCCTGGAGGCCGCGCGGCGCGCGGGCGCGCTCCTGCGCGACGGCCGGCCGGACGACCTCACCGTCGCCGCCACGAAGTCCAGCCCCATCGACGTGGTCACCGAGATGGACATCGCCGCCGAGAAGCTGATCACCGGCTACCTGGCCGAACACCGCCCCGACGACGGCTTCCTCGGCGAGGAGGGCGCCAGCTCGGCCGGCACCAGTGGCATCCGCTGGGTCATCGACCCGCTGGACGGCACGGTGAACTACCTCTACGGCCTGCCGACCTGGTCCGTGTCGATCGCCGCCGAGCGGGACGGGGAGCGGCTGGTGGGCGTGGTGGAGATCCCGATGCGCCGCGAGACCTTCCGGGCCGTCCTCGGCGGCGGCGCCTTCCTGAACGACCGGCCCGTCCGCTGCCGCCCGGCCCCGCCGCTGGAGCGCGCCCTGGTGTCGACGGGCTTCAACTACGTCACCACCGTCCGCGCCCACCAGGCGGACATCGCCGGCCGGCTGATCCCGCGGCTCAGGGACATCCGGCGGGGCGGCTCGGCCGCCGTCGATCTCTGCGACGTCGCGGCGGGCCGGCTGGACGGCTACTACGAGCGTGGGCTGCACCCGTGGGACCTGGCGGCCGGGGACCTGATCGCGCGGGAGGCGGGCGCGCTCACGGGCGGCCGGCCCGGCGAGCGGCCGGCGTGGGACCTGACGGTGGCCGCCCCGCCCGGTGTGTTCGAGCCGCTCCAGACACTGCTGGAGGAGTACGGCGCCTGGCACGACTGAGGGGCAAGGGCCCGGCACGTACGTACGACCGGATACGGCCCCCCGCCCGTCCGGGCACACGGAACAGCCCCGATGCCGTCCCCTCGGCACCGGGGCTGTTCTCAGTGGTGTCATCCGTGTGATGCGTGTGCTTCGTGTGTTTTTTCAGCGGTGTTCATCAGTGTTCAGTGGTGGTGGTGCGTTGCTTGGTGGTGCTGCGTCGTACGGGCTGGTCAGACGCTGGCCGCGCCGACCTCCACGCCATGTTCCGCGGCGAGCCGGCGCAGATCGTCCAGCTCTTCCTGCTCGACGTCCGCGAGGAAGTCGTCTCCCGCTTCCCGGGCATGTGTGAGATCAGTTTCCGTGGCTTTTATACGCTGAAGCAGCCCTGCGGTGAATGCGTCCATTGCGCCCCCTCGTCGTGGGTCAGTGGCACGGGGGTGTGCCGACGTCGTGGTCGATGGCACGGGGGTGTGCCGACGGCGGGTGATCACGCGCCCACTGCCTTCTGGGGGGCAGTTGTGGGACCTGACATGCCACAAACAGGGCGTGATCTCGGATGTGAAGTCGTTTTCCCCAGGCTCCGTCTTCAAGAAACCTCAACTCTTCAAAGAATCCTGAGTATTCCCGTCGTGCCCGGTGGGGGCCGTGCGCCGTGCGGCGACAGGGGCCCGGTCTCGTCTTACCGCCGGTTTATGGGCGTAGCGGGCAGGATGGAGGCGCACACCCAGTGCGACGACCTGCCCTGATCCCAGGTGACGGGCGACCAGAGGAAGGAACAGCGACGTGCGCGTACTCGTCGTCGAGGACGAGCAGCTGCTCGCCGATGCGGTGGCCACCGGACTGCGCCGGGAGGCCATGGCCGTCGACGTCGTGTACGACGGCGCGGCCGCCCTGGAGAGGATCGGGGTCAACGACTACGACGTGGTGGTGCTCGACCGCGACCTCCCCCTGGTGCACGGCGACGACGTCTGCCGGCGGATCGTGGAGCTGGGGGTGCCCACCCGGGTCCTCATGCTCACCGCCTCGGGCGACGTCAGCGACCGGGTCGAGGGACTGGAGCTGGGCGCGGACGACTATCTGCCCAAGCCCTTCGCCTTCACCGAGCTGACCGCCCGCGTCCGCGCGCTCGGCCGGCGCACGACGGTGCCGCTGCCGCCGGTCCTGGAGCGCTCGGGGATCAAGCTCGACCCGAACCGCCGCGAGGTCTTCCGGGAGGGCAAGGAGATCCAGCTCGCCCCCAAGGAGTTCGCGGTGCTGGAGGTCCTGATGCGCAGCGAGGGCGCGGTCGTCTCGGCCGAGCAGCTGCTGGAGAAGGCGTGGGACGAGAACACGGACCCGTTCACGAACGTCGTGCGCGTCACGGTCATGACCCTGCGCCGCAAGCTGGCGGAACCGCCCGTGATCGTCACGGTCCCCGGTTCGGGTTACCGGATCTGACGCGGATGGCGACCAACCCGGTGCCGCCCTCGGCACCTCCGAAGCCGACCTGGGACCCCAGGCGGCCCGACCAGACGCTGCCGTGGGTGCGTCCGACGATCCGCATACGTCTCACGCTGCTGTACGGCGGGATGTTCCTGATCGCCGGGATCCTGCTGCTCTCGATCATCTATCTGCTCGCGGCGCAGGCCCTGCACGTGGGCAGCAACCTCCCCTTCAAGATCGTCTCGGGGTCGGTGAGCAGCGACACCTGTTCGTTCCCGAACGACCGGCCCACCCCCGACGAGTTCAACGCGGCGATCAACAGCTGCGTCAACCACCAGCGCGCCCAGGCGCTCGACGACCTGCTCACCCGCTCACTCTTCGCCCTGGTCGGCCTGAGCATCATCGCGTTCGCCTTCGGGTACGCGATGGCGGGCCGCGTGCTCTCGCCGCTGGGCCGGATCACCCGTACCGCACGCCGCGTGGTCGGCTCCGACCTCTCCCGCCGGATCGAGCTGGACGGCCCGGACGACGAACTGAAGGAGCTCGCGGACACGTTCGACGAGATGCTGGAGCGGCTGGAGCGTGCCTTCACGGCGCAGCAGCGCTTCGTCGCGAACGCGTCCCACGAACTGCGTACGCCCCTCGCGATCAACCGGACCCTGCTGGAGGTCCACCTCTCGGACCCCGGCGCCCCGAGTGAACTCCAGCAGCTCGGCAAGACGTTGCTGGCGACCAACGAGCGCAGCGAGCAGCTGGTGGAGGGTCTGCTGCTGCTCGCCCGCAGTGACAACCAGCTGGTGGAGCGAAAACCGGTCGATCTCGCCGAGGTGGCCGACCGCGCGGTCGACCAGACCCTCGGTGAGGCCCAGGAGAAGAACGTCGTCATCCGCGGGGAGCGGTCGCCCGCGGTGGTCCAGGGCAACGGGGTCCTGCTGGAGCGGATCGCGCTGAACCTGGTCCAGAACGCCGTCCGGTACAACGTGCCGGAGGACGGCTGGGTGGAGGTCACGACCGCGCTGGAGCCGGGACAGGCGGTCCTGGTGGTGTCGAACACCGGTCCGGTCGTTCCCGCTTACGAGATCGACAATCTTTTCGAACCGTTCCGCCGGCTCCGTACCGAACGGACCGGCAGCGACAAGGGCGTGGGCCTCGGCCTGTCGATCGCCCGGTCCGTGGCCCGGGCCCACGGCGGCCGTATCATCGCGGAGCCCCGCGAGGGCGGTGGCCTCGTGATGCGGGTCACCCTCCCGGTCTGAGATGCTGCTCGCGGCATTCCGGACGAGGCTGGCTTTTGTTCGCTTTGCGCGGAATTTTCGGGGCCCCTGCCAGGTTGGGGCTTGTGTGATCGATCACAGGGTCGAATTCACGCCCATCCACTCTCTGTGATCAAGCCACCTTCGGAAAGCCGGTAAAGTCCGGGTTTCCAGGGCCCCGGATCACGGGAAGTACACGGGGTGGCGCCCGTGTAGCACGACCTCAGGACCGTGTACGGTCCCCTTCGCCACCCGAAGTCGATCACTCAGCAGGAGTGCGATTGGGTGTCGATTGAGTAACAGACCTTGATGTGAGGCAAAATCTCCGCCTCAGGTCGGGCACAAGTCCGGCCTCTCACGCGTTACGTGCGCTGGAGACACCACAGAAACCCAGAGGGGGAGAGCGACATGGCAACGGATTACGACACCCCACGCAAGACCGATGACGACGTCGATCAGGACAGCCTTGAGGAACTGAAGGCCCGTCGGAACGACAAGTCGACCTCAGCGGTCGACGTCGACGAGTTCGAGCAGGCTGAAGGCCTGGAGCTGCCCGGCGCGGATCTCTCCAACGAGGAGCTTTCCGTCCGTGTGCTGCCCCGTCAGGCCGACGAGTTCACCTGCATGAGCTGCTTCCTGGTGCACCACCGCAGCCAGTTGGCCAGGGAGAAGAACGGTCAGCCGATCTGCCGCGACTGCGACTAGGGCGGGCCGGCCGTGACAGGCGACTCACCGTCCCGGAAACGGCGCTTCGGCCCTGCGGGTCCACCGGAGGCGTTCGAGAGCGGCTCAGGCCCGGCAGGAGGCCCTCAGCCTCCCGCCGAGCACGCCGCTCTCCTGCTCCTTCCGGACCCGGACGACGACGAGCGAGGCCTGCCGGTCTCGCTCGAAGCGGCCCAGGACGACCACGACGGCCCCAGGACCAAGGGCCGGCGCCTGGCAGCCGTCACACGGGGAGTACGCAAAGGAGGCGTGGGCGCCAAGGCGGCGCTCGGCCATCTCGCCGACCGGATCATCGAGAACGCTCCTCGGGTCCCGGTCCGCGATCTGGCGACGCTTCGCCGCCAGTTCCCGGGTCTCGGACCCGAGGAACTGGCCGACAAGCTGATCGCGGGCGCCGCGAACGGCAGTTCGACGGTGGGCGCGGGCATCGGCGCGGCGGCGATGCTGCCCGTGCCGCCCGCGATGCCCGCCGAGCTGGCGGCGGAGATCACCGCCGTCGCCGCGATCGAGCTCAAGCTCATCGCCGAGCTGCACGAGGTCTACGGACAGCGGCCGCCCGGCACGGTCAAGGAGCGCGGCTTCGCCTATCTGACCGCGTGGACGGAGGAGCGCGGGGTCGACGTCACGCGTCCGTCGACGATCAACAGCGCGCTGAGCGGCCGGATGAAGCGCGAGCTGCGCCAGCAGATCATGAAGCGCACCGTCCGCAGCCTGCCGAACCTGGTCCCGTTCATGATCGGCGCCGCCGTCGGCGCGATGATGAACCGCCGGGACACCCAGAAGGTCGCCGGGCGCGTCCGCAAGGACCTGCGCTCGCGGCAGGTGCCCTGGGAGGCACTGCCCGAGCTGCCCCCGCTGGAGCAGCCCAGGGAGCTGCCGCCCGAGCTGCCCGAGGAGCTGGGGCCCTGAGCGGGCCGGCCCCCTCCGCCGGCGCCTGAGCCGGCCGCCCGGTCCTCGGGCGCACAGCCGGCCTCGGGGCATACGGGCGGTCTCGGGCGCTCAGCCCGTTCGTACCGCTTCCAGCGCCGCCGCCAGCGCCCGCGGGTTCCTGGTGGACAGGTAGAGGTACGGAGTCGCGTCGTCCGGATCCGTGACCGGGATCCGCAGCGCGGTCGGCACATAGCTGCGGAGCAGCATGAAGGCCCGGGGATCGGCCTTGTGCAGCCGCCAGGCCCGCGCCTCCTCCTCGTCCAGCTCCTCGGCCTCGCCGAGCGCCGTGACCGGGATCCGGGCGTCGCCCGCGACGAGGGAGTCCGCCACGACCCGGATCCGCACGGATCCGTAGGAGCTGACCAGCACGGCGGCGAAGGCCCCCGCGACGATCACTCCGCCCAGCAGCGGCAGTGGCCCGAGAGGCAGCAGGATCAGACCGCCCGCGACCCCGGTGAGGGCGGCGATCGCCCACCAGGAAGGGGGCGCGGTCAGACGTTCGTCGTAGCGCGTGGCGGATGGCTCCATGGGCGCAAGCTTGGCACGGTGCTGTCCGGGGACCACCGCGCGGGTAAGGTCTGCGGCTGTGAGTAACGTGCCGCCACTGTTCCGCCACCGGTCCGCCGCCGGCGGACCGCGCCAGGCGCCCCCCGCGCCGTCGAGGTGAACCCATGAGCCGTCCCCCCGTTGACGTACTGATCCGCCGGGTCGATCCCGAGGTCCCGCTGCCCGCGTACGGGCATCCCGGCGACGCCGGGGTCGATCTGGTGACCACCGAGGCCGCCGAGCTGGCCCCGGGCGAGCGGGCCGTGCTGCCGACGGGGGTGTCGATCGCGCTGCCCGACGGGTACGCGGCCTTCGTGCACCCGCGCTCGGGGCTGGCCGCCCGCTGCGGTGTCGCCCTGGTGAATGCCCCAGGGACCGTGGATGCCGGGTACCGTGGAGAGATCAAGGTGATCGTGGTGAATCTCGATCCGCGCGAGGGTGTGCGGTTCGAACGATTCGACAGGATTGCCCAATTGGTCGTCCAGCAGGTCGAGAAGGTGCGCTTCCACGAGGTGGCGGAGCTTCCCGGGTCCGCGCGGGCCGAAGGGGGCTTCGGGTCCACCGGGGGCCACGCCTCCGTGGGCGGCGCACAGGGTGGGAATCGATACGCTTCGGTCGTATCAGACCGGGAAGGACAGTAACGTGTTCGGTCGCAAGAAGAGTGGTTCCGCAGAGGACGCGGCGGACGCGGCAGGCGAGGCCGAGCAGTTCGTCGACGGCGTCGACGCGGACGCCGGCGCCGAGGCCGCGTCGGGCTCCCGCCGGGTGAATCTTCCCCCGGCCCCCCGCCCCGACGGTCCCTGGGACATCTCGGAGGTCTCCAAGCCCGACGAGGGCCGCGTGGACCTGGGCGGTGTCTTCGTCCCCGGGGTCGAGGGCATGGAGTTGCGCGTCGAGGTCGCCGGTGACGCGATCGTCGCCGCCACCATCGTCCTGCGCGACAGCGCGGTACAGCTCCAGGCCTTCGCGGCGCCCAAGAAGGAAGGCATCTGGGGCGAGGTGCGCGAGGAGATCGCCTCCGGCATCACCCAGCAGGGCGGCATCATCGACGAGGTCGAGGGCCCGCTCGGCTGGGAGCTGCGGGCCCAGGTGCCCGTACAGCTGCCGGACGGCACCGGCGGCATCCAGCTGGTGCGCTTCATCGGTGTCGACGGCCCCCGCTGGTTCCTGCGCGGGGTGATCTCCGGCCAGGGCGCCGTCCAGCCCGAGGCGGCGGGGCTCCTGGAGCAGATCTTCCGGGACACCGTCGTCGTCCGCGGCGACGGCCCGATGGCGCCGCGTGACCCGATCGTCCTCAAGCTGCCCGACGACGCGCAGATGGTCGCCGAGGGTGTCCAGCAGGAGGAGCAGGAAGGATCCCGCTTCTCCGGTGGCATGGGCTCGCTCCAGCGCGGTCCCGAGATCACCGAGGTGCGCTGACCTCCGCCGTACGAGACCGTACGACCTTTCCCGAACCTGTGGCCGGTGGGCCGCACCCCTTCGCCGGGGTGCGGCCCACTGGCCTTTTCCGGTGCTTTTTCCGGTGCCCTGTCCGACGGTCACGGGCCCGTCCGTAAGGAGTCCGTCAAGCCGGCGCCCGGGGACGTATGGGAGACGTCAACAACTGCGGGACCGCTCAAAACAGGGGGTTTCCTCAGGAAGTCACATTTCCCGGAAATCATCTAGGAGCACACGATGGCCGACGTGGCCTTCGTCGTCACCACGATCGCGGTCTTCGCGCTGGTGGCCCTCATCGCCAAGGGGGTCGCGAAGCTATGACCGCCGAGAACATCGCCGGCCTGGTCGTGGCCGTCGCCCTGTTGGGCTATCTCGTCCTCGCCCTCCTCTTCCCGGAGAGGTTCTGAGTGATGGGTCCCGTCCCCGCAAGCGTGCTCCAGGTGGTCGCGCTCGCCGTGGCCCTCGGGCTGGCGTACCGCCCCCTCGGCGACTACATGGCAGGCGTCTACAGCTCGTCCAAGCACCTCAAGGCCGAGAAGGCCGTCTACCGGATCATCGGCGCCGACCCCACCACCGAGATGCGCTGGCCCGCCTATCTGCGCGGCGTCCTCGCCTTCTCCGCGGTGAGCGTCCTGTTCCTCTACCTGCTCCAGCGGGTCCAGGGCGGTCTGCCCGGCTCGCTGGGCTTCTCCTCCATCGACCCGGACCAGGCGTTCAACACCGCCGCGTCCTTCGTCTCCAATACCAACTGGCAGTCGTACTACGGCGAGCAGGCCATGGGCCACGTCGTACAGACCGGCGGCCTCGCCGTCCAGAACTTCCTCTCGGCCGCCGTCGGCATGGCCGTCGCGGTGGCGCTGGTACGGGGCTTCGCCCGCTCCCGCACCGGCGAGCTGGGCAACTTCTGGTCGGACCTGGTGCGCGGCACCGTACGGATCCTGCTGCCGATCGCCGTCATCGGCGCGATCGTCCTGGTGGCCTGCGGCGCGATCCAGAACTTCGCCGGCATCCACGAGGTCGGGCAATTCATGGGCGGCTCGCAGCAGTGGAACGGCGGCG
Source organism: Streptomyces sp. NPDC087420 (assembly GCF_044744165.1). NCBI lineage: Bacteria > Bacillati > Actinomycetota > Actinomycetes > Kitasatosporales > Streptomycetaceae > Streptomyces > Streptomyces sp. NPDC087420. Next base: position 220,417 of record NZ_JBIUXU010000015.1, read on the forward strand.
CCGTCGCCTCCCAGGAGGCCATCAAGGAGCTGGGCACCAACGGCGGCGGCTACTTCAACGCCAACTCCGCCCACCCCTTCGAGAACCCCAACGGGATCTCCAACCTCTTCGAGATCTTCCTGATCCTGCTCATCCCGTTCGCCCTGACCCGCACCTTCGGCAGGATGGTCGGCAGCGTCAAGCAGGGCTACGCGATCCTCGCCGCCATGGTGGTGATCTGGATCGGCTTCACCGCCCTGATGCTGTGGACGGAGTTCCACCACGGCGGAACCGCGTTCCAGGCCGCGGGCGGCGCCCTGGAGGGCAAGGAGACCCGCTTCGGGGTCGGCGGCTCGTCGATCTTCGCGGTGGCCACCACCCTCACCTCCACCGGCGCGGTCAACGCCTTCCTCTCCTCGTTCACCGGCTACGGCGGCGGTATCGCCCTGCTCGGCATGCAACTGGGCGAGGTGGCGCCCGGCGGGGTCGGCTCCGGTCTCTACGGGATCCTGATCATGGCGCTCATCGCGGTGTTCCTCGCCGGCCTGATGGTCGGACGGACGCCCGAGTACCTGGGCAAGAAGATCGGCACCCGCGAGATCAAGTTCGCCGCGCTCTACATCCTGATCACCCCGGCGCTGGTCCTGAGCTTCACCGCCGTGGCCATGGCCCTGCCCACCCCGGGCCACTCCATGACCAACTCCGGCGCCCACGGCTTCTCCGAGATCCTGTACGCGTACACCTCGGCGGCCAACAACAACGGCTCGGCGTTCGCCGGGCTCAACGCCGACACCCAGTGGTTCAACACCACCCTCGGCATCGTCATGCTGCTCGGCCGCTTCCTCCCCATGGTGTTCATCCTCGCCCTGGCCGGTTCGCTCGCCGAGCAGAAACCGGTGCCCGAGACGCTGGGCACCCTCCGTACCCACAAGCCGCTCTTCGTCGGGCTGCTCGTCGGCACGATCCTGATCGTCACCGCTCTGACCTACTTCCCGGCGCTGGCCCTGGGCCCGCTGGCCGAGGGGCTGGGGTCATGAGCGTCCGTCCCGAGCACGAGGATCCGATGTCCACTGTCACTCCGACCCGTGCGCCGCACAGCGACATACCCGGCGGCCACGGCCCGGGGGACGGCCGCGTCGGCGGGGGTCTGTTCGATCCCAAGCAGCTGATCACGTCCTTCCCCGAGGCGGTGCGCAAGCTCGACCCGAGGGTGATGGTCAAGTCGCCCGTGATGTTCGTGGTGGAGGTGGGCTCCGTCCTCACCACCGTCCTGGCCCTCACTCATCCGGGGGACTGGTTCGGCTGGGCCATCGCCGCCTGGCTCTGGCTGACCACGATCTTCGCCAACCTGGCGGAGGCCGTCGCCGAGGGCCGCGGCAAGGCGCAGGCGGACACCCTGCGCCGGGCCAAGACCGAGACCGTCGCCCGCAGGCTCGTGGAGAGGAACCCCGCGAGCCGCGCCGAGGAGCGGGTGCCCGGCACCGAGCTGCGCATCGGCGACCTGGTCGTCTGCGAGGCCGGGGACATCATCCCCGGCGACGGGGACGTCGTCGCGGGGGTCGCCTCCGTCGACGAGTCCGCCATCACCGGCGAGTCCGCGCCCGTCATCCGCGAGTCCGGGGGCGACCGCTCGGCCGTCACCGGCGGTACGAAGGTCCTCTCCGACCGGGTCGTCATCAAGATCACGACCAAGCCCGGCGAGACCTTCATCGACCGCATGATCAAACTGGTCGAGGGCGCGGCCCGGCAGAAGACGCCCAACGAGATCGCGCTGAACATCCTGCTCGCGTCCCTCACGATCGTCTTCCTGATCGCCGTCGTCACCCTCCAGCCGTTCGCCGTCTACGCGGGCGCAGGACAGTCCCTGATCGTGCTGACGGCCCTGCTGGTCTGCCTCATCCCGACCACCATCGGCGCGCTCCTCTCCGCGATCGGCATCGCGGGCATGGACCGGCTGGTGCAGCGCAACGTGCTCGCCATGTCGGGCCGGGCCGTCGAAGCCGCAGGGGACGTCTCCACACTCCTGCTGGACAAGACCGGCACCATCACCCTCGGCAACCGGCAGGCCGCCGAGTTCGTCCCGGTCGCCGGAGTGACGGCCGCCGAACTCGCGGACGCCGCCCAGCTCTCCTCGCTGGCCGACGAGACCCCCGAGGGCCGGTCCGTGGTGGTCCTGGCCAAGGAGCGGTACGGGCTCCGCGAGCGCGGCCGGGGCGAACTGGCCGGCGCCGAGTGGGTCGCCTTCACCGCCCAGACCCGGATGTCCGGCGTCGACCTCACGGAGCACGGCGCCACCCGCCGTATCCGCAAGGGCGCGACCGGCTCGGTCGTCGCCTGGGTCGAGCAGAGCGGCGGCCGCGCCTCCGCCGAGGCCAGGACCCTCACCGAGCGGATCTCCACGGCGGGCGGCACCCCGCTGCTGGTCGCGGTGGAGGACGGCGCGGGAGCCCGGGTCCTCGGGGTGATCCACCTCAAGGACGTCGTCAAGGAGGGCATGCGCGAGCGGTTCGCCGAGCTGCGCCGTATGGGCATCAGGACCGTCATGATCACGGGCGACAACCCGCTCACGGCCCGCGCCATCGCGGAGGAGGCCGGCGTCGACGACTTCCTCGCCGAGGCCACCCCCGAGGACAAGATGGCCCTCATCAAGCGGGAACAGGCGGGCGGCAAGCTCGTCGCCATGACCGGCGACGGGACGAACGACGCTCCGGCGCTGGCGCAGGCGGACGTGGGCGTGGCCATGAACACCGGGACCTCGGCCGCCAAGGAGGCCGGGAACATGGTGGACCTGGACTCCAACCCCACCAAGCTCATCGAGATCGTGGAGATCGGCAAGCAGCTGCTCATCACGCGCGGCGCGCTCACGACCTTCTCCATCGCCAACGACGTCGCGAAGTACTTCGCGATCATCCCCGCGATGTTCGCGGTCGCCTACCCGAGCCTGGACCGGCTCAACATCATGGACCTGTCCTCGCCCGAGTCCGCGATCCTCTCCGCCGTCGTCTTCAACGCGCTGGTCATCGTGGCGCTGGTGCCGCTCGCCCTGCGGGGCGTGCGCTACCGGCCGACGAGCGCCGACCGGATGCTCAGGAGAAACCTGGGGATCTACGGCCTCGGCGGGCTGATCGCCCCGTTCATCGGGATCAAGATCATCGACCTGCTCCTCTCCCTCATCCCCGGCATCGGGTGAACGGCATGTCTCTCATGAACAGCTCCGCAAGTGGCGGCGCACGGCTCCTCGGGGCCGCCCTGCGCGCCCTCATCGTCCTCACCGTCCTGTGCGGCGTGCTCTACCCGCTGGCCGTCACCGGCGTCGCCCAGGGCCTCTTCTCCCATCAGGCGAACGGCTCCGAGGTGACATCGGACGGCCGGGTCGTCGGCTCCTCGCTCATCGGCCAGCGCTACGACCTGCCGCTGAAGAAGGGCCAGGAGACCCCCGCGCCGGACCTCAAGTGGTTCCAGCCGCGCCCCTCCAACGGCCTGGGCAGCAACTCCGTCAACACCCAGTACAAGCTGATCCTCTCCGGGGCGACCAACCGCTCGGGCGACAACGAAGAGCTGATCCAGTGGGTCAAGGACGCCAAGGCCGCCGTGGTGAAGGACAACTCCACCCCCGGCAACCCGGTCGAGCCCTCCGAGGTGCCGCCCGACGCGGTGACCTCCTCGGGCTCGGGCCTCGACCCGGACATCTCACCGGCTTACGCCCGGCTCCAGGTGAACCGGGTGGCGGAGCGCAACCACCTCACCGCCGCACAGGTCGGCCGGCTGGTCGACGACCACACCGACGGGCGCACGCTCGGCTTCATCGGCGAGCCCACGGTGAACGTCCTCGCCCTCAACACCGCCCTGAAAGAACTGGCCGGCTGACCGCGCCAGGACACCACCCGGCCCGTCCGGCCCGCGACGACCACCGCGGGCCGGACGCGCCGGAGCGTACGGAAGACGACAATGGGGCCATGGGACGCGGCAAGCTGAGGATCTATCTGGGTGCGGCGCCCGGGGTCGGCAAGACGTACGCGATGCTCTCCGAGGCCCACCGCCGGGTCGAGCGCGGTACGGACTGCGTCGTCGGCTTCGTCGAGCATCACGGCCGGTCCCGTACGGAAGTCATGCTGCACGGCCTCGAAGAGGTCCCGCGCCGGGAGCTGGAGTACCGGGAGACGCTGTTCACCGAGATGGACGTGGACGCCGTCCTGGCCCGCCACCCCGCCGTCGCCCTCGTGGACGAGATGGCCCACACGAACGTCCCCGGCTCCCGCAACGAAAAACGCTGGCAGGACATCGAGGACCTGCTCAGGGCCGGCATCGACGTCGTCTCCACCGTCAACATCCAGCACCTGGAATCACTCGGTGACGTGGTCGAGTCCATAACGGGCGTACGGCAGCGGGAGACCGTACCGGACGAGGTGGTGCGGCGGGCGGACCAGATCGAGCTGGTCGACATGTCCCCGCAGGCCCTGCGCCGCCGCATGGCCCACGGGAACGTGTACAAACCCGACAAGGTCGACGCGGCCCTCTCCCACTACTTCCGGCCCGGGAACCTGACCGCGCTGCGTGAGCTGGCGCTGCTCTGGGTGGCGGACCGGGTGGACGAATACCTCCAGGAGTACCGGGGCGAGCACAACATCCGCTCCACCTGGCAGGCCCGCGAACGCATCGTCGTCGGCGTGACCGGCGGACCCGAGGGCCGTACGCTCATCCGCCGCGCGGCCCGCCTCGCCGAGAAGGGCGCGGGCGGCGAGGTGCTCGCCGTCTACATAGCGCGCAGCGACGGCCTCACCGCCGTGTCGCCCAAGGAACTCACCGTCCAGCGCACCCTCGTGGAAGACCTCGGCGGCACCTTCCACCACGTCATCGGCGACGACATCCCCTCCGCGCTGCTCGAATTCGCCCGGGGCGTCAATGCCACGCAGATCGTGCTGGGCTCCAGCCGCCGCAAGACCTGGCAGTACGTGTTCGGCCCCGGCGTCGGCACGACCGTGGCCCGGGAGTCGGGCCCCGATCTCGACGTCCACATCGTCACGCACGAGGAGGTGGCCAAGGGGCGCGGCCTGCCGGTGGCGCGCGGCGCGCGCCTGGGCCGTCAGCGGATCATCTGGGGCTGGCTGGTCGGGGTGGTCGCGCCCGTCCTGCTGTCGCTGCTGCTCACAGCCCTCCACGACACACTCGGACTCGCCAACGACGTCCTGCTCTTCCTGTTCCTGACCGTGCTGTCCGCGCTGCTCGGCGGGCTGCGGCCCGCCCTCGCCTCCGCCGCCGTGAGCACCCTGCTGCTGAACTTCTATTTCACCCCGCCCACCCACACCCTCACCATCCAGGACCCCAAGAACCTCGTCGCCATCACGATCTTCTTCGCGGTCGCCGTGGCCGTCGCGTCGGTGGTGGACCTGGCGGCCCGCCGTACCCACCAGGCCGCCCGATTGCGGGCGGAGTCCGAGATCCTGTCGTTCCTCGCGGGCAGTGTCCTGCGCGGCGAGACGACGCTGGACGCCCTGCTGGAGCGGGTGCGCGAGACGTTCGCGATGGAGTCGGTGGCCCTCCTGGAGCGCGGCGGCGACGTCGAGCCCTGGACCCGCGCGGGCAGCGTGGGGCCCGCGCCCGTGGACCGCCCCGAGGCCGCCGACGTGGACATGCCGGTGGGGGACCACATGGCGCTGGCGCTGTCGGGTCGGGTGCTGCCGGCGGAGGACCGGCGGGTGCTGGCGGCCTTCGCGGCGCAGGCGGCGGTGGTGCTGGACCGGCAGCGGCTGGTGGGGGAGGCCGAGCACGCGCGGGCGCTGGCGGAGGGCAACCGGATCCGTACGGCGCTGCTCGCGGCGGTCAGCCACGACCTCCGTACCCCGCTGGCGGGCATCAAGGCGTCGGTCACCTCACTGCGCTCCGACGACGTCGAGTGGTCGGAGGAGGACCGGGCGGAGCTGCTGGAGGGCATCGAGAACGGCGCCGACCGCCTGGACCACCTGGTGGGGAACCTCCTGGACATGTCCCGCCTCCAGACCGGAACCGTCACCCCCCTGATCCGCGAGATAGACCTCGACGAGGTCGTCCCGATGGCGCTGGGAGGCGTACCCGACGGCAGCGTCGTCCTGGACGTCCCCGAATCGCTGCCCATGGTCGCCGTCGACCCCGGTCTCCTGGAGCGCGCGGTCGCCAACATCGTGGAGAACGCCGTCAAGTACAGCCCCTACGGACAGCCCGTCGTCGTCGCGGCCAGCACCCTCGGCACGCGCGTCGAGGTACGCGTCGTGGACAGCGGCCCCGGTGTCCCCGACGATGCCAAGGACCGCATCTTCGAACCCTTCCAGCGCCATGGCGACGCGCCGCGCGGCGCCGGGGTCGGCCTCGGCCTCGCGGTGGCTCGCGGCTTCGCCGAGGCCATGGGCGGCACCCTCGCCGCCGAGGACACCCCCGGCGGCGGCATGACCATGGTCCTCACGCTCCGAGCGGCCCCCGGGCCCGCGCCGGCCCCCTCGGGACAACCCGCCCGCGTCAGCTCATGACCGGGCCCGCAGAAAGGCAGACCCCTATGACCAGGGTGCTCGTGGTCGACGACGAGCCGCAGATCGTGCGCGCCCTCGTGATCAACCTCAAGGCGCGCAAGTACGAGGTGGACGCGGCGGCCGACGGCGCGGGCGCCCTCGAACTCGCCGCCGCCCGCCACCCCGACGTCGTCGTCCTCGACCTCGGGCTGCCGGACATGGACGGCGTTGAGGTGATCAAGGGCCTGCGCGGCTGGACCCGTGTCCCGATCCTCGTGCTCTCCGCCCGCCACACCTCGGACGAGAAGGTCGAGGCGCTCGACGCGGGCGCCGACGACTACGTCACCAAGCCCTTCGGCATGGACGAGCTGCTGGCCCGGCTGCGCGCCGCCGTCCGGCGCGCGGAACCGGTCGGCGGGGACGGCGACGAGGGAGTGGCCCTGGTCGAGACGGAGGGCTTCACCGTCGACCTGGCCGCGAAGAAGGTGCACCGCGAGGGACGGGACGTACGGCTCACGCCCACCGAATGGCACCTGCTGGAGGTCCTCGTACGGAACACGGGCCGGCTGGTGAGCCAGAAACAGCTCCTCCAGGAGGTCTGGGGGCCCTCGTACGGCACGGAGACCAACTATCTGCGGGTCTACATGGCCCAGCTGCGCCGGAAGCTGGAGACGGATCCCTCGCACCCGCGGCACTTCGTCACCGAACCGGGCATGGGCTACCGCTTCGAACGTTGATGCGAATACGACTCGAACGGGGGGTGTGTCGCGGTCCGAAACCCGGTTCGAAACCCAGTGCGAGACCCGCGAACGCGGAGCCCGGGGCCCGGTACCCTCAAGGTATGAGTGCTGAGAAGCCGAGCGGCCGCTTCCGCCGGATGCTCGAACGGCTGTCCAGCTCCCAGGAGGACCTGGAGTCCGAGGAGCTGCGGGAGGACACGCAGGCGTCGGGCTGCACGCGGATCTCCGAGTGCAGCGACCGCCAGATCGTCCGGGTGGCTGGTACGTTGCGGACGGTCACCCTGCGTCCACGGGCGGGAGTCCCCGCTCTGGAGGCGGAGCTGTTCGACGGCACCGCGCCGCTGGACGTCGTGTGGCTGGGCCGGCGCTCCATCGTGGGCATAGAGCCGGGCCGCAAGCTGATCGCCTCCGGCCGGATCTCCATGAGCCACGGCCGCCGGGTGCTGTTCAATCCCAAATACGAAATCCGACCGCTCGGACAGGAGTAGCCGGTGACGTCACTCGACAAGCCCGCCGCCTCGACAGCCCCACCCGCTTCTCCCGCCACGGCAGACCAGCAGGCAGCCGACGCGAAAGCCGTCACCGAGGCGGCGCTTTTCGAGGCCTTCGGCGGCCTGCGCGGCATGGTGGAGACCGTCCTCCCCGGACTGCTCTTCGTCACGATCTTCACGATCAACAAGGACCTCCACACGTCGGCCATCGCCGCCGTGGGGGTCTCCCTGGTGCTCCTCGTCGTCCGGCTGGTCCGCCGCGACACGGTGAAACACGCGTTCAGCGGGGTCTTCGGGGTCGCCTTCGGCGTGGTCTTCGCGATGATGACCGGCAACGCCAAGGACTTCTACCTGCCGGGCATGCTCTACACGCTGGGCCTGGCCATCGCGTACCTGGCGACCGCCGCCGCCGGAGTGCCGCTGATCGGTCTGATCCTGGGCCCGGTCTTCAAGGAGAACCTCTCCTGGCGCACCCGTAACCCCGGCCGCAAGAAGGCGTACGCGAAGGCCAGCTGGGCGTGGGGCCTGATCCTCCTCGCCAAGTGCGCGATCCTCTTCCCGCTGTACTGGTGGGCCGACACGGCGCAGCTCGGCTGGGTCCTGGTCGCGCTCAAGATCCCGCCGTTCCTGCTGGCGGTCTGGCTGACCTGGGTCTTCCTGGCGAAGGCGCCGCCGCCCATCGACGTGTTCGCGGAGATGGAGGCGGAGGAGGAGGCCGAGAAGGCCCGCAAGGCCGCCGCCGCCGGGACGTCGGACGGCCCGGTGAGCCACCGGCGGGAGGCGTAGAGCCCGCTCGGTACGGGACCCCCGTATAAGTCGGGATCCCCGTACAAGACGCACTTCGGGCGCCGGACCAGTCGGTCCGGCGCCCGAAGCCGTTTTTTGTCAGCCGGCCCGTCAGTCCGTCTCCTCGCGGCGTACCGACAGCAGGTCCTCCAGCTGCTCCTCGCGCGCCTGCGCCGCCACGAACAGCAGCTCGTCGCCCGCCTCCAGCGTCTCCTCCGGATTCGGCGTCAGGACGCGCGTGCCGCGGATGATCGTCACCAGCGAGGTGTCCTCGGGCCAGACCACGTCCCCGACCTGCGTGCCCGTCACCGCGGACTCCGGCGGCAGCGTCAGCTCGACCAGGTTCGCGTCGCCGTGGCTGAAACGCAGCAGCCGTACGAGATCGCCGACGCTCACCGCCTCCTCCACCAGCGCCGACATCAGACGCGGCGTGGAGACCGCGACGTCGACGCCCCAGGACTCATTGAACAGCCACTCGTTCTTGGGGTTGTTCACCCGGGCCACCACCCGCGGCACCCCGTACTCGGTCTTGGCGAGCAGCGAGACGACCAGATTCACCTTGTCGTCGCCGGTCGCGGCGATCACCACGTTGCAGCGTTGCAGCGCGGCCTCGTCCAGCGAGGTGATCTCACAGGCGTCGGCCAGCAGCCACTCCGCCAACGGCACCCGCTCCACCGAGATGGCGGTCGGTGCCTTGTCGATCAGCAGGATCTCGTGACCGTTCTCCAGCAGCTCGCCCGCGATGGAACGGCCCACCGCCCCGGCCCCGGCAATCGCGACGCGCATCAGTTCCCGCCTTCGTCCGGGCCCTCGGCGAATGACGCCTCGACCTTCTCGATCTCGTCCGTACGCATCATCACGTGGACGAGGTCGCCCTCCTGGAGCACCGTCTGGGACGTCGGCAGCATCGCCTCGCCCAGCCTGGTGAGGAACGCCACGCGGACGCCCGTCTCCTCCTGGAGCGTGCTGATCTTGTGCCCGATCCAGTGCGCCGACGTGTGCACCTCGGCGAGCTGCACCCCGCCGCTCGGATCCCGCCACAGCGGCTCCGCGCCGGACGGCAGCAGCCGCCGCAGCATCTGGTCGGCGGTCCAGCGGACCGTGGCCACGGTCGGGATGCCCAGGCGCTGGTAGACCTCGGCGCGGCGGGGGTCGTAGATACGGGCGGCGACGTTCTCGATGCCGAACATCTCCCGGGCGACGCGCGCCGCGATGATGTTCGAGTTGTCGCCGCTGCTGACCGCCGCGAAGGCGCCGGCGTCCTCGATCCCCGCTTCCCGCAGGGTGTCCTGGTCGAATCCGACGCCGCTGACCCGGCGGCCGCCGAAACCGGAGCCGAGCCGACGGAAGGCCGTGGGGTCCTGGTCGATCACGGCGACCGTGTGCCCCTGCTGCTCCAGGGTCTGCGCGAGTGCGGCTCCCACCCGGCCGCATCCCATGATGACGATGTGCACGTGCGCTTACCCCGCAGTCCTGGTCATCTCGCTGACCTGCGAAAACACCCTGTTCACTCTTCCTTTTCGGCGTACCGCCCGACCGGCGGGACACCGTATACGGTGTCCCCTGCACCTGAGCTTATGCGGCAACGCCGTCGTTGCCGCCATCTCAGTAGGCGGTGCTGCCTGCACAGCCCATCGTTCGAACGCATACGATCCTTTGCGTGTCCAAACTGACCGACGTGCCCAAACGGATTCTCATCGGGCGGGCGCTGCGTAGCGACAGGCTGGGAGAGACTCTCCTCCCCAAACGCATCGCGCTGCCCGTCTTCGCCTCCGACCCGTTGTCCTCGGTGGCGTACGCACCGGGAGAAGTCCTCCTGGTCCTGTCCGTCGCGGGTGTGTCGGCCTACCACTTCAGCCCGTGGATCGCCGCCGCCGTCGTGGTCCTGATGTTCACGGTCGTCGCCTCCTACCGGCAGAACGTGCACGCCTACCCGAGCGGCGGCGGCGACTACGAGGTCGCCAACACGAACCTCGGGCCGAAGGCCGGTCTCACCGTCGCCAGCGCGCTGCTGGTCGACTACATCCTGACCGTGGCCGTGTCGATCTCGTCCGGGGTCGAGAACCTGGGCTCGGCGATCCCCTTCGTCATCGAGAACAAAGTCGCGTGCGCCGTCGGGATCATCATCCTGCTGACGGTGATGAACCTGCGCGGGGTACGGGAGTCGGGCAAGCTCTTCGCGATCCCGACGTACGTCTTCGTCGGCGGCGTCTTCCTGATGATCCTCTGGGGCGCGTTCCGCGGAATTGTCCTCAACGAGACCATGCACTCCCCGACCAGCGACTTCAAGATCAAGGCGGAGCACCAGGGACTGGCCGGCTTCGCGCTGGTCTTCCTGCTCCTGCGCGCCTTCTCCTCCGGATGTGCCGCGCTCACCGGCGTCGAGGCGATCAGCAACGGCGTCCCGGCGTTCCGTAAGCCCAAGAGCAAGAACGCCGCCACGACCCTCGCCCTGATGGGCGGGCTCGCGGTCACCATGTTCTGCGGCATCATCGGCCTGGCCATGGCCACGCACGTGAAGATGGCGGAGTTCCCCGAGACGGACCTTCTGAGGAGCAGCGGGATCCCGGTCGGGCAGGGCTACGTCCAGAACCCGGTGATCTCCCAGGTGGCCGCCGCCGTCTTCGGTGACGGAACGTTCTTGTTCGTGGTGCTCGCCGCGGCCACCGCGCTGGTGCTGTTCCTGGCCGCGAACACCGCGTACAACGGCTTCCCGCTCCTCGGCTCGATCCTCGCCCAGGACCGCTACCTGCCCCGCCAGCTCCACACCCGCGGCGACCGCCTGGCGTTCTCCAACGGCATCGTCCTGCTGGCCGGCGCGGCGGCGCTGCTCGTCTGGATCTACGGCGCCGACTCGACGCGGCTGATCCAGCTCTACATCGTCGGGGTCTTCGTCTCCTTCACGCTGAGCCAGACCGGCATGGTCCGGCACTGGAACCGCCACCTCAGGACCGAGAAGAACGTGGCGAAGCGCCGCCACATGGTCCGCTCCCGGGCCATCAACGCCTTCGGCGCGTTCTTCACCGGTCTGGTGCTCGTGGTGGTCCTGGCGACCAAGTTCACCCACGGCGCCTGGGTCGCGCTGCTCGGCATGGTGATCTTCTTCGCCGTGATGACCGCGATCCGCAAGCACTACGACCGGGTCGCCGAGGAGATCGCGGCGGCCGAGGGCCCGTCCGACGACAGCGTCAGGCCGTCCCGCGTGCACTCGATCGTCCTCGTCTCCAAACTCCACAAGCCGACGCTGCGCGCCCTCGGGTACGCGAAGCTGATGCGCTCCGACACCCTGGAGGCGCTCTCCATCAGCGTCGACCCGGCGGAGACGAAGGTGCTGCGGGAGGAGTGGGAACGGCGGGGCATCAACGTGCCGCTGAAGATCCTGGACTCCCCGTACCGGGAGATCACCCGCCCGGTGATCGAGTACGTACGGGGCCTGCGCACCGAGAACCCGCGGGACGCCGTCAGCATCTACATCCCGGAGTACGTGGTGGGCCGCTGGTACGAGCACCTGCTGCACAACCAGAGCGCGCTGCGGCTCAAGGGGCGGCTGCTCTTCACGCCGGGGGTGATGGTGACCTCGGTGCCGTACCAGCTGGAGTCCTCGGAGCGGGCGAAGAAGCGCGCGAAGAAGAGGGCGGTGTACCAGGCACCGGGCGCGGTGCGGCGGGGCCCGGTGGACGAGAGGCCGAAGGAGCCGACGAACAAGAGCTGAGGGTTGAGGGCTGAGGGCTTCGGTTTTCGGGGTGGCGGGCGGCGGGACGGGGCGCACGTACACTGGTGGGCTGCGCGGGAACACGCATCGGCGCGACTGCCCCGCTGACGCTCTCCCCACTTCTCTTCCTTTTATCTTTTTATCTTTGGAGCCGGTCCCTCATGCAGACAGAACCGCAGCCTTCTTCCGAGCAGGCGTCGCTGGTGGGGGAGGAGTACGAGGTCGAGGTCGGCCCTGTCGCGCACGGCGGCCACTGTGTGGCCCGTACCGACGAGGGCCGGGTGCTGTTCGTACGGCACGCGCTGCCCGGCGAGAAGGCCCGGGTCCGTGTGACGGAGGGCGAGGCGGACTCCCGCTTCCTGCGCGCCGACGCCGTGGAGATCCTCGACGCGTCCAAGGACCGGGTCGAGGCGCCGTGTGTGTACGCGGGCCCCGGCCGGTGCGGTGGCTGCGACTGGCAGCACGCCAAGCCCGGGGCCCAGCGGCGGCTCAAGGGTGAGGTCATCACCGAACAGCTCCAGCGGCTCGCGGGCCTGACGCCCGAGGAAGCCGGGTGGGACGGGACCGTCATGCCCGCGCCCGGCGACAAACTGCCGGCGGGCGAGGTGCCGGCGTGGCGCTCGCGGGTGCAGTACGCGGTGGACGAGGACGGCCGCGCGGGCCTGCGCAAGCACCGCTCGCACGACATCGAGCCGGTCGACCACTGCATGATCGCCACCGAGGCCGTCAGCGAACTGGGCGTGGAGAAGCGCAGCTGGCCGCAGATCGCGACGGTGGAGGCGATCGGCGCGTCGGGCTCCGGCGACCGCCAGGTCGTCCTGGCGCCGAGGCCCGGCGGGAGGCTGCCGCTGGTCGAACTGGACAAGCCGGTGTCGGTCCTGCGGGTCGAGGAGCACGACGGGGGAGTGCACCGGGTGCACGGCCGCGCGTTCGTCCGCGAGCGGGCGGACGGCCGTACGTACCGCGTCGGCATGGGCGGCTTCTGGCAGGTACACCCTGAGGCACCCCAGATGCTGGTGGAGGCCGTGATGCAGGGCCTGATGCCGAGGAAGGGCGACACGGCGCTCGACCTGTACTGCGGGGTGGGCCTGTTCGCGGGCGCCATCGCGGAACGGGTCGGCGAGACCGGCGCGGTGCTGGGCATCGAGTCGGGCAAGCGAGCGGTGGAGGACGCGCGCCACAACCTCCAGGACCTGCCCCGGGTCCGGATCGAACAGGGCAAGGTCGACCAGGTCCTGCCGCGCACCCACATCACGGAGACGAACCTGATCGTCCTGGACCCCCCACGCGCGGGCGCCGGCAAACAGGTCGTCAAACACATCGCCACCCTGGGCGCCCGCCGCATCGCCTACGTGGCCTGCGACCCGGCGGCCCTGGCCCGAGACCTGGCCTACTTCCGAGAGGCCGGCTACAAGCCCCGAAAACTCCGCGCCTTCGACCTCTTCCCGATGACGCATCATGTGGAGTGCGTGGCGATCCTTGAGCCTGCCGTAAAGGGCCGCTGACCTGCGGCTTTGGCGGGTGCGCATGATGTGCCCTATGTGCGTTAAGGGCGATGTCTTGACGCTGAAATGACGCTCTCAGAGGTATCTTGACGCTCGTTCTGATGGAGCGTCAGGCGCTCTGGAGCGCTGGTCAGGGTACGTGGAGATGGCATCCGATCGAGGAAGATTGTTCGAACTTCGCAGTGCCAGGCGGTGGTCCAGAGCCGTAGGGGAGTGGGGTGCCGCGCGCTGGTGCGGTCTCGTTCTTTTTCCCTTGATCTCCGCAGGTTTGGCGAGCGGAGGACCCTCGCGCCGGCCGGGAGGCCCGCTCGGCCTGGGGCGCGGTGCGAGGGCTCTCCGGAACACTTCCGCACCGGGGAATACCAGCACCCGGCTACCTCCACCGAGGCTGACGCCGGAACACCCCCGCGCCGGGGCGGGGAAGCCGCCGCTGGGGCGGCGCAGGGCACGCAGATGCCCGGAACACCCCCGCGCTGGCGGGGAGGACTCTTCCTGACCCGCAGCTTAGTGGGCGATGGCCTGGATGCGCCGGTCACACTCTGGGGTCCACCACGTATTGGGTGAGTGTGCCGCACTCGAATAGCCTGCGCGTACTCGGCAAGGTGTGATGGCGGGGCCGCCGGAGTCTCAACGCCGTGTGATGCTCTACCCGTGGGGCTTCCACACCAGGCGCAACGCCAGAGCAACTGGACGGCACCGCATATTCAGCATGACAGATCTTGGACCCGATCACTCATGAGAGGGCAGATCGACGTCCGGGTGGTAATAGCGAACAAAATTCTCGGCCACCGCTGGTTCGACGAACATCCCCTCGGGGGCTGCGCAGGTCCCATTGGCATTGACCAGCCAGCCAACCAGGGGGTATGACTCAGCCGGATCTGCTGACAGGCGCTGACCTCCGGCGTGATCGTCGCCGTGGTCAGGCTTAGCGGGTAGAGCAGCGCCTCCAACGCGGTGGACTTGCCCGCCCCTGAGTGGCCCACCAGGAAGGTCACCAGGCCCCTCATGAACCGGACCTGCCAGCCTCCATTGCGCTGGAACTCCAGTTTCTCGATCACAATCGACGGCCCACCATGTCTCCCTCGCATCAGGTGCTGATCTACACCTGCAACGACCCTCGGCTAATCGAGTGACGGATGCGGTCCCGCCCGAGGCACCTCGAATCGAGGGGCTGGCGGGGACGATTTCGGCGGCCACTGGACGTCAGGCGAGGGGGGTGGCGCGTATGTCGTGGCCGTCCGAGGTAAGACAGCGGCCTGCGGACAGGTTGTATCGCCAGCCGTGCATTGTACAGGTCAGCTCCGCGCCTTCAACCGTACCGAACTTGCTCAGATCCGCACCGAGATGGGGGCAGTACCGTTGAATTCGCCAGCCGTCGATCTCGATTTCCTCGCCTTCGTCCTCGATGGAACCGTAGTAATTCTCCACGTAGTCGA
Source organism: Streptomyces sp. NPDC087420 (assembly GCF_044744165.1). Classification (NCBI taxonomy): domain Bacteria; kingdom Bacillati; phylum Actinomycetota; class Actinomycetes; order Kitasatosporales; family Streptomycetaceae; genus Streptomyces; species Streptomyces sp. NPDC087420. The sequence continues at coordinate 235,545 of NZ_JBIUXU010000015.1, forward strand.
TGCGCTCCGGTGACAGGCATTTCAGAAATACGTACAGGAACTCGTTGTACGGGCCGATCCGGCTGGCGGTGAACCGCAGCGACAGGAGCAAACTGTTGGACCAGTCAACCTCACGCCGTGCGATGTTGGTGGCGATCAGGTCGCCTGCGACGGCCAGCGTGTACCGGCAACGCTCCCCATCCCACAGCCGGACCTCCCGCACGGGGAAGTCGAGGACTATCGGGATGTCGTCGACATCCATCCGCACCGGCCCGCCGATCCCCGAGCAGATCCGGTCGGCCCGGGCCATCAGCGGTTCCCACCAGAGTTTGAGCTCGGCCAGCAGGCGCTCGCGCGGCAGCGCGTGAGCCCTGCTGGCGCGCTCGGCGGCGAGCGTGTGCTGCTGCCTTTGGGCGAAGGCGCGCAGATACTCACGCCTGTGGTCGAAGATGTAATCGATTTCTTTGGTCGAGTAGCGGTGTACCGGTTCGCATACGGCTGCCTGCGGTTCCACCACCGTCCCCGGCAACAATAGGTGCGCCGATACGCTCGGCCGGACTTCTGCGAGTTGTTCCAGGAACTCCCGCTGATCGACGAAGATGCTTTCTCCGTCCAGACCGGTGCCGTTGATGTCGAAGAGATCCTCGTCAAGGAAACACGGTGGCCCAGCGTTGGGGTATACGTGTTTCGCCTGGACCGCGTCAATGTAGCGCACCGCACGGTCGAACTGGCCTTGGCGCTTGCGGGCCGCGAGCTTGCGCTTCGCGGAGTGCGGCAGCCGATAGACCATGGGGTACCAGATCGCGCCGGAGAACTGCGCGAAGTACGCATCGACCTCGCCGAACTCGCGGATGGCCGGGACGGACAACGGGTGGGCGTCGTTCTGGTTGAGCAGCACGGTCTCCCCGTCATCAAGTGACAGAGCGGAGTCGCCGATGGGACCGTCGCCCGGACCACTCAGCACGGTGATCATGATGCGCAGACCGTCCCGTTCGACCGGGACCGCGTTCGGGATTCGCAGGAATCGGCCGAATCCAAGCGCGCGCAGTTCGACCTCCATTTCGTCGGTGGCGAAGGCCGGTAGGAGCACGGTGACATCCTTGCGTACGTTTCGGCGCAGGTTCTCCGCATCGAAATGGTCTCTGTGCAGGTGGGAGACGTAGAGGAAGTCCGCCGCCTTTCCGTAGTACGCCCAGTCCAGGGCAGTATTGTCCGGAAACGGAAACCACGAGCCGAAGAACGCAGGGTTGACCCACGGATCACACAGCACCGATCCCGCGTTGGTTTCGATGAACAGTCCCGCATGCCCAAGCCCAGTTATTCGCACAGTTCGGCCCTTTCCGGAGTCATCACGAACGTTCGACATGCCGACTATGGAATAGTTCGCCGACGAGCGCATCCGCAGGCCGGGTACGGTCGTGGCATCTTGGCGCCCCTGCCCCCGGCTGAGCCGTCGGCGCAGCGCCTATTCACCCGGGCGTTCGTCGCCCAAGTGCAGCGCCTGGTCGGCCTTGGGCATCTGAACCTCGGCTACACCACCTGGGGGCAGACATGTGCGGCGGCGAGACGACCGGCATCGACCTGGCCCGGGTCGCGGCCGGGGGCCGCCTGCGCTGCTCAGCGGCCCAGGGTGGTTCGGGTCGATGGGTGGTCCTTCCGGGCACAGGCGTTGTCCTGACTCGGGGCGTACGGGCGCGGCGCGCGCGGGCTCCCGCCTGGATGGCGTTCCGGCCTGCGCGTGACGGACCTGGTGACCGACATCGTCAACCAGTGTTTCGACACGTCACTCATCCCCACACCGTCAGTACCCGAGGCCTGACCGGGCCTCGAACCCGGCGCCGCCCCGGCCTCCTAGGGCGTGTCCGCAAAGTCATGGGAGCCAGAGTTGTAGGCAGGCGAGGGTAACCATGGCTTGGTAGTGGACGGCTCGTTCGTCGTAGCGGGTGGCGAGGGCTCTGTTTTGTTTGAGGCGGCCGATGCAGCGTTCGACGACGTTGCGGCGTCGGTAGGAGACGCGGTCGAGCCGGCAGGGCTTTTCGCCACGCCGGAGCCGGCCGTTGATCTGGTCGGTGCGTTCGGGGATCGTGCAGGCGATGCCTCGTTTACGCAGGTAGGCGCGGATCTCGCGGGAGAAGTACGCCTTGTCGGCGGCGACCCGGCCGGGCCGGGTGCGGGGCCTTCCCGGGCCGGGCCGGGCTACGCGGATGCTGTTCATGACGGGTTCGAACTGGGTGCAGTCGTTGGTGTTGCCGCCGGTCAGGGTGAAGGCCAGAGGCCGCCCGTGCCCGTCGCAGGCCAGGTGGATCTTGGTGGTCAGTCCGCCCCGGGACCGGCCAAGGGCCCCACCCGCCCAGAGCCCCCTTTTCGGGCCTCGGCCGCGTGCTGATGGGCCCGTACCGTCGTGGAATCGACACAGACCAGGGACCAGTCGACCTGGCCGACCGCGTCGGAGTGCTGCTGGACGTGCGCGAGGAGCCTGTCCCAGGTGCCGTCCGCAGACCAGCGGCGGAAGCGTTCATACACGGTCTTCCACGGCCCGTACCGTTCCGGGAGATCCCGCCAGGCCGCCCCGGTCGACAGCTTCCACAAGATCCCGTTCATCACCTGCCGCCGGTCCCGCACAGGCCGCCCCATCCGCGACTGCGGCAACAACGGCTCCACCACAGCCCACGACTCATCACTCAACTCATGACGCCTCACCACGACTTACCAACGAACCAATCACTTTGCGGACACGCCCTAGGTGTATTGACCTGTGAGGTTGGGGACGGGGCTTGCGGGTGGTTGGCCTTTGAGTGCGGTGTGGCCGCGGTGGTGTTTGTAGGTGTGGAGCCATTGCGGGAAGGCTTCGCGTCGTTCGGTTTCTGAGCGGTAGGGCTTGGCGTAGGCCCATTCGTCGAGGAGGGTGCGGTTGAGGCGTTCGACCTTGCCGTTGGTCTGCGGACGGTAGGGGCGGGTCCGTTTGTGGGTGATCCTGGCTGCTTTGAGGGTGTCGCGCCAGAGTTGCGACCTGTAGCAGGAGCCGTTGTCGGTCAGGACCCGTTCGACGGTGATCCCGCAGGAGGTGAAGTAGGCCTGGGCTCGGGTCCAGAAGCCGGCGGCGGTCTCTTTCGTCTCGTCTGCGTGGATTTCGCTGTAGGCGAGGCGGGAGTGGTCGTCGACGGCGGTGTGGATGTAGCTGTAGCCGGCCCCGGAGCGGGTCTTGCGGCCCGCTTGACGGCCCAGGACCTTGTGGCCGCCGCCGTCGGGGATGTTGCCGAGTTTCTTTATGT
>NZ_JBIUXU010000016.1:0-235448 GCF_044744165.1 Streptomyces sp. NPDC087420
TCCGGAGGCCCCGCCCCCCGTCACCACGGCACACCCAAGCCCGTCCGGCGATTGAGGACAAGCAGTAAGCCGCGCCAAACGCACCGGGCAGACGCCAGAAACAAGCCCGTCCGGCAACGGACACCGTGGCGGACGGCTACCGAAGGCCCGCCGCCCCCGCAACATCCCGCTTCAAAGACAACAGCACGCCCGTCGCAGACGCCCGCGCCCGAGCCAGCGCGCCCCGCGAGGACACCCCCACCACGACCTCCAAGTAGCACTTGATCTTCGGCTCCGTGCCGCTCGGGCGCACCACCACCCGCCCCCGATACCCCTCGCCCTCCACGACGTAACGCAACCCGTCCGTGGGCGGCAGCCCACCGCCCTCGTTCAGGTCCTCCGCCGAGACCACGGCCAGCCCCGCCAGCGTCACCGGCGGCCGCTCCCGCAGTTGGCGCATCGCGTCCGCGATCAGGGACAGGTCCGTGACCCGTACGGATAGCTGGTCCGTCGCGTGCAGCCCGTGCGCGAGCGCGAGGTCGTCCAGCAGGTCGCCGAGCGTACGGCCCTGGGACTTCAGCTCGGACGCCAGCTCCGCCACCAGCAGCGCCGCCGTGATGCCGTCCTTGTCGCGTACGCCGCCGGGGTCGACGCAGTAGCCCAGCGCCTCCTCGTACCCGTACCGCAGGCCCTCGACCCGCGCGATCCACTTGAAGCCGGTCAGCGTCTCCTCGTACCCGGCCCCCGCCGCCTCCGCGATCCGGCCGAGCAGCGAGGACGAGACGATCGAGGCGGCGAACGTGCCGCGCACGCCCTTGTTCACCAGGTGCGCCGCGAGCAGCACGCCCAGTTCGTCGCCCCGCAGCGTCCGCCAGCCCGCGCCGCCCTCGGCCTGCTCGTCGGGAACGGCCACCGCGCAGCGGTCCGCGTCGGGGTCGTTGGCGATGATCAGATCCGGCCGTACCCGCCGCGCGGTCGTGAACGCCAGGTCCATCGCGCCCGGCTCCTCCGGGTTGGGGAAGGCCACCGTCGGGAACGCCGGGTCCGGGTCCGCCTGTTCGGCGACCAGGGTGGGCGCGGGGAAGCCCGCGCGCGCGAAGGCCGCGAGGAGCGTCTCCGTACCGACGCCGTGCAGCGCGGTGTGCACGACCCGCGCCGTCCGCGGCGAGCCGGCCGTCAGGACCGTGTCCGTACGGGCGAGATACGCGTCCAGGACCTCGTCCCCGAGGATCTCCCAGCCGTCCTCGGGCCGCGGTACGCCGGCCAGCGGGCCGACCGCCGCGATCTCGGCCGCGATCTCGCCGTCGGAGGGCGGCACGATCTGGGAGCCGTCGCCCAGGTACACCTTGTAGCCGTTGTCCCGGGGCGGGTTGTGGCTGGCGGTGACCTCGACCCCGGCGACCGCGCCGAGATGCCGTACGGCGAAGGCCAGGACGGGGGTCGGCAGCGGACGCGGCAGCACGGCGGCGCGCAGGCCCGCGCCGGTCATCACTGCCGCGGTGTCGCGCGCGAAGTCCGCGGACTTGTAGCGGGCGTCGTACCCGACGACCACCAGTCCGCCGCCGTCCCCGCGCGCCTTGAGGTACGCGGCGAGGCCGGCCGCCGCCCGGATCACCACGGCGCGGTTCATCCGCATCGGTCCGGCGCCCAGTTCGCCGCGCAGCCCGGCGGTGCCGAACTGGAGCGTGCCGGAGAAGCGTTCGGTCAGGGCGTCCAGGTCTCCCGCGTCGATGAGCGCGGCGAGTTCGGCCCGGGTGTCCCCGTCCGGATCCTCGGCCAGCCAGGCCTTGGCACGCGTGACGATGTCCTGCTGCACGGTGGGCGATACCTCCTCGCGCCGGAACGGCGCCTGGGCTGGGGAGTGAGGGCTGGAGAGTGACGGCTGGGGATGGAGGGAGACAGGGACGGAGGGATGCGGGGAAGGAGGGAGACAGGGACAGAGGGAGACAGGGACAGAGGGATGCGGACCGGTGTCCGGCTGACGGGTACGCGCGACCGGAGCGGCCCCGGAGATGTGACCCTAAGCCAGACGTGCCGGGCCCGACAGACCCGCCGGACGCGTCACACGCGTCACACCCGTTCCAGCACCCGCGCCAGCAACGCCCCCATCTGCGTCGCCGAGTCGCGGCCCGCCCGGAGGACCTCCTCGTGGTTCAGCGGCTCGCCCGAGAGCCCCGCCGCCAGGTTGGTGACCAGCGAGATGCCGAGCACCTCCGCGCCGGCCTCGCGCGCCGCGATCGCCTCCAGCACCGTGGACATGCCGACCAGGTCGCCGCCCATCACCCGGACCATGTTGATCTCGGCGGGGGTCTCGTAGTGCGGCCCGGGGAACTGGACGTACACGCCCTCCTCCAGCGCCGGGTCGATCTCCTTGCAGAGCGTGCGCAGCCGGGGGGAGTACAGGTCCGTCAGGTCCACGAAGTGCGCGCCGACGATCGGGGACACCGCCGTCAGGTTGATGTGGTCGCTGATCAGGACCGGCTGGCCGGGGCGCATGCCCTCGCGCAGCCCGCCGCAGCCGTTGGTGAGGACGACGGTCTTGCAGCCCGCGGCGACGGCGGTACGGACGCCGTGCGCGACGGCGGCGACCCCGCGGCCCTCGTAGTAGTGCGTACGGCCCAGGAAGACCAGCGCGCGCTTCTCGGCGATCTTGTACGACCGGATCCTGCCGCCGTGGCCTGCGACCGCGGGCGCCGGGAACCCGGGTAGTTCGGTCACCGGGAAGTCCGCCTCGGGTTCTCCGAGCGCGTCGACGGCCGGCCCCCATCCCGAGCCCATCACGAGGGCCACGTCGTGGGTTTCGGCGCCGGTGAGCTCGCGCAGGAGGCCGGCGGCCTCGGCTGCGGCGGCGTGGGGGTCGGCAGGTCCGTCGGCGAAGGCCGGGTTAACAGATGCGTTCACGCGGATGAGCGTAGCCGGTCGTGCCCTACGCGCGTAGATGACGGGTGGGACGGTGCCGGGATCGTTAACGTGTCGTTTCCGACAAAAGGTTGATCCGTCTGCGTGGCGGGGAGGCCTGATCTGTAGGTACGGCACGTGACGACGATCTGTCCGTACGACGACAAAGGCTGATCCGGGCGTACGGCGGTCAGGGCTGATCCGGCCGAACTGCCGGGCCGCACGCTCCGCCCGTACCCCCGTCGCACGCCCTGCCCGTACCCCCGCCCCCGCTCAACAGGGGCGCTTGCGCAGCTCCATCACATAGTCGTGCGGCGCGCCCGCCGAATCCGCCGCGTCGGCCAGCTCGCCCAGATAGCGGGCGGACGGCAGGCCGCCCTCGTACCCGTTCAGGACGTACAGCCAGGTCGGCTCCTCGCCGTCCAGCGTGTCCACGCGCACCCGCATCCGCCGGTAGATGTCGAGGCCGACACCCTCCCAGCGGTCCATCGAGTCCTCGTCCATCGGCGCGATGTCGTACAGCGCGACGAAGACCTGGGAACGCGGCGCTTCCACGATCGTGGCCAGCGCCCCCTCCCAGCCCATCTGCTCCCCACCGAAGGTGAGCCGCCAGCCGTTGAGCCAGCCGGTCCCGCGCAACGGTGAGTGCGGGGCGCGGCGGGACATCAGCCGCGCGTCGAGGTTGCCGGCGTAGGCGGCGTAGAGCGACATGGGTCCGAGGGTACGGGAGGTGGGGGCGTGGCCGCCGGTGCACCGTCAGGACGCCCGAACGGATGGCGGGTGATCTTCGGACGGAGGAACCTGGCGGGCGGGGACGAATCCACTTGGCGCGTGCGGGACAATGGGGTACGACTGCATCCCCCGGGGACACCCCCGGAACCCCGGCCGGGGTGTCGATGGGCCGGGTCGACCATGCGAGGCGGACTTTTTCGTGACCCGGATCGTGATCATCGGCGGCGGACCCGGCGGCTACGAGGCGGCCCTGGTGGGCGCCCAGCTCGGCGCGGAGGTGACGGTCGTCGACTGCGACGGGCTCGGCGGCGCGTCGGTGCTGACCGACTGCGTGCCGTCGAAGACGCTCATCGCGACGGCCGAGGTGATGACGTCCTTCGACTCCTCGTACGAGGAACTGGGGATCATCGTCGCGGACGACACGCCTCCCCTCGAACAGAAGGCGCGGGTTGTCGGCGTCGACCTCGGCAAGGTCAACCGGCGGGTGAAGCGGCTCGCCCTCGCCCAGTCCCACGACATCACCGCCTCTGTCACCCGGGCCGGCGCGCGCGTCATGCGCGGCCGTGGGCGGCTCGACGGCCGGCAGGCCGTGGACGGCTCGCGCCAGGTCATCGTGCGGGCGGTGGACGGCACGGAGGAGTCGCTGACCGCCGACGCCGTCCTGATCGCGACCGGCGCGCACCCCCGGGAGATCCCGGACGCGCAGCCGGACGGCGAGCGGATCCTCAACTGGACCCAGGTGTACGACCTCGACGAGCTTCCCGAGGAGCTGATCGTGGTCGGGTCGGGTGTCACGGGCGCGGAGTTCGCCGGCGCGTACCAGGCGCTCGGCTCCCGCGTGACGCTCGTCTCCTCCCGCGACCGGGTGCTGCCGGGCGAGGACCCGGACGCCGCCGCCGTCCTGGAGGACGTCTTCCGCCGCCGGGGCATGAACGTGATGTCCCGCTCGCGCGCCGAGGCCGTCAAGCGGGTCGGCGACCGTGTCGAGGTGACGCTCTCGGACGGCCGGGTCATCTCCGGCACGCACTGCCTGATGGCGGTCGGCGCGATCCCCAACACGCGCGGGATGGGCCTCAAGGAGGCCGGCGTCGTGGTGAAGGACTCGGGCCACATCAAGACCGACCGGGTCTCCCGTACGTCCGCACCCGGCGTCTACGCGGCCGGTGACGTGACCGGCATCTTCGCCCTCGCGTCCGTCGCGGCGATGCAGGGCCGTATCGCGATGTACCACTTCCTGGGGGACGCGGTGGCCCCGCTGAACCTCAAGACGGTCTCGTCGAACGTCTTCACGGACCCGGAGATCGCGACCGTCGGCTACAGCCAGTCGGACGTCGACAGCGGCAAGATCGAGGCCCGGGTCGTCAAGCTGCCGCTGCTGCGCAACCCGCGCGCCAAGATGCAGGGCATCAGGGACGGCTTCGTCAAGATATTCGCTCGTCCCGGTACGGGAATCGTGGTCGGCGGGGTGGTGGTCGCCCCGCGGGCGAGCGAGCTGATCCACCCCATCGCGGTCGCCGTGGACAACAGCCTCACCGTCGAGCAGATCGCGAACACCTTCACGGTCTACCCGTCCCTGTCGGGCTCGATCGCCGAGGTGGCGCGGCAGTTGCACACGAAGAGGGCGGCCGAAGAGGCCTGACCGCGCGGGCGCTCCCGGGGGCCTGACCGCGAGCGTATCGATCGTCCAATACCACTTGGGACGCTCGTCTGTGTACAACTTCTGTTATTCGCCGCAAACTGCTGAAAGCAGACGGTCGTTGGGGTTACTGTCAGTTTCGTGTTCGCTGCAGAACGTCGCCAACTGATTCTCGAAATGGTGCGCGCCAACGGGGCCGTGTCGCTCCGTGAGCTCGCCCGTGTCGTCCAGACCTCCGAAGTGACCGTCCGGCGGGACGTGCGGGCGCTGGAGGCAGAAGGACTCCTCGACCGCCGGCACGGCGGTGCGGTACTGCCGGGCGGATTCACGCGAGAATCCGGCTTTCCGCAAAAGTCCCGTCTCGCAACGGCGGAGAAGACCGCCATCGCCGACCTCGCCGCGAGTCTCGTCGAAGAGGGCGAGGCCGTCGTCGTCGGCGCCGGTACGACCACGCAGGAGCTGGCCCGCCGGCTCGCGCGGATCCCCGGTCTGACCGTCGTCACCAACTCCCTGCTGGTCGCCCAGGCCCTGGCGCACGCCAATCGCGTCGAGGTCGTCATGACGGGCGGCACGCTGCGCGGGTCCAACTACGCGCTGGTCGGCAGCGGGGCCGAGCAGTCCCTCCAGGGGCTGCGGGTCAGCCGCGCGTTCCTCTCCGGGAGCGGGCTGACGGCCGAGCGCGGCCTGTCCACCTCCAACATGCTCTCGGCGAGCGTCGACCGGGCGCTGGTGCAGGCGGCGGCTGAGGTCGTCGTCCTGGCCGACCACACCAAGCTCGGTACGGACACCATGTTCCAGACGGTGCCGACCGACCTGATCAGCCGGCTGGTCACCGACGAACCGCCCGCGCACGACGACCGCGCGGGGACAGAGCTCCAGGCGCTCGCCGACCAGGGCGTGCAGATCACGGTCGCGGGCGCGGGGCCCGCGGGATCCGGCTCCCCGTCGGGTGAGGGCGTCCCGCCGGGTGGCCGGTCCCGCCGGGACGTACCCCTTCCCGGCCAGCGTCGTACGCACACACCTGGTGGCCCGGGTCCGCAGCTCCGTAGCGCGGCGGCGGCGGCGGCCTTGGCGGAGCCGTCGGAGCGGGCGAGGGTGGCGGATATGCGGCGCCGTTGAGCGCGGTGCGGCCGGCTTTTGTCCTCAATCGCCGGACGGGCTCGATACGCGGACGGCGGTCTGCCCGGCCGTTGACCGGTGCGGGTCGTGGTGTCCTCAATCGCCGGACGGGCTTGAGGTGACGGTCGGTTTCAGGCCCGTCAGGGTCAGCGTCAGGAGGCGGTCGGCCAGGGCCGGGTCCGTCGGGGACTGTTCGGCTGCCAGGGCGATCGCGTTTGTCAGCTGCATCAGGTCGTCGATCGAGACCTCGGGCCGTACGTGACCGCCCCGCTGCGCCCGTACGAGCAGCCGCTCGCCCGCCGCCCGCAGCGGCACGCTGCACTGCGACAGCGCCGAACTCTCGTCGTGCGACGCCGACATGAGCGCGCGGGAGAGGCCGCGGTACTCACCCGCGTGGGTGATCAGCGCCCGCAGCCACTCGACCAGCGCGCCGCACGGCTGCTCGGCCCCGGCCAGTTCACGCGAGCGCTCCAGCAACGAGGCCAGCGCCTCCTGGAAGACCGCGCTCAGCAGGGCCTGCCGGGTGGGGAAGTGGCGGTAGAGCGTGCCGATGCCCACGCCCGCCCGCCGCGCCACGACCTCCAGCGAGGCGTCCGTGCCGTGTGCCGCGAAACTGCTCCGGGCCTCCGTGAGCAACCGCTCGTAGTTGCGGCGCGCGTCGGCGCGCATGGGCCGGGGCGGCGCCTGCGCCGTACTCCTCGCCGTCATGCGGACTCCTCGTCTCCCCACCGGCGGCCCGCGAACCGGCCCCCGTCGCCCCAAGGATGCCACCGCCCCGCTCCGGCGCCACGTCCCGCGACACGGCCCCGCCCCCGCCAGGAACACCCGGCGGGGGCGGAAGGGAGGGTGGTGACGGGCGCGTCAGTCCTTGATCTCGCAGATCAGGGCGCCCGAGGTGACCGAGGAGCCGACCGTGGCGTTCAGGCCCTTGACCGTGCCCGAGCGGTGGGCGTTCAGGGGCTGTTCCATCTTCATGGCCTCCAGGACGACGATCAGCTCGCCCTCCTTGACCTCCTGGCCCTCCTCCACCGCGACCTTGACGATCGTGCCCTGCATCGGGGACGCGAGGGAGTCGCCGGAGGCGGCGGGGCCGGACTTCTTGGCCGCCCGGCGCTTGGGGCGGGCGCCGGCCGCCAGACCCGTACGCGCCAGGGTCATGCCCAGGCTGATCGGCAGCGAGACCTCCAGGCGCTTGCCGCCCACCTCGACCACGATCGTCTCGCGGCCCGACTCGTCCTCGTCCGCGTCGGCCGCCACCGCGAACGCCGGGACGGTGTTGACGAACTCCGTCTCGATCCACCGCGTGTGGATCGTGAACGGGTCGGCGGTGAAGGCCGGGTCCACGACCACCGCGCGGTGGAAGGGGATCGCCGTGGCCATGCCCTGCACGTCGAACTCGGCGAGCGCGCGCGCCGCGCGCTGGAGCGCCTGCTCGCGGGTGGCGCCGGTGATGATCAGCTTGGCGAGCAGGGAGTCCCACGCCGGGCCGATCACGCTGCCGGACTCGACGCCCGCGTCCAGGCGGACACCGGGGCCGCTGGGCGGGGCGAACGTGGTGACGGTGCCGGGCGCGGGCAGGAAGCCCCGGCCCGGGTCCTCGCCGTTGATACGGAACTCGAAGGAGTGACCGCGCACCGCCGGGTCTCCGTACCCCAGCGCCTCGCCGTCGGCGATCCGGAACATCTCGCGGACCAGGTCGATCCCGGTGACCTCCTCGGTGACCGGGTGCTCCACCTGGAGACGGGTGTTGACCTCCAGGAAGGAGATCGTGCCGTCGGCCCCGACGAGGAACTCGACGGTCCCCGCGCCGACATACCCGGCCTCCTTGAGGATGGCCTTCGACGCGGCGTACAGCTGCGCGTTCTGCGCCTCGCTCAGGAACGGCGCCGGCGCTTCCTCGACCAGCTTCTGGTGGCGGCGCTGGAGCGAGCAGTCACGGGTGGAGACGACGACCACGTTGCCGTGCGTGTCGGCCAGGCACTGCGTCTCGACGTGCCGGGGCTTGTCGAGATAGCGCTCCACGAAGCACTCGCCCCGCCCGAAGGCGGCGACGGCCTCGCGTACGGCGGAGTCGTACAGCTCGGGGATCTCCTCCAGGGTGCGGGCGACCTTGAGCCCGCGCCCGCCCCCGCCGAACGCCGCCTTGATCGCGATCGGCAGTCCGTTCTTCTCCGCGAACGTCACGACCTCGTCCGAGCCGGAGACCGGATCGGGGGTGCCCGCGACCAGCGGGGCGCCCGCGCGCTGCGCGATGTGCCGCGCGGCGACCTTGTCGCCGAGGTCACGGATGGCCTGCGGCGGCGGGCCGATCCACGTCAGCCCGGCGTCGAGGACGGCCTGGGCGAATTCCGCGTTCTCGGAGAGGAACCCGTAGCCGGGGTGGACCGCGTCCGCTCCCGAGTCCTTCGCGGCCCCGAGCACCTTGGCCATGTCCAGATAGCTGGTGGCCGGGGTGTCACCGCCCAGGGCGAACGCCTCGTCGGCCGCGCGGACATGCAGGGCATCCCGGTCCGGATCGGCGTAGACGGCTACGCTCCCGATTCCGGCGTCCCGGCAGGCACGGGCGACGCGGACAGCGATTTCGCCTCGGTTGGCGATGAGCACCTTGCGCACGATGGCTCCCTCCTTGGAACAAGCTGAGTTTAGGGACTGCCGACACGCCCCCTCGACCCGTCCCCAGTGGTGAGCTTGCCCACACGGAGCGTGAGTCGAGGCTTGCCCAAGTCGCGAATTCCCTTGTGGCACCACGGTACGCCCGGATCCTCCCCCGCACAGTAACGGTCGAGTGCGGTCCGTTTCTCTGTCAGTGTGCCCCGCGCTCGATCGTGTTTCTTTGTTGACTCTCTACGAACGGGCAGATGGTTCTTTGCCCCTGCCCGAGCCCTTGTCCGGCCGTTTACCGGTGAGTAGCGTGCGCGATGTCGTCCGTACTGGCGGTAACAACTGGAGAGGGTGGTGCCGTGATACGCAGACCCGTGGCCTGGGTGGCCGCGATCGTGCTGCTGGTGGAAGCCGTCGGATTTGTCTTCGTCAACGGGGTGCTCGCCACGGTCGTCCACAACCAGCGGATGTCCCTGGCCGGGCTCGACCCCGACGCCATGTCCGCCGGTACGTGGGCGGTGGGCGGCGTGACCGCCCTCTTCCTCGTCCTGTGCGCGGTGACCATGGTGCGTACGGCCCTCACGAACCGCGCCCCCGGCCGCTTCGGCCGGATCCTGCTGATCACCTGCGCGGTGGTGCACGGCGTGCTCGGGGCGTTGACGGTGGGGCTGGTGGGGTGGACGGCCTTCCTCTTCATGATGGTGGTGCTGGCGCTGGTCGTGCTGGTGCTGGTGGGTCCGTCAGACCCACAGATCTCAGACCCGCAGATCTCAGACCCACAGATCTCAGACCCACAGATCTCAGACCCAGAGATCGGTGATCGGCACCCCGTGCTCGGCCAGCAGCCGACGCAGCAGGGGCAGTGAGAGGCCGATCACGTTGCCGTGGTTGCCGTCGATCGAGTCGACGAACGGCGCCGAGCGGCCGTCCAGCGTGAAGGACCCCGCGACATGGAGCGGCTCGCCCGAGGCGACGTACGCGGCGATCTCGGCGTCCGAGGGGCTGCCGAAGCGGACGGTGGTGGAGGCGGTCTCGGACGCGCGGCGGCCGGTCGCCGTGTCGATCACGCAGTGGCCGGTCCTGAGGATCCCCTCGCGGCCGCGCATCGACTTCCAGCGGGTGGTGGCCTCTTCGGCGTCGGCGGGCTTGCCGAGGGCCTCGCCGTCCAGGTCGAGCACGGAGTCGCAGCCGACGACAAGCGCGCCGGCCGTCTCCGGGAGGGCCGCCACGGTGGTGGCCTTGGCCTCGGCGAGCAGGAGCGCGAGCGCGGCGGGGTCCGGGGCGGACAGCGCGTCCTCGTCGACGCCGCTGACGATCACCTCGGGCGCGAGCCCGGCCTGACGGAGCAGGGAGAGGCGGGCGGGAGAGGCGGAGGCGAGCACGAGCCTGCGGCGGGGAGCGGTCATGCGGGCCATGGTAGGCGGGGGGCTCATGGACCTCAGAGCAGACCCAGCACGAGCATCGCCAGGATCATCGCGAGCGCGAGGACCACTCCGGCGCGGTGGAGCATGGTCTGCCCCTCGCGCAGTTCCTCGGGCGGTTCGTTCTTCGGGTCGGACCACAGCATGCCTTCGATCCTCCGGCGATCGCGCCCCGGGCGCCTGAGTACACGTACTCAGGCGCCCTGTCCCCACGGACTACGCCCGTCAGCCGGGCCAGTAGGTACGGGCCCAGGAGCGCGGGCCCGGCTGGGGAAGCCGTTCGCGGACCACCCGGTCCGGGGCGGACCAGGCGGCCGGCGGCGGGGGCGGGGCGGTCTCCGCGCCCGTGGCCCGTACCCGCGCCTGGACGACCGTCAGGGCCGCGGCCAGCTCCTCCGGAGTCGGATTGCCGCGTATCACTTTGATCATCATCACGTTCCCTTTCCCGGCATCCCGGCCCTCGACCCTCTAGAGCGGAATGTTCCCGTGCTTCTTGGGAGGCAGGCTTTCCCGCTTCGTACGGAGTTGACGCAAGCCCTTGACCAGGTGCGCCCGGGTGTCCGACGGCATGATCACCGCGTCGACGTACCCGCGCTCGGCGGCCACGTACGGATTGAGCAGCGCGTCCTCGTACTCCTGGATCAGCCCCGCCCTGGCCGCGTCCTGTGCGGCCTCGTCGCCGGCCGCCGCGATCGTACGGCGGTGCAGGATGTTCACCGCGCCCTGCGCGCCCATCACCGCGATCTGGGCCGTCGGCCAGGCGAGATTGAGGTCCGCGCCGAGGTGCTTGGAGCCCATCACGTCGTACGCGCCGCCGAACGCCTTGCGGGTGATCACCGTGATCAGCGGGACGGTGGCCTCCGCGTACGCGTAGATCAGTTTCGCGCCGCGCCGGATGATGCCGCCGTACTCCTGGTCGACACCGGGCAGGAAGCCCGGCACGTCCACGAACGTCAGCACCGGAACATTGAAGGCGTCACACGTACGGACGAACCGGGCCGCCTTCTCCGAGGCGTTGATGTCCAGACAACCGGCGAACTGCATCGGCTGGTTGGCGACGATCCCCACCGGACAGCCCTCGACCCGGCCGAAGCCGGTCAGGATGTTCGGCGCGAACAGCGCCTGGGTCTCCAGGAATTCACCGTCGTCCAGCACGTGCTCGACCACGCGGTGCATGTCGTACGGCTGGTTCGCGGAGTCCGGGATCAGCGTGTCGAGCTCGCGGTCCTCGTCGGTCGTCTCCAGCGCGGCCTGCTCGGGGAAGGCGGGCGGCTCGGAGAGATTGTTCGAAGGGAGGTACGACAGAAGAGACTTGACGTATTCGATGGCGTCCTTCTCGTCCCCCGCCATGTGATGCGCCACGCCGGACGTGGTGTTGTGCGTACGGGCTCCGCCCAGCTCCTCGAAGCCGACGTCCTCGCCGGTCACCGTCTTGATGACGTCGGGGCCCGTGATGAACATGTGGGACGTCTGGTCGACCATCACCGTGAAGTCCGTGATGGCGGGCGAGTAGACGGCGCCGCCCGCGCAGGGGCCGACGATCAGGCTGATCTGCGGGACCACTCCGGAGGCGTGCACGTTGCGCCGGAAGATCTCGGCGAAGAGGCCGAGGGCCACCACGCCCTCCTGGATCCGGGCGCCGCCGCCGTCGTTGATGCCGATGATGGGGCAGCCGGTCTTCAGCGCGAAGTCCATGACCTTCACGATCTTCTCGCCGTACACCTCGCCGAGCGAGCCGCCGAAGATCGTGAAGTCCTGCGAGTAGACGCAGACCGGGCGGCCCTCGACCGTGCCGTAGCCGGTCACCACGCCGTCGCCGTACGGGCGGTTCTTCTCGATGCCGAAGGCGGTCGAGCGGTGCCGGGCGAACTCGTCCAGCTCGACGAACGAGCCCTCGTCCAGCAGCAGGCCGACCCGTTCACGGGCCGTCAGCTTGCCCTTGGCGTGCTGCTTCTCCACAGCACGCGCGGAGCCCGCGTGTGTGGCTTCCTCGATACGGTGCTGGAGGTCCGCGATCTTGCCCGCGGTGGTGTGGGCGGTTTCGGGCTCGGACATCGGGATGCGGCTCCCTGCGGGTTGCGGGTGCGGTGTCTTTCCGCCTTGCTGTCTGCGCTGTCTGCCTGGCTACTGATCCGTCTGGCAACTGATCTGGCTACTGATCCGTAGCGTATCGGCGCGGATACGGTTCGGCAGTGCGGTGTTTGCCACATCTAGGGTGGCTCGCATGACCGATCCCGATACCCCACACAGCCGCTGGTCCGACCTGGAGCGCCCGCCGCTGAACGCACGGGCGCTGCGGCGCGGGCTCATCCGGCCGGGTGGCCTGTGGACGTCCTTGGACGTCGTCACGACGACAGGCTCGACCAACTCGGACCTCGCGGACGGGGCGTCCTCGCGCGCCGAAGGCGCCGTCCTCGTCGCCGAGGAGCAGACGGCGGGGCGGGGGCGGATGGACCGGCGGTGGTCGGCGCCGGCGCGCTCGGGTCTCTTCTTCTCGGTGCTCCTCACGCCGGGCGACAACGTGCCCGTCCATCGGTGGGGGTGGCTGCCGCTGCTCACCGGCGTGGCCGTGGCGACGGCGGTGGCGCGGTCGGCGGGCGTCGACACGGCCCTCAAGTGGCCGAACGACCTGCTGGTGACGGTGGACGGCGAGGAGCGCAAGGCGGGCGGGATCCTGGCGGAGCGTTCGGGGGGCGAGGCGGTGATCGTGGGCATCGGCCTGAACGTGTCACTGCGCGCGACGGAACTCCCGGTCCCGACCGCGGGGTCGCTGGCGCTGGCGGAAGCGGTGTCCCTGGACCGGGACACGCTGCTGCGGTCCGTCCTCCGGTCGCTGGAGCAGTGGTACGGCGACTGGCGCGAGGCGGACGGCGACCCGGCGTCGTCGGGCCTCCAGGAGGCGTACGCGGCGGCCTGCGCGACGCTGGGGCGTACGGTGCGGGCGGTGCTGCCGGGTTCGCGGGAGCTTGTGGGCGAGGCGGTGGCGATCGACGGGGACGGACGCCTTGTTCTGGCGACGGGGGAGGGCGTGCGGTGTCCGGTGGGCGCGGGTGACGTGGTGCATTTGCGTTGACCTGGGCCTGGCGGGCCCGGCCTGGCGGGCCCGGCCCGGCGGCCGGCCAGGTGTCCTCAATCGCCGGACGGGCTTGGTTTGTCGTGGTGGCGGGGGGCGGGGCCTCCGGAGGTACGTATGTCCGGACTGCATGTTTTACGTCGCGTGCAACGACTCGTTTCCTTAACGTTCGCCATGCGACACAAAACACGCTCTACGTCCGGACACACGCACCTCCTCCGACCCCGCCCCCCTCACGCCGGACGGGAAGTGAACGACTCCCCCCGCCCCGCAGCGGGCAAAATCAAGCCCGTCCGGCGATTGAGGACAAAAAGGGGGCGCCCCCAGGCGCGTCGAGTGCGGGGCGGGACCACGCCCGAGGGCCCCGTGCACGTGAGCCAGCGCACACCTGTCGTATCGTTGAGCCCGATCCACGACAGATCGGCAGGACTGTGCGCAGGGAACGGGCAGGAGGCGGCTGGTGACCGTCGACGACGCGGGCGGAGCAGACGCGCAGCCCGACCCCGCCCCCTCGCCCCACTCCACGCCCCACCACATCGTGGACCACACGGCCGAACCGACCGACGACCCGCTCGCCATCCGGCTTGAGCAGCTCATCCTCGGGGCGGAACGCCGCTACACCCCCTTCCAGGCCGCCAGGACCGCCGGCGTCTCCATGGACCTCGCCTCCCGCTTCTGGCGTGCCATGGGCTTCGCCGACATCGGGCAGGCCAAGGCCCTCACCGAGGCCGACGTCCTCGCGCTGCGGCGTCTCGCCGGGCTCGTGGAGGCGGGGCTGCTCAGCGAGCCCATGGCGATCCAGGTCGCGCGGTCCACCGGACAGACCACCGCCCGCCTCGCGGAGTGGCAGATCGACTCGTTCCTGGAGGGCCTCACCGAGCCGCCCGAGCCGGGGATGACGCGGACCGAAGTCACGTACCCCCTGGTGGAGCTGCTCCTTCCCGAGCTGGAGGAGTTCCTCGTCTACGTGTGGCGCCGCCAGCTCGCCGCCGCCACCGGGCGCGTCGTGCAGGCCGCCGACGACGACGAGATGGTCGACCGGCGCCTCGCCGTCGGGTTCGCCGACCTCGTCGGGTTCACCCGGCTGACGCGTCGGCTGGAGGAGGAGGAGCTGGGCGAGCTGGTGGAGGCGTTCGAGACGACCTCCGCCGACCTGGTCGCCGCGCACGGCGGCCGGCTGATCAAGACGCTCGGCGACGAAGTGCTGTTCGCGGCGGACGACGCCGGCACCGCCGCCGAGATCGCGCTGCGCCTCATCGAGACGATGACCCATGACGAGACGATGCCGGCGCTGCGCGTCGGGATCGCGTTCGGCACGGTCACCACCCGCATGGGTGATGTCTTCGGTACGACGGTGAACCTCGCGAGCCGGCTCACCTCGATAGCTCCCAAGGACACGGTCCTGGTCGACGGCGCCTTCGCGGAGGACCTGATCCGTACGGGCGAGGCCCCCGCCTCCGAGGCCGGGGCCGCTGAAGCGGCCGCCGAGGCGGAGAAGGAGGGGCGCGAGACCCCCTCGTACCGCTTCGGGCTCCGGCCGATGTGGCAGCGGCCCGTCCGAGGTCTCGGCGTGGTCGAGCCCTGGCTCCTGGCCCGCCGCACGACCTGAGCCGAGCCCGCCGCACGACCCGAGCCGGCCCCCGGTGCACGCGAGGACCGGCCGGTGTGTCAGCGGATGCCGCCCCGGTGAGTCAGTGGGCGGCGCCCCCACGCGTCAGCGCGTACCGCCCGCGACCGCCGCGCTCGGCTCCGCGACCGTCGACCGCACGGCCTTCCCGTCGGTCTTCGTCACCCGGGTGGCCACCCGCGCGCCGCAGTTCGAGCCGTAGGTCCACGTCCCCTGGTTGGTGATGCCACCGGCCCAGTCGACGCAGTAGCCCTTTCCGTAGACGTAGACGGGTCCGGCGTACGAACGGTAGTCGCCGGCGTCGGACGCGGAATCGTATGTGTCCGGTACGGACACAGAGGTGAAGACGTATACCGGCGAACCGCTGGTCTTGCGGATCGTCACCGCACAGTTCTTTCCGGTCTTGGCGTTGTACGTCAGGTACACCGTGCCCTGCTTGGCGATGTCCGCCCAGTTCACGACGTTGTAGCCGGCGCCGCAGACCCCGTTGTACGCGGCCTGGGGCCCGGCGGCGGCCGGTGCGGCGCTGGCGGGCTGGGTGAGGGCGACGGTCGTTCCTGCGAGGGCGAGCGCGGTCAGGGCCGCTGCCATTGCCGCACGACGAGATTTACGCATGAATTTTCCCCCTGTAACTCCACGAGTACTTTCTGTGTGCTCATCAATCCAGACCAGCCGATCAAGAAAAGAGTTGTACGGAACTTTCCGCCATCAAAAGCCGGGCCTTTATGATCTCGGTGAACCGTCGTTAACCGGGAGGGTGTTCCATGGCTGGGTCCGAGCAGAGGTACGGGGAGTTTGTTGTCGTACGGAGGTCCGGGTACGTCGCCGAGCTGGTCCTCGACCGGCCGAAGGCCATGAACGCCGTGTCCACGGAGATGGCCCGTTCCCTCGCCGCCGCGTGTACGGCGCTGGGCGCGGACCGGGACGTACGGGTCACGGTCCTCACGTCCACCCACGCGCGCGCGTTCTGCGTCGGCGCGGACCTCAAGGAGCGCAACTCCTTCACCGACGCCGACCTGGTACGGCAGCGGCCGACCGCGCGTGCCGCGTACACCGGCGTCCTGGAGCTGCCCATGCCCACGATCGCCGCCGTGCACGGCTTCGCCCTGGGCGGCGGCTTCGAGCTGGCGCTCGCCTGCGACCTGATTGTCGCGGACCGTACGGCTGTCGTCGGGCTGCCCGAGGTCTCGGTCGGCGTCATTCCCGGCGGGGGCGGTACGCAGCTGCTGCCGCGCCGGGTCGGGGCGGCCCGCGCGGCGGAGCTGATCTTCACGGCCCGGCGTCTTGAGGCGGCGGAGGCGCGTGATCTCGGTCTCGTCGACCAGCTCGTCGACGAGGGCGACGACCGGGACGAGGCGCTCGCCCTCGCGGACCGTATCGCCGCGAACTCGCCCGTCGGCCTGCGCGCCGCCAAGCGGGCGCTGCGGCTCGGGCAGGGCCTTGACCTGCGGGCCGGCCTGGAGGTCGAGGACGCGGCGTGGCGGTCGGTCGCGTTCTCCGGCGACCGGGCGGAGGGGGTCGCGGCGTTCAACGAGAAGCGGGCGCCGCGGTGGCCCGGTGAGTGAGCGGGTGAGCGGGTGAACGCAGAGTGAGCACCCCTCGCTCCAAGTGATCAAATCATCCCAAAGCGCCCTAAGCTGTGGTGATGGGAGTGGATGGGCGACTGCGAGCCGTGGTGTCGCTGGCGCAGGCCATGGCGTCGGCCCAGGCGCCACGCGATTCCTGGCGGGCCGCCGCGCAGGGGGCGCGCGAGGCGCTCGGCGGGAGCTTCGCCGCGCTGTCCGTGTGGGAACGGGACCTCGGGCGGCTCAAGGTGCTCGTCAACGCGGGGGAGCGGGTGGCGGGGGAGGAGGAGTTCCCCGAGGCCGAGGCGTATCCCGTCCACCAGTTCCCGGAGATCGCGGAGTTCCTGCACGAGCGGTGGGCGGGGGGCGGCGGCCCGAACGCCTGGGTCGAGACCGCAGAGGGCGCGGCGGCCGGCTCGCCCGGCTACAGCCACCAGCGGGTGGCCGCGCTGCGGCGGCGGGGGCGGGGGTGCTGTGTGGTCGCGCCGATCATCCTGCACGGGCGGGCGTGGGGTGAGCTGTACGTGGCCCGGCCCAAGGGCTCCCCGCTCTTCGGCCGGGACGACGCGGACTTCGCGACCGTCATCGCGTCGGTCGTCGCGTCGGGGATCGCCCAGACGGAGCGGCTCGAAGAGGTCCGCCGCCTCGCCTTCACGGACCCCCTGACGGGCCTCGCGAACCGGCGGGCGGTCGACATGCGGCTCGACGAGGCGGTGGGGCGGTACCGGGCGGACGGCTCCGTCACGAGCCTGGTCGTCTGCGACCTGAACGGCCTGAAGGCGGTCAACGACACGCACGGACACGCGGTCGGCGACCGGTTGCTGGAGCGGTTCGCCTCGGTCCTGTCCCTGTGCGCGGCGAAGCTGCCGGGCGCGGTGGCCGCGCGGCTGGGCGGGGACGAGTTCTGTCTTTTGACGGTGGGGCCGTCGGCCGACGAGGTGATCGCCGTCGCGGACGAGCTGTGCGTGCGGGCGGCGGAGCTGGAGCTGGGCGAGGGGGTGGCGTGCGGGGTCGCGTCCACGGGGGACGAGATCGGGGAGGTCCGTTCCGCGCGGCGCCTGTTCCGTCTGGCGGACGCGGCGCAATATCGCGCGAAGGCTGCGCGTGCGGTTGGGCCGGTGGTGGCGGGGCGGGACGACGCGGTGTTGCGCCTCGCGGACACGCCGCCGCGGTCGGGGGACCGCCGTCGTTTCCGCGATGCGCGTTGACCCGTTGTCCTTGTCTTTTGCCTCTGCCCGGTGCGTTTGGCGCGGCTTACTGATTGTCCTCAATCGCCGGACGGGCTTGGTTTGTCGTGGTGGCGGGGGGCGGGGCCTCCGGAGGTACGTATGTCCGGACTGCATGTTTTACGTCGCGTTCAGCCACTTGCTTTGATCAACGATCGCCATGCGACACAAAACACGCTTTACGTCCGGACACACGCACCTCTTCCGACCCCACCCCCCTCACGCCGGACGGGACAGTGAACGCCCCCCCGCCCCGGAGCGGGCCGGGTAGTAGCGCGGGCCTGGAAGGGGGACGGGCAGGGGTCGTGTCCGGAACGTAAAGCGTGTTTTGTGTCGCATGGCGACCGTTACGCGATTCGGAGTTGCTGAACGCGACGTAAAACATGCAGTGCAGGACACGGCCCCTGACCGGCCCCCGGCAACCGGCCCGCGGACAAAAACCGGCCCGCAGCGGGCAAAATCAAGCCCGTCCGGCGATTGAGGACAACACGGACCGCAACGCGATCACTGAGAACGCGCGGCCCCCGGCCCCAGACCGCCCGTCCGGCGATTGAGGACAACACGGACCGCAACGCGGTCACTGAGAACGCGCGGCCCCCGGCCCCAGACCGCCCGTCCGGCGATTGAGGACGCAAGCCGGCCGCGAGGCCACCCAACGACCCGCCTAGTGACACGTTCGGATTCAATCCGTACGCTCCTGAATATGGATATGCACACCGTCATCCTGGGCACCACCGGCACCACCCCCGAAGACGTCATCGCCGTAGCCCGAAACCACGCCAAGGTCGCGCTCAGCGAAAACGCGCAGAGCGCGATCGCCGACGCCCGCCGCATCGTAGACGCGCTCGCGGCCAAGCCCGAGCCCGTCTACGGCGTCTCGACCGGGTTCGGCGCGCTCGCCAGCCGGCACATCGGGCCCGACCTCCGCGCCCAGCTCCAGCGCAACATCGTGCGCAGCCACGCCGCCGGCATGGGCCCCCACGTCGAGCGGGACGTCGTCCGCGCGCTGATGTTCCTGCGGCTCAAGACCCTCGCCTCCGGTCACACCGGCGTACGCCCCGAGGTCGCGCAGACCATGGCGGACGTGCTGAACGCCGGGATCACGCCCGTCGTGCACGAGTTCGGCTCCCTCGGCTGCTCCGGCGACCTCGCGCCGCTCTCGCACTGCGCGCTGACCCTCATGGGCGAGGGCGACGCGGAAGGACCCGACGGGATCGTGCGCCCCGCCGGAGAGCTGCTCGCGCAGCACGGCATCGCGCCCGTCGAGCTGCGCGAGAAGGAGGGCCTCGCCCTGCTCAACGGCACGGACGGCATGCTGGGCATGCTGGTCATGGCCCTCGCCGACCTGGACCGGCTCTACACCTCCGCCGACATCACCGCCGCGCTCACCCTGGAGGCCCTCCTCGGCACCGCCAAGGTCCTCGCGCCCGAGCTGCACGCGATCCGGCCACATCCGGGCCAGGCCGCCAGCGCCGACAACATGCTGCGGGTGCTCGCCGGGTCCGGTCTCACCGGCCACTTCCAGGAGGACGCGGCCCCGCGGGTCCAGGACGCGTACTCGGTGCGCTGCGCCCCCCAGGTCGCCGGCGCCGGCCGGGACACGCTCGCGTACGCCAGGATCGTGGCCGGCCGCGAGCTGGCCGCCGCCGTGGACAACCCCGTCGTCCTGCGCGACGGCCGCGTGGAGTCCAACGGCAACTTCCACGGCGCGCCCGTCGCGTACGTACTGGACTTTCTGGCCATCGCCGCCGCCGACCTCGGGTCGATCGCCGAGCGCCGTACCGACCGGCTGCTCGACAAGAACCGCTCGCACGGCCTGCCGCCCTTCCTGGCCGACGACGCCGGGGTCGACTCGGGCCTGATGATCGCCCAGTACACCCAGGCCGCGCTGGTGAGCGACATGAAGCGGCTGGCCGTCCCCGCGTCCGTCGACTCGATCCCGTCCTCCGCGATGCAGGAGGATCACGTCTCGATGGGCTGGTCGGCGGCGCGCAAGCTCCGTACGGCCGTGGACAACCTCACCCGGATCATCGCCGTGGAGCTGTACGCGGCGACCCGCGCCATCGAGCTGCGCGCCGGCCTCACACCCGCGCCCGCCTCGCGGGCCGCGATCGAGGCGCTGCGCGCCGCCGGGGTCGAGGGTCCCGGCCCCGACCGTTTCCTCGCCCCCGACCTCGCGGGCGCGGACGCGTTCGTACGGGACGGCAGTCTGATCGCCGCCGTCGAGTCGGTCACGGGACCGCTTGCCTGACGGGGAAAGCGCGAGGGGCCGCCCGGTGCATCGGGCGGCCCCTCACGTACGTCAGATCAGGCCGGCGCTTCTTCGCGCCGAGTACGCGACGAAGCCCGCGCCGATGCCGAGGAAGGCGGTCCCGCCGATCAGGTACGGCGTGGTGTTCACGCTGCCCGTGTCGGCGAGGGCCAGGGGTTGTGAGGTGTTCGGGTCCTCGGAGGTGGTGTTCAGACCGGCTGAGGTGAAGCTCTGACCGGCTGCGACCGGCTGTTGATCCGGGCCGGAGTGCTCTTCCGCGGCTTTCGCGGACGGGACGAACCACAGAGCGCAGAGCAGGGTTCCGGCGGCGGTAGCGGTCAGCAGCGGACGGCGTGCGACGGACACGTGATCGATCCCCCTTGTGACAACGCCGAATTGGCTGGGTGGGCTGATGCTAGTGAAAGCAGCGGGTCGCGGGAAAGTCGTGGAGGCCAGGAGCCCTACGCTCCGTCGTATGACCACTTCTGAGACATCACGCTTTGTGCGGCTACGGGTCGAATTGGTACTGGAGATCGAGGGGCCCGAGCCGCTGAGCGCGGCGGCGCTGGGCCGGATCGTCGCCGACGACGGCATGCGCGAGGACGAGCGCGCGCACGCCGAGGCGACGGTACGGGAGGACCCGGCGGAGGCCCTCGCGTACCTCGTGGAGCCGTACGACCTGGTCAGGGACGTGCCGGGGGTGGAGCTCGCGCAGGCGTCGTGGACCAGCGAGGAGATCGACTACGACCCCGACGCGGTGGAGTGGGCGCTCGACGAGGACGACGAGGCGGAGGGCGACGAGGACGAGGGGGAGGACGGCGACGACGACGAGGACGACGACGAGGGCGGCGACGGCCCCTGGGGCGTGCTGGGTGACGGCGGCGCGGACGGCGCGCCGGGTGGCCGGGGAGCGCGCTTCGACCACCGCAACGGTCAGGGCCCGCGCTGAGTCGTGTCACTCTGGTAAGCCCCGGTCCTTTGCAGTGGCGGGCCGGGGCTTACGGCCGTGCGCGAGCGGCAAGTGGTATTCACCACATCGCCGGCCGAAGTGGAACCGGACGAACCGGTACAGGTGTTCTTAAGGGTTATCGGCAGGGTAATCGGCGATGATGGAGATACGTGTGATGACGGACAGCAAGCGGCGCAGGGGCCTCATGGCCGCGTCCGCACTGCTCGGTGGCGTACTGGTCCTTTCGGCCTGTAGCGACGACGGCGGCAAGACCGCGAGCGGCGCCGACAGCACGAAGTCGTCGTCGCAGGCCCAGGTGGACGAGGCGGCCGCCAAGGCGACGTCCGAGGCCAAGATAGTCATCGCACCCCGGGACGGGGCGTCGAACGCCGGTATCAACGACGACGCCAAGGTCACGGTCAGCAAGGGCACCCTCACGCAGGTGACCATGACCACCGCCGACGGCACGGCCGTCAAGGGCACGCTGGCCGCCGACGGCCTCAGCTGGAAGCCGGACGCGCAGCTGGAGCGCTCCACGACGTACAAGATCGCCGCGACGGCGAAGGACGGCAAGGGCCGCAAGGCCTTCGAGAACTCCTCGTTCACCACCGTCTCGCCCGCCAACAGCTTCATCGGGAACTTCACGCCCGAGGACGGCTCCACCGTCGGTGTCGGCATGCCGGTCTCGATCAACTTCGACAAGGCGATCACCGACCAGAAGGCCGTGCAGGACGGGATCACCGTCACGTCCAGCAGCGGCCAGCAGGTCGTCGGCCACTGGTTCAGCCAGCAGCGCCTCGACTTCCGCCCCGACCAGTACTGGAAGGGCGGCTCGACGGTCACCCTCAAGCTGAACCTGGACGGGGTCGAGGGCTCGAAGGGCCTCTTCGGCGTGCAGCAGAAGACGGTCACCTTCACCATCGGCCGCAACCAGGTCAGCACGGTCGACGCCAAGGCGAAGACCATGACCGTCACGCAGGACGGCAAGACGATCAAGACGATCCCGATCTCGTCGGGCTCGCCCGAGAACCCCACGTACAACGGTCAGATGGTGATCTCCGAGAAGTTCAAGGAGACCCGGATGAACGGTGCGACGGTCGGTTTCACCGACGACGACGGCAAGGGTGAGTACGACATCCCCGACGTGCCGCACGCCATGCGGCTGTCGACCTCCGGGACCTTCATCCACGGCAACTACTGGGGCGCCCCCTCCGTCTTCGGCAACGTCAACACCAGCCACGGCTGTGTCGGCCTCCAGGACGTCAAGGGCGCGGGCGACGCCAACCAGCCCGCCGCGTGGTTCTACAACCACTCGCTGGTCGGTGACGTCGTCATCGTGAAGAACTCGCCGGACAAGACCATCAAGGCCGACAACGGTCTCAACGGCTGGAACCTGAACTGGGCCGACTGGCAGGCCGGCTCCGCCGCCTGATCCTCCGTCAGCTGCCGACGCCGACGGCGGCCGGACCCCGCGAGGGTTCGGCCGCCGTCGGCGTTCTCATGGCGTTCTCAGCCGGACCTCAACTGACCATCACGCCGGGCGCCTAACTTCACGCCCATGTTCTTCACATACCTCCGGCGCGAACTGCGCCGCCGCAGAAAGGCGGCGCTTGTCGTCGCCTCCGGGCTCGCGCTCGGCATCGCGCTCGTGATCATCGTCAATTCCGTGTCCGCCGGTATGAGTAATGCCCAGGACAAGGTTCTTCAATCGCTCTACGGTCTCGGCACGGACATGACCGTCACCAAGGCGGCGCCCGCGGCGGCCGAAGGCGGCACGGCGCGCCCGCGGTTCCAGTTCGACGCGAAGGGTGAGGACGGCGAGTCGCAGAGCAGCGACCGCGTGGTCGTCCAGGGCTTCCAGACGCTGGCGTCCTCCACGGTGACCAAGGTCGCCGACCAGAGCGGTGTGTCCGGCGCGGTCGGCGGACTGAGCCTGACCGTGCTGAAGATCAACGGTGAGTTCACCCGCGGCGAGTTCAAGCCCGACGCGAGCGGCGCTCCCCGTGGCGGCGGTGGCGGCGGGGGCGGCACCGGCGGTCAGGTCGCCGGGGGCGGCGCCAACTTCGACGTCGACTCGTTCACGCTGTACGGCGCCGACGTCACGGAGCCCGCGCTCGGCCCGCTGACCTCGTCGAAGATCACCTCAGGCCGTACGTTCAAGGCGACGGAGACCAACGCGAAGGTCGCGGTCGTCGACAGCGCGTACGCCAAGAAGAACAACCTCTCGGTCGGCAAGACCCTCACCGTCCACGGCACCAAGTACAGCATCATCGGGGTGGCCACGGCGGACAGCGGTGACGCCGCCGCCAACGCCTATCTCCCGCTGAAGCAGGCCCAGACCCTGTCCGACTCCAAGGACAAGATCACCACGGTCTATGTGCAGGCGTCCGACTCGCAGCAGATCGACGCGGTCAAGTCCACCATCCAGAAGAACATCTCGGGCACGACCGTCACCACCTCCGCCGACCTCGCGGACACCGTCTCCGGCTCCCTCTCCACCGCCTCCGACCTCGCCACGAGCGTCGGCAAGTGGCTGTCGATCGCGGTACTGATCGCCGCCTTCCTCGTCGCCGGACTGCTCACCTCCTCGGCGGTCAGCCGCCGGGTACGGGAGTTCGGCACCCTCAAGGCGCTCGGCTGGAAGTCCGGCCGCGTCACCCGCCAGGTGATAGGTGAGGCCCTGGTCAACGGGCTGCTCGGCGGAGTGCTCGGGATCGCCATCGGCGTCGGTGGCGCCTACCTGGTGACGGCCATCAGCCCGACCCTCAAGGCACAGATCGGCTCCGCCGCCTCGTCAGGACCCGGCGGTGGCGGCTTCGGCGGTGGTGGTGGCGGTGGCCCGGCGCGGCAGACCGCGTCCAAGGCCCTCGACGTCGCGCTCACCGCGCCCGTGTCCCTCGCCACCATCGGGATCGCCGTGGCGCTCGCGGTCGGCGGCGGTCTGATCGCCGGCGGCTTCGGCGGCTGGCGCGCCTCGCGGCTGCGCCCGGCGGACGCCCTGCGGCGGGTCGAGTAGGCCGTCCTCGGGAAGTCCGTGGCCGGACCTCCGTCCGCAGCCGGGCTCTTCGCCCTGGCCCGGCTCCCCGCCCGTTCCCCGGCTCCGTACCCCCGGCCCCCGTCCCACCCCACCCCGCCCCACCCTCGTTTCTCCCTCGTACCGCAGGAGTTGCACGATGTACCAGCTCAAAGGCGTCACCAAGGTCTACCACCGGGGAAAGAAGCCCGTCCACGCGCTCGCCGGCGTCGATCTGACCATCGAGGACGGCGGCCGGCTGGTCATCCAGGGCCCCACCGGCGGCGGCAAGTCCACGCTGCTCCAGATGCTCGGCGCGCTCGACCGGCCGACCTCGGGCTCCGTCGAGCTCGACGGGGTCGACCTGGCCAGCCTGTCGGAGGCCCGGCTCACCAAGGTGCGCGCCGAGTCCATCGGCTTCGTCTTCCAGAGCTTCAACCTCATCCCCACCCTCACCGCGCAGGAGAACGTCGAGACGGCGCTCGTCCCGCTCGGCCTCAAAGGGGCCGCCCGGCGCCAACAGGCCGCCGAGGCGCTGGAGTCCGTCGGGCTCGGCGAGCGACTCACGCACGTACCCGGTGAGCTGTCCGGAGGTCAGCAGCAGCGGGTCGCCATCGCGCGCGCCCTGGTGAAACGCCCGAAGGTGCTGCTCGCGGATGAACCCACGGGAAATCTGGACGAGTCGATGCGTGACGAGATCATGGAACTGCTGGAGGGCCTCTGGAAAGAGCACGGGCTGACCTTCATCATGGTCACGCACGACAGTTCCATCGCCCGCCGTGCTCCCCGGCTCGCCACCATCCGCAAGGGGAAGGTCACGGTGACCGAGAACGCGACCGCCGCCTGAGGTCCAGGGCGACAGGCCCTGGGGCGGCGCCCCTGCCCGGATGTCCCGCCAACTCGCGGGCGTCGCCACCCCCGTACGCGTAGGTTCGGTTCATGCTGATCACTCTGGGAAGCCCGCCCACGGACGCCGAGACGGACGCCTGGCACGCGGTGATCACCGCCGCCCACGTCCTCGATCTCCCGGCGTCCGTCCCCGAGCCCAGCCGGTCCGAGACGGCGGGGAAGCTGCGGCTGTCCCCGGTGAGCGGACGGAACGTGCATGTCGTGTCGACGGCGGACGACGGCTCGTACGACGGGGTCGCCTCCCTTCTCCTCTTCACCGAGGAGCCGCACCTCCACACCGCCTTCCTCGACGTCCTGGTGGTGCGGCCCGACGCCCGACGGGGTGGTGTCGGTGCCGCGCTCTGGACCGCGATACGGGACGAACTCGCCGCCGCCGGGCGGACGTCGGTCTCGACCGTGCTCGAACTGGGCGGTGCGGGGGAGGCGTTCGTGGACAGCCTCGGCTTCGCGAACGTGCTCCCGCTCGGCTGGTACGTGATGCGGGTCCGGCAGACCCTCGACGAGGTCCCGGAGCCGGCGCTCCCGGCCGGGCTGCGCTTCGCCGACTGGTCGGGGGTGGTCCCCGACGACCTGGCGGAAGGTTTCACCCGCGCCCACGACGCGATGGAGGACACGCCGGGCGGGGCCCTGGAGGAGCGGGTGTCGGGCTGGGACACGCGGAGAGTGCGGGCCGCGGCCCGGCTCATCGAGGACCGGGGCGGGGCGATCCTCACCTCGGCCGTGCTCGACACGACGGCGGGCGACGCCGTGGTCGGTTATACGGAACTGGTCCTGCGCGACCCGGCGGGCACCCGCGCCGTCCAGTACGACACGGTGGTCGTACCGTCCCACCGCGGCCGGGGCCTCGGCCGCGCGGTCAAGCGCCATCTCCTCGGGACGCTGCACGAACTGCACCCGGGCATAAGGGAGATCAGCACGACGGTCGCCGACAGCAACACGTCGATGATCGCCGTGAACGAAGGACTCGGCTACCGCCGGGAGCGGCCGGTCGGCCTCTTCGAGGCCAAGCTGTAGGAGCGGTACGGCGGTCAGCCGCAGCCGTTCGACCGGGGCAGCCGGTACGCCGACCCCAGCCGGTACTCACCGCCCCCCGGGACCGTCAGCCGGGTCCAGTCGCCCGTCCGCTCGACACACGCGCCCGGCGCCCTGAGCCAGGGCGAGTACGCGATCCGTACCGTCACCGAGCCCGCCGCCGGCATCCGTACCACCAGATCCGCGTCACCGCTCCGCACGACGGTCGCGGGGGCGGACACCAGCGGCACGGCGTTCCGTACCCGGTAGACCGCCCATCCGCTGTCCTGCCACACCGGCTCCAGCCAGTCCGGCGGGTTCCGCACGAGCGCGGCCTCGGCGGCGGCGGGGCTGTCGGGCCGCGCGGCCGGCAGGACGACAAGACCCACCGCCCAGCGGTCCAGCCAGGCGCGGTACGTGGCGGGGGAGAAGGTGCCGTCGTAGAAGAGCCGGCCGCGCTCCACGTCGAGCTGGCGGTTCCAGCCCCGGGCCATGGTGACGTACGGGGCGAGGACGTCCGCCTCGCGGTGGTTGCGGGCCGGGACGACCTCGACGCGGGTGCGGTCCGCGCCCAGCCGGTCGAGCGCGGCGATCACGCCCTCGGGGTGGGCGGCCCAGGACGGCACGGAGTTGGAGACCCCGAGGTCGTCGTCGGTCTTGTCGATCACCCAGCCGGTGTTCAGGACCACGGCCGCGGTGAGCACGAGGTGGGGGAGGGCGCGGCGGGGGGCCCGCAGGCGGCTTCCGCGTACGAGGTCCCTCAGCCGGGACGGTTCGAGGCCGCGGGTCAGCAGCGCCGCGAGCAGCACCGGCGGTCCCCCGATCCCTATCAGCCGTTCGACGTTCGTGCCGATCGGCGAGGCGACCGAATAGGTCAGGACAACGCCGGCGGCGTAGACGGCGGCGCCGTACCGCACCGTGCGCCAGCCGCGCGGGTCGCGCGGCGCGGCGAGCCACACGGCGGCGCAGGCGGTGAGCGGCATGTACAACTTTTCCGTCGCCATGGGCTGTTCGCCGTGGAACGGGAAGAGCAGCGTGACCACGCCGACCGTCAGGAAGGGCGGGGCGATCAGCGCGGCCGCCTTCCCCCACCGCCGGTCGAACAGGTACGCGGCGCCGGCCACGACGAGGAACAGCGCGGCGACGGGGCTGGCGAGCGCGGTGAGGGCGGACAGGGCGGCGGCAAGGGCGACCGACCGCCGCGCCGCCGCCCGTTCCGGCCGGAGGATGACGAGCAGACCCAGCAGCCCGACGGCCGCGCCCAACGCGAACGTGGTCCGTCCGGAGGCCACGTTGCACCAGAGCACGAGTGCGCCCAGCAGCGCGGGCCACAGGGCGTGGGGCACCTTGGCCCGTACGAACAGGGCCGCCATGGCCCACGTCCCGGCGAGCCCCGCCAGCACGGACGTCGTCCTGACGCCGAGGAGCGCCATGAGCGGGGGAGCGAGGACGCTGTAGTTGGCGGTGTGCGTACCGCCGTACCAGGAGAGGTTATACGCGGATCCGGGATGCCGGGCCATGAACCCGGCCCAGGAGAGCTGGGCGGCGAGATCACCACCGCCGGTGGCGAGGACGACGGCCCAGAGTACGTAAAAGGGGACAGCGACCCCGGTGACGAGGAGCGGCACGCGCCACGGGCCCGCGAGACCCCGCGCGTCGGCGGCCCGGCCGCCGGGGAGGTCGCCGTCGGCCGGGCGGCCACCCGGCCAGGGGCCGGGCAGGGCCCCCGCCGCACCCCCGACCGCCAGCGAGCCCGACCCGGCGACCTCGGCCCGGAGCGCGGCCCGGCTCGCGTCCTCGGCCTGGGGTGCGGCTCCTGTCCGGGTCCTGGACCCGGGCTCGGTGCGGCCCGTCTTGTCGGTCCGGCGTGCGGCCTCGGGCCGACCCCTCGGCTCGGGCCGGGCTGCGGGCTCGGTTCGAGACGTTGCCTTCGCCCCGGCCCCCGGGCCGGACCGGGAATCCGCCCCTACACCGGACCGGGACCCCGCCCCTACACCGGACCGGGATCCCGCTCCCGCGCCGGATCGGGACCCGGCCCCTACACCGGACCGGGATCCCGCTCCCGTCCCGGGCCGGGGCCCCGCCCCCCTCCCGGTCGCGGGAGTCGGTCCCTCCCCCGCCCCGGCCGTCGGATCCTCTTCCGCCGTCTCCTCGCTCATGCGCACGGCTCTCACCCTAGGGTGTGGCCGCGAAGTGGCATCCGGCCCCTGACGTCTGACACGCGCACTTGCCGCGCGTACAGACCGGACGGGTACGTCCAGCACGTGCTCGGTTCCCCGTCCCAAGGGGCGAACAGCACACCACCCCGCAGGGCATGAGGTTCTGGCGGCAACCACAGAAAGCCGGCCACGACGGCGGCCAAGCCGACCGATCACCCGCCACGTGTGCCTCGCTCAGCCCCGCACCGGCACCGGCCAAGAAATCTCTGCCGTCACGACCCCAGCCAAGCACAAAGCCCAGCCGTCCCAGCCCTCCCCGGCACACCAGCACGAGCACCAGCACGATCACCAGCACCAGCACCAGCCTCCGCTTCGAGATCGCCCCCCGGTCAGTCGCCCGCCCGCGCCGTCTCCGCCACGCGGCCCGCGCGCAGTTCCAGGTGCGTGCCCTCGAAGAACTCGCGGAAGCGGCGGTCGTGGGAGACCACCACCACCGCGCCCGCGTACCGCACCAGCGCCTCCTCCAACTCCTCCACCAGGCTGAGCGCCACATGGTTCGTCGGCTCGTCCAGGATCAGCAGTTCGGCGCGGCGGGTCACCAGGCGGGCCAGTTCCAGCCGGCGCCGCTGGCCGATCGAGAGCGCGGCGACCGGGACCCGCAGATCGGCCTCGCGGAACAGGCCGAGGCCGAGCAGCTCGTCCGCGTGCTCGTCCGGCGGCCCCGGGCGCCCCGCCGCGAACGCGGTCAGCAGCGGCAGCGGCGACGCGGCGGCGGGCAGCTCCTGCGGCAGGTAGCCGATCCCGCCCCTGCGGACCCGGCCCGACCGGAGCACCGTCCCGGAGTCCTGCCGCAGTTCACCGGCCAGGACACGCAGCAGGGTGGTCTTGCCCGCGCCGTTCGGACCGGTCACCAGCAGCCGCGCGCCCGTCTCGATCCGCAGCGCGTCCACCCGCAGCCGGTCGCCGACCGTCACCCGTTCGAGCGAGACGAGTGTCTCGCCGATCACGGCAGGGTCGGGGCCCGCGCGCAGGGCCGCCGTGAACCGCAGCGGTTCCGGCGGCGCGGGCACCGGCTCTCCGCGCAGCCGCGCCAGCCGCTCCCGGGCCGCCCTCACCTGCCCGGACAGCTTCGTCTCGTGCGAGCGCCGGTGCTTGCCGAAGCCCTGGCCCGGGTCCTTGCCAGTGACGGCCAGCCGCTGTCCTGCGGCGGCGACCTGTTCCTCCGTACGGGACACCTCGGCGAGCCACTCGGCGTGATCCTGGGCCCGGCGGCGCCGGGCGGCGGCCTTCGCCGTGCGGTAGCCGGCCCAGCCGTCGCCGTACCGCGTCACGGCCCTGGTGTCGCGGTCGACCTCCAGGATCGTGGTCGCGATCCGCTCCAGGAACACCCGGTCGTGCGTGACGGCCAGGACCGTACCCCGGTGCGACCTGAGCTGGTCCTCCAGCCAGGTCGTGGCCCGGAGGTCCAGGTGGTTGGTGGGCTCGTCCAGGAGCAGCAGCTCCGGTGCGGGCGCCAGCACACACGCCAGCGCCAGCCGTGACCGCTCGCCGCCGGACAGCGAGTCCAGCGCGCGGTCGCGCGTCACGTGGGCGAGCCCCAGCGCGTACAGGGCGGTGTTGACGCGGGCCTCGGCCCGGTAGCCGTCGCGTTCCTCGTACGCCGTCAACAGGTCGCCGTACGCGGCCAGTTCGGCGGGTCCGGCCGACCCGAGGGCGGCCTCGGCGGCGCGCAACCGCCGTTCCAGGTCGCGCAGATCGGCGAGGGCGGTGTCGACGGCGTCCTGGACGGTACGGTCCCGGCCGAGGGGCCGGGAGAGGCCCAGGGGCGACGGGGCGAGGTCCATGGTCTGGGGGAGGGTCTGGGTGAGGTGACCGATTCCGCCCGGGAAGCGGACGGTGATCCCACCGTCGTCCGGTCGCTCCGCCCCGGCGAGCAGCCGGAGCAGGGTGGACTTCCCGGAGCCGTTCTCCCCGATGATCCCGGCCTTCTCGCCGGGCCGTACGGTCAGCGACACCTGGTCGAGGACCGGCCGGTCGCCGTACCCCTTCGAGACGTCCTTCATCGTGAGTTGGGCGCGTTCGCGCATGCTTCTTCCCCTGATGGCGGGTGGATTCTTCGGACCTGGGGCGCGGGTCCGGAATCAGACGAAGAAGTAGTGGGCGAACATGACGCCGATGCTAGCGGCGCCGCCCGGCGGCGCCCAGCGAATTAGGCGGCTGGAGCGGCGCGGGCGGCGCGGGCCGCGAGGGCGGCGCCGCCCGCGAGGGTCAAGCTGTGCGTGGGGGTCAAGCTGTGCGTCGGGCCGGCCGGAGACGGTCCGGCCGGCCCGGCCGGTTACGGGACGGGAGCCGGGGCCGGCGCCTCGACCGGGTTGCCGACGAGCTGGACCGGCCCGTTCAGCGCGTTCGCGGTGCAGCCGGGGCCCGACAGCGTCAGCCGCTCCTTCGTGTTCACGACGGAGAGCGGGCCGGTGAGCCGCGTGCCGCACAGGCTGACCGTACGGGCACCCACCGCCTGGACGGGCCCGGTGATGTCCGCGCCCCTGGACACCAGCGAGGCGCCCGCGCGGACCACGACGGGACCGGTCAGCCGGGTGCGGTCGAGGCACGTGACGCCGGAGGCGACGACCAGCGGTCCGGTGTACGCGCCGGTCAGCGTCTTCGTGCAGGCGGGCGGGACGGCGACCTTGGCGCTGTAGTCCAGGGCGAAGGCGAGCTTGCCGGGCTTCTTGTCGGAGAGCGGGAGGCCCAGCTTCGCGAACTCCCCGCCGGTGGGCTTCTTCCCGTCGTTCCACTCGGCCATACGGCCCGCCTGGTCGGCGGTCAGCCCGGGGGTGATCTCGGTGTCGCCCGGGGTCGCGGACATGGCCTCGGAGGCGGCGCGGACGGCGGAGAGGTACGACGCGGGGTCGCGGAGGTCGTACGAGGCGAGGTCAAGGCGCCCGCGCAGCCAGGTGCCCCAGGAGAACTCCAGGAACTCGGCGGCCTCGGCCGGGGCCTGGTAGCCGATGTCGCGGGTGAGGTAGACGAGGCTCCGGTACGGGTCGTCGTGGAAGGACGCCAGCCCGAGGCGGGTGGGGAGCTGGTCCACGGTGATCGGGTCGTTGTTCTCGTCCTTCAGCCAGACCCACTTGTTGTCCTGCATGGTCTTCCAGAACGCGGCGGTGGGCAGCGTGCTCAGGTTGCCCGTGACCCGCAGCCGGATGTGGGTCTTCGGGCCGCCGTCGGGCGTCTCCAGGAAGGACGTCAGGGTGTGGTGCCCGTCGGTGAGGTAGAGCGCGCCGCCGGGGCCGACCACGACCGTCTTCATCTGGGCGAGGGTGTCCGGGGTCTCGTCGCCGACCGCGACCGTGCAGGTGAAGCTCGACGGGTCGGAGATCCGGGCGCCGGGCTGCGCGGACGCCGCCTCTTCCTGGCCGTTGGTTTCGCACCAGTCGTCGAAGCGCTTGTTGAGGTCGCCGGCCTGCTCGTCCTTGGCGCTGCTGTAGCGGCCGAGCTTGTAGTAGATCTGGTCGGAGCCGATGGCCGGCTGGGTGGGGCGCAGCTGGTCCAGCGTCACGTCCAGGAGGTCGCCGGGCTGGGCGCAGAGCGCCGCCGCGTTCGGCCCGGCACAGCGAGCCGTGCTCGCCGCCGCTGTTGTGGTCGCCGCCGGCCCGCTCGCCGCGAGGGCGGGGCCGCCGCCTGCGAGGGCGGTGCCCAGCACCAGGGCCCCGGCCGCC
Organism: Streptomyces sp. NPDC087420; assembly: GCF_044744165.1. Taxonomy (NCBI): domain Bacteria; kingdom Bacillati; phylum Actinomycetota; class Actinomycetes; order Kitasatosporales; family Streptomycetaceae; genus Streptomyces; species Streptomyces sp. NPDC087420. The sequence continues at coordinate 31,889 of NZ_JBIUXU010000016.1, forward strand.
AGACCGCCGCTGAGGCCTCTCGCTCCGTGGGGCTTGGACGGCGTACGGGACGAGCCGCTCATACGGTCTCCACTTGTCTAGGCGTGAGCGCGCACCCGCACGGGAGCGGCGCTGCGGGGGGCGCGGACATCCACTCATCCCTCCCGGCCCACGGGATGAAGCGGAACTGTCAGAAGGGCGACGGGCGCGTGAACGCTAGCATTTGGTGCGGTTCGGGAGGGGTAAACGCCTTTCAAAATAACGCAGTTGGCGCCTGGAGGGCCGGAAACCACCGGTCGGGCGGTACGACGGCACAGCAACGCGCCCCGCAGCGGGCGCCACGACGGCCGGGCGCGGGTTCGCGGGGGATATGTCCGGTGTGCGGTTACATCTCCGGAGTGGAACGACGTCCTCGTCCCGGGAGGTGGCGCCTTGTCCAACCCCGTCAGTGCCCCCGCGAGCGCCCCCGAGCCTCCGGGCCGGCGCGAAGAACCGCTCCAGCGGCTGCTGTTCGGCGGTGTGTACGGAACGGTCCTGGCCAGCGCCCTGGCGGCCGCGCTCGACCACGACACGGGACCGGACGACCCGGGCTACGACGCCCTGTGGATCATGGTGGCGGCGCTGGTCTCGGCGACCGGGCACGGGTACGCCCACGCGATCGCCCACCGTACGGCCGACGAGAAACCCGTCACCGCGAGCACTGTCCGCTCGGTGCTGACCGAGTGGCCCCTGGCCGCGGCGGCCGTCCCGACCGGAGCGGTGCTGCTGGGCTCGTACTGGGGCTGGTGGGGCGAGAACGCGGCGATCGACGCGGCCCTGACGATCAACACGGCCGCCCTGTTCGGCTGGGGCCTCTGGGCGGCCAGGACGGCGGGCCGGGACTGGTGGTCCGCCTGCCGGGTGGGCGCGGTCGACGTACTGATCGGACTGGTGATCGTGGCGGCGAACGTCCTGACCAAGTGAGTGGTCACGCGCGGGAACGGGCCGACGCGGACCGTCACCGGGTCAGGTCAGGGGCGGGCGGGAGCCCGGAGACGTACGAGGAATCCGAGGCGCGCACCGCGTCCGAGGCGTACGCCACCAGCCGCGCGAAGCGCAGCCACGCCAGAAGGTACCCGTTCAGGGGCGCGTGGCCGGAGCGGGTCAGGGCGTCGATGCCGCTCGTCGTGTGGGCCAGTTCGTCCCGTGCCGGGCCGTCCAGGTGCCCGAGGCCGGTGAGATACGCCGAGGCGCAGGCGTCCAGACGGGCGTGCAGGTCGGCGAGCCGGCCCACCTGGGCGTCACTCGAAAGCGTCTCGTCGGGGTATGGACCGGACCGGAACGCCGTGTGCCGGTTCGCCACGGCCGCCACAAGTCCCAGCCGTGAGGGGCTCGTTGCACCCGGCCATCCCGGTTGCCGCAGATGTACGGTCTCGCCGGCCCCCGGGGTGCGCCTGCCCCGCGCCTTCTCCGCACGGCGGCGTACCGCGAAGTCCTCCAGGGCACCGAGCCGTACCGCCCGGCTCGCCTCCAGCGTGTCCAGCGCGCGCACCAACGCCGCCGGATCCTGGCGCAGGTCCGGAGAGGGGAGCGCGACCGTGGTCACGTACGCCCAGGTCGCCTCGAAGCCCAGCGGGCAGTAACGCCCGACGGCACACCCCAGTGCGGTGTGCCGTCGAGTCAGTGGCACCTGCTCGTCGCGTACCAGGCGCGCGTAGCCACGGAAGCCCACTCCTACAGGTCAGCTCGTGGCCGGGGCCACGCCGATCGGGCACGAGACGCCCGTGCCGCCGATGCCGCAGTAGCCGGACGGGTTCTTGTCCAGGTACTGCTGGTGGTACGCCTCCGCCGGGTAGAAGTGGCGGCCCTCCGACGGCTCGATCTCCGTCGTGATCTCGCCGTACCCGGAGTCCGTCAGGACCTGCTGGTACGACGTGCGGGACTCGGCCGCGGCCTTCTCCTGGGCGGGGGAGTGGGTGTAGACCGCCGAGCGGTACTGGCTGCCCACGTCATTGCCCTGGCGGAAGCCCTGGGTGGGGTTGTGCGACTCCCAGAAGAGCTTCAGCAGCTCCGCGTACGACACGATCTTCGGGTCGAAGACGACCCGCACGGCCTCCGTGTGACCGGTGAGGCCGGAGCAGACCTCCTCGTACGACGGATTCGGCGTGAAGCCGCCCTGGTAGCCGACGAGCGTCGTCCAGACGCCCTCCGTCTGCCAGAAATTGCGCTCGGCTCCCCAGAAGCAGCCCAGGCCGAAGTCGGCGACCTCCAGGCCTTCCGGGTAGGGGCCGGTCAAGGGATTGCCGAGGACCGTGTGGCGGGCCGGCACCGAGTACTCGGGCTCGGGACGGCCGGGCAGGGCCTGCTCGGGGGTGGGGAGTACGGGGGTACGGCGTGTCACGAACATCTTTCAGGTCTCCTCGGCTGTGGGGTCCTGCCCTTCACAACGTGCCGGGGGCCCGGGACATTCCATTCCGGCAGGTGGGGCCCGGTTCAGTCGTCACCCTGGCAGCGACGCCGTCGTCCCGCCGTTCGCCTCGAACCCCGCCACCGCCAGCGCCCGGTACACCGTGTACTCCGCCGCCGGGTCGGGCGTGTGCGTCCAGGGCAGGGCGCCGACGTGCCCGTCCACCCCCACCAGCTGGTTCATCGCCTCGGACCAGCGTTCCGACCGTACGAGGAAGAGGACCAGCAGGTGCCGTACGTGCGACAGCATCGGGTCGTCGGGACGCGCCGCGTGCACCGCGAACAGGGCGCCCTCCAGCGCCTTCCGCACCACCGCGCTCCGGTAGAAGCCCTGCACCAGATTGACCTCGGGGAGGTGCTCGTACACCGCGAACAGCGGCAGGGCCGCCAGCAGCGAACCCTGCGGGGCCCGCGCGGCGGCGGTTGTCGCGAAGTGGTCGGCCTCCTCGCGTGAGCCGTGCCACGCCTCCGACCAGTACCGCAGCGCCGCCAGGTGCGCGCCCATGTGCGCGGGCGCGCGGTCGATGACCTTCGCCCACACCTGGTCGAACTCCTCATGGGTGTAGCCGAGGCCCCGGGCCACCGCCAGCTCGATGATGTACGGCACGGGGTCGCCGGGCGCCAGCGGGGCCGCCTCGCCGCAGAGCGTACGGGCCTCCTCCAGGATGATCCGGAAGTCGTCCGCGCCGACGGTGGAGGTCCGCCACGCCTGCTGGACCAGGAACTCCGCGTACACGGCGGCCGCCCCCGCGTCCTTGGGCGACTCCGACCGCCACGTCCGCAGCCAGGTGCCGCCCACGCCGGGCCGCTGCCGCAGCTCCAGCGAGGCCGCGCCGGCGAACGCCTGCACCCGCTGCCAGCGCGTCTCGCCCTCCTTGGGCGTCGCGGCGAGCAGCCGCTCGGCGGGCCGCCAGTCCTGGGTGGCCTGGACGACGTCGAGCACGTGGAGGAGCTCCTCGTCGGGTCCGGGCAGCCGGATGTCCAGCTCCTCCTGCCGGACAAATCCGTACGCCGCCGGGTCGGCGGCGTCCGGCGAACCGGGCGCGACCAGGCGGGGACCGCCGCGCCGCCGCCTGAGATAGGGGCTGAAGGCCATCACCAACAGGCCGATCGCGAACAGGAACCAGAGCATCTCCATGGCCCCATTGTCCCGGACGGCGGGGGTGTTCCCGGTACGGGGTCCACCGGGCGGCGTACGCGAGGGGCGGCCGTCCGGCGCTACGCTCGGTCCTCATGAGCCACCAGCACAGCGGCGAGCACCGCAACTTCGAAACCGTCGCCATCCACGCGGGCAACACCGCTGATCCCCTCACCGGCGCGGTCGTCCCCCCGATCTACCAGGTGTCCACGTACAAGCAGGACGGCGTGGGCGGGCTGCGGGGCGGTTACGAGTACAGCCGCAGCGCCAACCCGACCCGTACCGCGTTGGAGGAGAACCTGGCGGCCCTGGAGGGCGGCCGGCGCGGGCTCGCCTTCGCGTCGGGGCTGGCCGCCGAGGACTGCCTGCTGCGTACGCTGCTGTCGCCCGGTGACCATGTCGTCATCCCGAACGACGCGTACGGCGGTACGTTCCGCCTCTTCGCGAAGGTCGTCTCGCGCTGGGGCGTCGAATGGTCCGTCGCGGACACGTCGGACCCGGCGGCGGTGCGGGCCGCGCTGACCCCCCGTACGAAGGCGATCTGGGTCGAGACCCCGTCGAACCCGCTCCTCAACATCAGCGACATCGCCGGGCTCGCGGGCGTCGCGCGCGCGGCCGGCGCGAAGCTGGTCGTCGACAACACGTTCGCCAGTCCCTATCTCCAGCAGCCGCTCGCGCTGGGCGCGGACGTCGTCGTGCACTCGACCACGAAGTACATGGGCGGGCACTCGGACGTGGTCGGCGGCGCGCTGGTCGTGGACGACGCGGACCTGGCGGAGGAGCTGGCGTACCACCAGAACGCGATGGGAGCGATCGCCGGGCCGTTCGACGCGTGGCTGGTGCTGCGCGGCGTCAAGACGCTCGCGGTCCGGATGGACCGGCACAGCGAGAACGCGACCCGGATCGCGGACATGCTGGTCAGCCACCCCCGGGTCAGCAAGGTCCTCTACCCGGGCCTGCCCGACCACCCGGGCCACGAGGTCGCGGCGAAGCAGATGAAGGCGTTCGGCGGGATGGTCTCCTTCCAGGTCGAGGGCGGCGAGGAGGCGGCGGTCGCGGTCTGCGACCGCGCGAAGCTCTTCACGCTGGGCGAGTCCCTGGGCGGCGTCGAGTCCCTGATCGAGCACCCCGGCCGGATGACGCACGCGTCGGTGGCGGGCTCGGCCCTGGAGGTGCCGTCGGACCTGGTGCGGCTGTCGGTGGGCCTGGAGTCGGCGGACGACCTGCTGGCGGACCTCCAGCAGGCGCTGGGGTAAGCCTGATCCTTCTGACCTTTCACCGCCTCCCGGGCTCTTCGGCCCGGGAGGCGGTTCGCGTGGTGGGGCCCGCGCCGGAAGAACCGCGTCGGACGTGTCACCCGCGCGTGGGTGGTGCGGCCACCGCGCGGTGTGGCGGCGCAGGGTCCGGCGCCGCGCCGGGGGCGTCGCGGTCTGCGGCGCCGCGCTCACCGCGGCGGCGCTCCTGCTGACCGCCCCGGCCGACATCTCCCGGGCCGTACGGCCGGTACCGGCAGGACCCGTCCCGAGCGCGACACCGAGTCCCACGGCGAAGGGGCCGGTGAAGGGACAGCGGAGGGGGGCCGTGACCATTGGAACGGCTCTTTCACGGCGAGGGGCGCCGCGCGCGTCCGACCCGGGCTCCGACCCGGGCTCCGGCCCGGGTCAGCCGCCCTCCAGGGGCGGGGTCGTCCGCATCGGCGGGGGCGACCACGGTTCGGTGACCGACGCCCAGACGGCGAAGAGGATCACGGCGGTGATCAGCGTCAGCCACAGCAGCCGGCGTGCGGTACGGCGCCGGTGGCGCAGGCGGCCGCCGCGTGCGAGGGCCCGGGGCGCGAGATCGGCGGGGACGACGGGGTGCGGGGTGTCCAGCAGCCGTCTGACCTCGGTCTCCTCCCGATCGAAGCGCGTCACTCCGCCGCCTTCCGTGTCGGCGCCGAGTCTCGTACCCGGGCCGCTTCCCGTACCTGGGCCGTTTCCCGTACCTGGGCCGCTTCCCGTATTCGCGCCGCTTCCCGTACCCGTGTCACCGCCCGGGCGCAGATCATCCGCACCCGTTCCGGCGGCAGCCCGACCAGCGCGGCGGTCTGCTCCTCGGCCACTCCCTCGTACAGCCTCAGCACCAGCACCACCCGTTCCTGCGGGCGCAGCGGCCCCAGGACCCCCTCGGTGTGACGCCGGGTGCGCCACGCCCCATGGGCGTACCGCAGCGCGAGATCCTGGCGGGTCACGTCGTACGGGTCCTCGCCGCGCAGCTCGTCCCAGCGCGCGTACGTACGGGACAGCGCGGCCGTCAGCAGCTGCTGGGCGCGGGGGGCGGTGGGGGCGGGTTCTGCGGTGAGCAGGGTGGCCGCATGCAGAAGCCGGCCGGCCGCGCCCGCAACAAACGTCTCGAACTCCCGGGCTCGCCGGCGGTCCATGGCCGCCTGCCGCTGTCGCACGCCCTCATATGAGGCCCGCCGGGGGCCCACGGTCAAGAGGGCGGGTCGAGCCGGAGGCCGCGTCACGCAAGGGGCGGGTCGGACCGGAGGCCGGGTCACGCGAGGGCCGGGTCGGGCCGGAGGCCGGGTCAGGCGCTGACCCGGCCTCTCGTCAGCGGGTCGGCTGCCCCGTCTCGTCCGGTTCGACAGCGGGGCCGCCCTCCCCGGGCGGCAGGCCCGCCTGCCGGGCGGACAGGGCGGCGTTGAACCGGGTCAGCAGCGTGGCGAAGGCCTCTCGCTCCTCCGCCGCCCACCCCTCCGTGACCTGCGCCATCAGCTCACGCCGTGACGAGCGGACCTCTTCGAGCCTGGCCTGTCCGCGCGCCGACAGCTGGAGCACGACCGCGCGGCCGTCCTCCGGGTGCGAGGTGCGTTTGACCAGCCCGGTGTCGACGAGCGGCGCGACCTGCCGGGTGACGGTCGAGGAGTCGATGCCCATCCCGGCGGCCAGGGCCTTGACGCCCATCGGGCCTTCCTGGTGGAGCCGGTTGAGCAGCAGATAGGCGGCGCGGTCCATCGAGTTGCGGACCTGCCCGATGCCGCCGAGCCGCGTCTGCTCGGCGCGGCGGGCGAAGACGGCCACCTGGTGCTGGAGGGCATCCAGGAGGCCCGCGTCGCCCGAAAGTTCGGTGACCGTCTCCCGGGAGGCCGACGCAGCGGAAGTCATGTCCTGAATGGGGGGCATGGCTAGGGCTCTCTCGTGCGGTGGTCGGTTGGTGGGGGACAGAGTACGCGGCAACACCCCGGACCGTACCTGTCCTGCGGAAACCCGTCGTCGGGGGCAGGTTCCGGGACGGGATCCCGCACCCGCGGGCCGGCGGGACCGGACACCCGCGCGCCGGGGAGCTGCGAGACTGGCACGCATGAGCTTCGGTCCGTCCCGCTTCACCGCAGGCCCCGCGCGCGCCGTGATCCTCGACGACGTCCGGGGGGCGCGGAAGATGCTCGCGGGGGTGGCCAGGACAACCCCGATCGAGGGCAGCAGGCACCTGACCGAATTGGTGGGCGCCCCGGTCCTGTTCAAGTGCGAGAACCTCCAGCGGACCGGTTCCTTCAAGCTGCGGGGCGCGTACGTACGGATCGCCGGGCTCTCCCCCGAGGAGCGCGCGGCCGGGGTCGTCGCGGCCAGCGCGGGCAATCACGCGCAGGGTGTCGCCCTGGCCTCCACGCTGCTGGGGGTGCGCTCGACGGTGTTCATGCCGCTGGCCGCGCCGCTGCCGAAGGTCGCGGCCACCCGGGAGTACGGCGCCGAGGTGCGGCTGCACGGCCAGGTCGTGGACGAGACGCTGGCCGCCGCCGAGGAGTACGCCCAGGCCACCGGCGCGGTCTTCATCCACCCCTTCGACCACCCGGACATCATCGCCGGGCAGGGCACGGTCGGCCTGGAGATCCTGGAGCAGTGCCCGGAGGTACGGACGATCGTGGTCGGCCTCGGGGGCGGCGGGCTCGCCGCGGGCATCGCGCTCGCCGTGAAGGCCCTGCGCCCCGACGTGAAGGTGATCGGTGTCCAGGCGGAGGGCGCGGCCGCGTATCCGCCCTCGCTGAGGGCGGGCCGGCCGATGTCGATCGGGTCGCAGCTGACGATGGCGGACGGCATCAAGGTGGGCCGCCCCGGCGACCTGACGTTCCCGCTGGTCCAGGAGCTGGTGGACGAGATCCGTACGGTCTCCGAGGACGAGCTGTCCAGCGCGCTGCTGCTGTGCCTGGAGCGGGCGAAGATGGTGGTGGAGCCGGCCGGGGCGAGCCCGGTGGCGGCGCTGCTGAGCGCTCCGGAGGCGTTCCGGGGGCCGGTGGTCGCGGTGCTGTCGGGCGGCAACGTGGACCCGTTGCTGATGCAGCGGATCCTGCGGCACGGCATGGCGGCGGCGGGGCGCTATCTGAGTCTGCGGCTGCGGGTGACGGACCGCCCGGGCGCGCTCGCGACGATGCTCGGAGTGCTGTCGGTGGCCGACGCGAACGTCCTCGACGTGAGTCACGTACGGACCGATCCGAAGCTGGGGCTGACGGAGGCGGACGTCGAGGTGCACCTGGAGACGAAGGGGCCCGCGCACTGCGCGGCTGTCGCGCAGGCGTTGCGGGCGGCGGGATACACCATTCTCGGCTGACCGCCGCGCTGTTCCCGGGAACTCCCCGACTTCATTCCACGGATGTGCTCCCCTTTCCGGAGACGTGCTCCACCGATGTGCCGGATCCACCAGGTGTGCCGGAACCGCTTGTGACTCGCGATATATCGCGTTAGTGTTCCGGCTCTGACCCGATCCTGTCCGGGCCCGGTGGTGATATTCCGGGCGCCGAGAGGCCCGGGCGCCATAGGCTCTGCGTACGCAGAGCACCGACATTTCACTCCACTCGGGAGAACCCACATGCCAGGCGCCATCTACGCCGAAGGCCTGGTGAAGACTTTCGGCGACGTACGAGCTCTGGACGGCGTCGATCTCGACGTCCCCGAAGGCACGGTCCTCGGGCTCCTCGGACCGAACGGCGCGGGCAAGACCACCGCCGTACGGGTCCTCACCACGCTCCTCCAGCCGGACAGCGGCCGTGCCGAGGTCGCGGGCATCGACGTCGTGAAGTATCCGAACGAGGTCCGCAGGTCCATCGGCCTGTCCGGGCAGTTCGCGGCCGTCGACGAATACCTGACGGGCCGCGAGAACCTGCGGATGGTCGGGCAGCTCTACCAGATGCGTTCCAAGGCCGCGAAGGCCCGCGCGGACGAGCTGCTGGAGCGCTTCAACCTCACCGACGCCGCCGACCGTACGACCAAGACCTACTCGGGCGGCATGCGCCGCCGGCTCGACCTCGCCGCCGCGCTCGTGGTCTCGCCGCCCGTGATGTTCATGGACGAGCCGACCACCGGACTCGACCCGCGCAACCGCCAGCAGCTGTGGGGGATCATCCAGGAGCTGGTGGCGGGCGGTACGACCCTGCTGCTCACCACGCAGTATCTGGAGGAGGCCGACCACCTCGCCCACGACATCTGCGTCATCGACCACGGCCAGGTCATCGCGCGTGGCACCGCCGACCAGCTCAAGGCCCAGACCGGCGGCGAGCGCGTCGAGGTCGTCGTACACGAACAGGACCAGATCGGGCCCACCCGCACGGTCCTGGCCGCCTTCGGCAAGGGCGGCGAGGAGCTCGTCGCGGTCGCCGAACACACCCGCAAGCTGACCGTCCCGGTCACCGGCGGGGCCAAGCTGCTCGCCGAGGTCATCAGGGAGCTGGACAGCCGGGGCGTCGAGATCGACGACATCGGACTGCGCCGGCCGACCCTCGACGACGTCTTCATCTCGCTCACCGGCCACGCGAGTGACGCCCCCGGCAGTGACAGCACCCGCAGTGACACCACTACCACCACCGAGGAGGCCCGGAAGTGACCGCCACCAGCGACGCACCGCGGACCACGGCCCCCCGGCCGCGCGGCGGGATCATCCAGTCGGCCGGGGACTCCCTGGTCATCGCGCGCAGGAACTTGATCCGCATGACCCGGATCCCGGAGGTGGTCCTGTTCGGGATCATCCAGCCGGTGATGTTCGTGGTCCTCTTCACGTACGTCTTCGGCGGATCCATCAGAGTCGGCAACAGCACCAACGCCGACGTCTACAAAGACTTCCTGATGGCCGGCATCTTCGCGCAGACCGTCACCTTCGCCACCGCGGGATCAGCGGCCGGCATCGCGGACGACATGCAGAAGGGGCTCGTCGACCGGTTCCGCTCCCTCCCGATGGCGCGGGGCGCGGTGATGACCGGACGTACCGTCGCCGACCTCGTGCAGACGTGCATCACGCTGCTCGTCCTCGCGATCGTCGCCCTGATCGTGGGCTGGCGCACCGGCACCCCCGACCCGACCAACTTCGGGAGGGTCCTGGGCGCCTTCGGCCTGCTCCTCCTGCTGGGGTACGCCTTCACCTGGATCGGCGCGCTCATCGGTCTGTCCGTGCGGACGCCCGAGGCGGCGACCTCGGGCGGGATCATCTGGCTGTTCCCCGTCACGTTCATCTCGAACGCCTTCGTGGACTCCAGCCAGATGACGCCCTGGCTGCGGCACATCGCCGACTGGAATCCGTTCAGCGCCACCGTGCAGGCCTGCCGGGTGCTGTTCGGGAACCCGGGGGTGTCGAACTCCCCGGCCTGGCCCATGGAGCATCCGGTCTGGGCCTCGGTGATCTGGTCGATCCTGATCATCGTGGTGTTCCGGACGCTGGCCGTACGGAAGTACCGGTCGGCGTCGGTCTGAGGACTCCGGCGCCTTTTCACGACCCCGTACGCACCCGTAAGCACAGCAGGGCCTTGCCCCGTCACCTCGTGTGACGCGGTAAGGCCCTGCTCGCGTTCGTGTCGCGCTCAGCCCTGGTACGGCTTGGCCGCGAGGATCTTCACCGCGGCCTTCTTGCCGTTGGGCAGTTCGTACTCCGCGTCGTCGCCGACCTTCTTGCCGTTCACACCCGAGCCCAGCGGGGACTGCGGGGAGTACGTCTCGATGTCGGCGCTCGCGTATTCGCGCGACGCCATGAGGAACGTCACCGTGTCGTCGGCGTCGCCGTCGAACGCGATGGTCACCACCATGCCGGGCTCGACCACCCCGTTGTCCGCGGGCGCCTCGCCGACCTTCGCCTTCTGAAGGAGCTGGGTCAGCTGGCGCACCCGGAGCTCCTGCTTGCCCTGCTCTTCCTTGGCCGCGTGGTACCCGCCGTTCTCCCGCAGGTCGCCCTCCTCGCGAGCAGCCTCGATCTTCTTGGCGATCTCGGTGCGGGCGGGACCAGACAGGTAGTCCAGCTCGGCCTTCAGCTGGTTGTACGCGTCCTGGGTGAGCCAGGTCACGTTCTCGCTGGTCTGGGTCACAGGTGCTCCTCGTAGGTACTGGGAATACAAAGCAACGCCCTACCCAGAAGATTGTGCCTTCTCGGTGGGGCGAAACCACGAGCCTAACAATTTCAGGGCGTAAGGGGGAGGACGAATGCCATCAGAAATACGTCACCGCAGGTCAGAGCTGTAAGGTGCGGTGGGTCGAATGGGCGGCATCAGCCGGTCGCGCGGCCCACGAGTCAGTCGGTCGTGCAGCCCACGAGTTCCGTGGCGGTCGCGCTCTCGGTCGTCCTGATCGTGACCACCTCGTCGACCCGCGTCTCACCCTTGGTGAAGCGGACTTCCTTGCGGCCGACCTCGGCGCCGCTCTCCGCGAGCGAGCGCAGGGTGCAGGTGCCGGTGGCGTCCCGCTTCTTGCGGACTTCGAGATGCGCCTCCACGGAGGTGGCGGAAACCCGCTTGAACTTGATGAGTTCGCCCGAGACACTCTGCCCGGCGATGGAGTGGTACCCGTACCAGCCGAGCAGGACCACCGCGAGCGCTCCGAGGACGGCGCCGGTGATCTTCAGGCGGCGGTCGGCACGCTGGTCGGCCGAGCGGCCGTAGCGTCCCTGGGGGAGCTGCTCGCGTACCACAGCCATGGTCGTTCCTCCCGGAGTCGGGCGGCCGGAATTTCCTCCCCCCGATATCCGTCACTATAGAAGCCGCCAGATGCGACGAATCACTGAGGATCGAGTCTTGACTGACCAGCTGCGACTGATGGCCGTCCACGCCCACCCCGACGACGAGTCGAGCAAGGGTGCGGCCACCATGGCCAAGTACGTGTCCGAGGGGGTGGACGTGCTGGTCGTGACCTGCACCGGAGGCGAGCGCGGCTCCATCCTCAACCCCAAGCTCCAGGGTGACTCCTACATCGAGGAGCACATCCACGAGGTCCGTAAGAAGGAGATGGCCGAGGCGCGCGAGATCCTCGGTGTGAAGCAGGAGTGGCTCGGGTTCGTCGACTCCGGGCTGCCCGAGGGCGATCCGCTGCCGCCGCTGCCCGAGGGCTGCTTCGCGCTGGAGGACGTGGACGAGGCGGCGGGGCGGCTCGTCCGGCTGATCCGTTCGTTCCGGCCGCAGGTCATCACGACGTACGACGAGAACGGCGGGTACCCGCACCCGGACCACATCATGACCCACAACATCTCGGTGGTCGCGTTCGACGGCGCGACGGACACCGAGAAGTACCCCGAGGCGGAGTTCGGCCCCGTCTGGCAGCCGCAGAAGCTCTACTACAACCAGGGCTTCAACCTCCAGCGCACGGTCGCGCTGCACGAGGCGCTGCTGGCGCGCGGCCTGGAGTCTCCGTACGGGGACTGGCTGGCGCGCTGGGACGAGTTCGAGCGCAAGGCACGGACGCTGACCACGCACGTCCCGTGCGCGGACTTCTACGAGATCCGGGACAAGGCGCTGATCGCGCACGCCACGCAGATCGACCCGGACGGCGGCTGGTTCCGGGTGCCGATGGATCTCCAGCGGGAGGTCTGGCCGACCGAGGAGTACGAGCTCGCGAAGTCGCTCGTCGATACATCCCTCCCCGAGAGCGACCTCTTCGCGGGCATCCGCGACAATGCCTGATATGTATGCGACCCAGGCAGTGACACACGTTGTTCCGCTCGCGCAGGAGCTCGACGAGAACAAGGTGACTCCCGGCGTTCTCGGCTTCGTCGTCTTCGCGGTGATGGCGGCGGGGCTGTGGTGGCTGATGAAGTCGATGAACCGGCACATGGGGAAGGTCGACTTCAAGGAGGCGCCGGAGGACGGGGCGTCTTCGGCGGCATCAGCGGCATCAGCGGCATCAGCGGCTTCGGCGTCGTCGGCGTCTTCGGCGTCCGAGGACGCGAAGCCGGCGGACGCGGTGGGCGCCGGGGCGGCCACCGGTGCGCCGACGGACCGGGTGCCGGGCAAGAAGAAGTAGCCGGAGCCGGTCCGCGCTGTGCGTGCGGCGCGTACCGGCCCCGTACCGCACCCACTCAGCGCTGCTCCACCCCCACCGGGACGCCCATCACCTCGCGCGCGTGGCGGTTCGGGATCATGCCCAGGCGCCAGGCCTGCCACCCGTCCTCCAGCGTGATGCCCCGGTCCAGCACCACCGCGAACGCCTCCGCGCAGTCCTCCAGCTTGCCGTCGCGGGTCGTGTGGCGTGCGGCCGCCAGTTCGGCCAGTTCCTGTTCGGCCACCACGGACCCCACCTCGACCCCGCCGGGTGAGGCGTACGGCAGCAGCGTGCAGCGCAGGAAGCGTGACCAGTCCGCGCCGCGCCGGTCCTCGTACGACGTGAAGAGCGCCGTCGCCTCGTCGCACAGCTGGAGCGCCTGGGCCGCGCGGTTGTTGCCCGCGTCGATGACGGCCAGCTCCAGACAGGTCCAGGCCTCGCCGTGGGCCACGCCGATGCGGCGGAAGTCGGCGCGGGCGTCGACCAGCAGCTGGCGGGCGAAGCCCGAGTTGCGCAGGTTGCCCGTCCGGTCGGCCTGCTGGTCGCGGGTGACCCGGCCCGAGTGGTGCCGGGCGCAGGCCAGCCCGTACACGTCCCGCATCCGGGAGAACATCGTGCGCGCCCGCTCCAACTCCCTTACGGCCTGGCCCGGATCGCCGCTCTCCTCCAGGGCCTGGCCCAGGTAGTACAGCGTCCAGGCCTCGCCCCGCGCGTCCTCGTTCTCACGGTGGCGGGCGAGTGCCTCGCGCAACTGCCCGGCCGCCGGGGCGGGTTCGCCGTCCACCAGCCGGGCCCTGGCCAGCTGGGTCAGCGCCCAGGCCTCGCCGCGGCGGTCCTGGGTGCGGCCGTACAGGTCGGAGGCGGTGCGCAGTTCGGACTCGGCGCGCGGGACGTCCCCCATGCGCAGGCACACCTGCCCCAGCTGGAAGTGCGACCAGGCCTCGCCGTGCACCGACTCGTTCTCGCGGTGGAGCACCAGCGCGGTGGCGAGCAGCGTGAGGGCCTCGGCGAGGTTGGCGCGGTCGCGCTCGACGGCGGCCAGCGCGTGGAGTGTCCAGGCGCGGTCGCCCGCCAGCTCCTTCGCCGACTGGAGGTCCAGCGCCTCGCGCAGCTTCACCGACGCCTCGCTGAGATTGCCCTGGTGGTGCAGGGTGATGCCGAGGGAGCAGAGCGCGAGGGCGGCCCCGGCGTCGTGCTGCGCCTCCCGGTAGAGGTCGACCACGGAGGTCAGGGTCGTACGGGCTTTGTCCAGCTCACCGAGCTGGCGGGCGGCGATGCCCGTACGCCACTGGACCGAGCGGACCAGCAGTCCTTGGTCGACGGCCTGGGTCAACTCGCTGATCTCGCCGAGCCGGTAGAGGTCGCCGCGCAGCAGGCAGTAGTCGCAGAGCGCGCCGAGGAGGTTCAGTACGGCCTGCTGGTCGACGCCCTCGGCGTGGCGCAGCGTCGCGGTGATGAAGCTCGACTCGTCGTCCAGCCAGCGCAGCGCCGCGTCCAGGGACGTGAAGCCGTGGGCGCCGGCGGCGGTCCTGAACAGGTCGGCGCGGGTCGATGTCTTGCCGTCGACCATCCGGATCACGGAGCCGGCCAGCTCGCCGTAGTTCCTGATGAGCCGTTCCTGTGCGGCGGTACGGTCCGAGTCCTCCTCCTCGTCGAGGAGGCGGGCGTGGGCGAAGGCCCGTACGGCGTCGTGCAGCCGGTAGCGGCCGGACCGCACGTGGTCGATCAGCCCGGCCCGGGACAGCGCGACGAGCCGCTGTGCCGCCTCCTGCTCGTCCGTCGCCAGGAGCGCGGCCGCGGCGGCGGCGCCCAGGGAGGCGCGGCCCGCGAGGGCGAGGCGGCGCAGCAGCCTGCGGGTCTGTTCGTTCTGGTCGTTGTAGCGCAGCCACAGGGCCCGTTCGACGGCCCCGACCCCGCGTCCGGCGACGGAGAGTTCGGCGGCGAGCTGCTGGGTGCTGCGGGCGCCGAGCGAGGAGCCCGCGATGCGCAGGGCGAGGGGCAGGCCGGCGCACAACTCCCTTACCAGGTCGGTCGACTGGCTGTCGTAGGGGGCGGCGGCGGACTCGGCGGAGTGTTCGGCGGATTCCCGCAGCAGTTCCTCGGTGCCGACGGCGTCCAGGGCCTCGACGGGCAGCTGATGCACCCAGGCGGGCACATCGGCGGGCAGCTCAATGCTCTGACGGGCGGTCACCAACACCAGACTGTCGGAGCGTTCGGGGACGAGGGTGCGTATCTGCTCGGGGTCGGAGGCGTCGTCGAGGACGACGGTGACGGGCAGGCCGGTCAGGTGCTGGTGGTACAACTCGGCGAGCCGCCTGACCTGTTGCTCCGGGGAGGACCGCTCACGGAACAGCAGCTGTTCACGGGGCGCGCCGAGCCGGTTCAGCAGGTGGAGCAGCGCGTCGCGGGTGGGCAGGGGCGCCTCGCCCGCACCGCCGCCCCGGAGGTCGACGACACACGCGCCGCGGAACTGGTCCTTGAGCTGGTGCGCGGCCCGTACCGCCAGCGCCGTACGCCCGGAGCCGGGCTCGCCGTGGAGCACCACGACGGTCGGCTTGGTCTCCGTGGACACCCGGGCCGCGTGCACCCACTGCGCGATCTGCGCCATCTCGGCGCGGCGCCCGGTGAACGGCCCTGTGGGCTGCGGGAGATGGCCGAAGGACTGCTCCAGCACACTGCGGCGGCGCGCGGCTGCGCTGCGGTCCCCGCCGCGCAGCCGGGGCGCCACGGCGGGCTTCTTCGTGGTGCGCCGGGTGGCGGAGGTCAGGACGCGCTGCTGGTCCAGGAACGGCCGGATGGACCGTACCTCCAGCGCCGTCAGCCACTGGAGCCGCAGTTGCTCGGCCCCGCCGGGCTGCCCGGCCGCGGCGGCCCGCCGGTGCGCGGCGGGCCAGTGGGAGGCGGTGACCCGGGCGACGGTGGTCGCGGCCCCGGCGACGGCGACCACGGCCCCCGCCCCGAGCGCGGTGGCGGCGGCGGTCCCGAGCGCGACGTCCGCGCCGACGGCGGCGGCCGCGGCAACGGCGGTGACCAGCACGGGAGTTCCGAGCGCCTGCCGGCTGAACCGCGCCGACAACTCCGGCCGCCCCTGACGCTCGGCGTCAAGGGCCCGCACGTACGCGGCGTACTCCTCCCCGGCCCCGGCGGCCAACGAGTCGAGCGCCCCCCGCCCCCGGGACAACAAGCCCCCCGCGTCAACCCGCCCCCCGGACCGCCGCACCTCCTCCTCCACGGCCCGCACCAACAGCCGTTCGGCCTCAGCCCGATGACTCTCCCGCATGAACGTCCCCCTCCGGATGGCCACGAAGGAGCCATTGTCCTGCGCACACAGCCCGAGCGCGAGGGAGCCGGGCGCGCTGCTACGCGGGCCACGCCGTGACGACGTCGCGGGGGCCCCAGATCACCTGGACGCCGTCCTGGGGGGTGAGGTGGGAGGTGCCGTTGAGCGTGGCGACCACCAGGCCGCCGGGACCTTCGCTGTAGCCCGGTACCTGGGCCACGGACTGTTTCAGGGTGGTCAGGTCGTGGTGGTCGAACGGGGTGTTCAGCCACTTGACCGAGCCTGCGAAGAAGACCGTGCGGGCCACCGGGGCGCGGTCCGAGCCGACCAGGTCGATCTCGGGGTCGAAGCGGCGGTTCCACCAGCCGCCCACCGCCTCGGTTTCCGGCCACGGGAAGTCGGTGCTGCCGGCCGCGAGGGCGAGTGATTCGCGGATGAGGGGTTCGACGGCCCGGCCCCGCCAGGACGCCCAGCGGCGTTCGATCAGGCGGAAGGCTGCCTCGGGGCGGCCGCGGCGGGTCTGTTCCTGGGCGGCGCGCAGGGCGGCCAGGTAGAGCCGTAGATTGCTGTCGGCGACTCGGTGGAGTGCGGGTTTCCCCGGTTTGCCGGACAGCGGGTGGTCGACGGCCAGGATCCGCTTCTCCTCGGACAGCTTGCGCAGGAGCGGGGACAGCACCCCCGACGGCAGCGCCGCGCTCTGGCTTCCCGCGGTGGCGGCGATGTTGGCGTGCGTACGGTCTCCGCTGCCGACCGCTTCAAGGACCCGCCGGGCCTGGTCGGGGGCGGGGAACTCCGCCATCAGCGTCACTTCCGGTACGCCGAAGACCGGCGAGGCGGGGTCCGCGCACTCCGCCTTCAGGAACGCGAGGGCCGGAGTGCCGTGCGGCCAGGCGCGGAGAATGCCCGGCAGGCCACCGGAGACCAGATGGGCGTCGATCGCGTCGGCCGCGTCCAGCCCGAGGGCGGTTCCCGTCTCCGCGGGGCTGAGCGGGCCGAGGACCAGGTTGTCGGCCCGGCCGTAGAAGGGCCGGTCGTAGGCGGTGAGCCGCTCCATCATGTGCAGATCGCTGCCCAGCAGGAGAAGCAGGACCGGCTGCCGCGCCAGTAGCCGGTCCCAGGCCGTCTGGAGCGCTCCGTCGAAGACGGAGTCCTGCTCCGCCAGCCAGGGCAGCTCGTCCAGGACAACCACGCTCGGTACGCCGGGCGCGGCCGGCGAGCCGGCGAGCGTCGCGGAGAGCAGGCGGAAGGCGTCCGGCCAGTTGGTCGGGGCGCTCGTGGGAAGGACGGCGTCGGCGTTTCCCAGGGAGTCGGTGTTCCCCAGGGACGAGGTCCGCAGCTCGGTGTGGAAGGCCGCGAGCGCCTCCAGGGTGGGCGCGCCCTTGGAGGCGCTGAAGAAGAAGTAGGGGACCGAAGCCCGGTCGCAGAATTCCTGGACCAGCCGCGATTTGCCGACCTGGCGCCGGCCCCGGATGGTCAGGGCGCTCCCCGACCCCGTCGTGACGACCCGGTCCAGCCGTTTGCGCAGCAGCCCCAGCTCGGTGCTGCGGCCCACGAAGGGGGTGGCTGCCATGGCGGCTCCTTGGTAGATCTCATCTACGTAGATCTGTTCTACGTAGATTCAGTCTACCTAACTCTGGGTGTGGGGAAACCCTTCGCGGCGCTGCCCTCGGGCAGGATGGGGACATGGTGAACCGACTCGCCCATGAGACCTCTCCGTACCTTCTCCAGCACGCCGACAACCCCGTCGACTGGTGGCCCTGGTCGCCGGAGGCGTTTGCCGCGGCGCGTAAGCGGGATGTGCCTGTGCTGCTCAGCGTGGGGTACAGCAGTTGCCACTGGTGTCATGTCATGGCTCACGAGAGTTTCGAGGACCGGACCACCGCCACGTACATGAACCGGCACTTCGTCAACATCAAGGTCGACCGCGAGGAGCGGCCCGATGTGGATGCCGTCTATATGGAGGCCGTGCAGGCCGCCACCGGGCATGGCGGATGGCCCATGACCGTGTTTCTGAACGCCGACGGGGAGCCCTTCTACTTCGGTACGTACTTCCCGCCCGCGCCCCGCCAGGGCATGCCCTCCTTCCCGCAGGTCCTGGAAGGGGTCACCTCCGCCTGGACCGACCGGCGTGACGAGGTCACCGAGGTGGCCGGGCGGATCGTGGGGGAGCTGGCCGGGCGGTCGCTCGCGCAGGGCGGGGACGGCGTGCCGGGGGACGGGGAGCTGGCGCAGGCGCTGCTGGGGCTGACCAGGGAGTACGACGAGCGGCGCGGCGGGTTCGGTGGCGCGCCCAAGTTCCCGCCGTCGATGGTGGTCGAATTCCTGTTGCGCCATCACGGGCGTACGGGGGCCGAGGGCGCCCTCCAGATGGCCGCCGACACCTGTGAGGCGATGGCCAGGGGCGGGATCTACGACCAGCTCGGGGGCGGCTTCGCCCGGTACTCCGTGGACCGGGAGTGGGTGGTGCCCCACTTCGAGAAGATGTTGTACGACAACGCGCTGCTGTGCCGTGTGTACGCCCACCTCTGGCGCGCCACCGGATCGGACCTGGCGCGCCGCGTCGCCGTCGAGACCGCCGACTTCATGGTGCGTGAACTGCGCACCGCCGAGGGCGGGTTCGCCTCCGCCCTGGACGCGGACAGCGAGGACGAGGCGAGCGGGAAGCACGTCGAAGGGGCGTTCTACGCCTGGACCCCGGAGCAGCTGCGCCACGTACTGGGCGATGTGGACGGGGAGTTCGCCGCGCGGTACTTCGGGGTGACCGAGGAGGGCACCTTCGAGGAGGGCGCCTCCGTGCTTCAACTGCCCCTCGGGGAAGGGGTGGAGGACGCAGGGAGGGTTGAAGGTGTACGGCAGCGGCTCCGTGACGCGCGCGACACCCGGCCGCGCCCCGGCCGGGACGACAAGGTCGTGGCCGCCTGGAACGGGCTCGCGATCGCCGCGCTGGCCGAGACCGGCGCGTACTTCGACCGGCCCGACCTGGTGGAGCGGGCCACCGAGGCGGCGGATCTGCTCGTACGGCTGCACATGGACGACGCCGCACGGCTCGCCCGTACCTCCAAGGACGGCAGGGCCGGCGCCAACGCCGGTGTGCTGGAGGACTACGCCGATGTGGCGGAAGGGTTCCTCGCGCTGGCTGGGGTGACCGGTGAAGGCGCGTGGCTGGAATTCGCCGGTTTCTTGCTGGACATTGTGCTCGACCAGTTCGTCGCCAGGGACGGTGAGGGCGGGCGCGGGACGCTCTACGACACCGCGCACGACGCCGAGCGGCTCATCCGGCGGCCCCAGGACCCGACGGACAACGCGACCCCCTCCGGCTGGACGGCTGCCGCCGGCGCCCTGCTCTCGTACGCGGCCCACACCGGCTCCGCACGCCACCGGGCCGCCGCCGAAGGGGCGTTGGGCGTCGTGAAGGCGCTCGGCCCGCGCGCGCCGCGCTTCATCGGCTGGGGACTCGCCGTCGCCGAGGCCGTCCTCGACGGCCCGCGCGAGATCGCGGTTGTCGGGCCCTCCTTCGGCCCCGTCGGCGACGTGCGGTCGGCCGAGCTGCACCGTACGGCCCTGCTGGCGACCGCACCCGGCGCGGTCGTGGCCGCGGGAACGCCCGGCAGCGACGAGTTCCCGCTCCTCGCGGACCGGCCGCTGGTCGCGGGACAGGCCGCCGCCTACGTCTGCCGGCACTTCGTCTGCGCCGCCCCGACGACCGAAGTGGCCGCCCTCAAAGCCGAGTTGGGGGCATTTGACCGGTAAGCCCCCGGCTGTGGCCGGATTGTGATGCGACGCGAATCGGCCTGAAACGCAGTATTCACCAAATCAGCCCTCCGACCGTCACAGGTCCCCCCTACTCTCTTCACGAGAGACACAAGGGGTACGCAGGGGGGACCTGCGTCCTAGGGGGTTTTACGGGCAGCCGGCGGCCAAGGGGGGCCTTGCCGCGGCAGCCCAGGCCGAGGGGGGCCGAGTGGTCACGTCCGTGTTCATTGCCGCCGTTTCACTTGCACTTTTCTGGATGGCCGCGTTCACGCTGTGGTGGCAGATGCATGCCTGGAGAACGCCGGAGACGCTGGCCTCGACCAGCTTCGACCGGCCCGACGGCGGCCGGGCGGGCTCGTTCTCGCTGCTCCTGCCCGCCCGTCACGAACAGGCCGTGCTGGAGCAGACCATCAAGCGGTTGCTGGAGTCCAGCCACACCGACTTCGAGATCATCGTCATCGTCGGGCACGACGACCCGGAGACGGCCGAGGTCGCCGAGCGGGCCGCGGCCCGCGACCCCGGGCGGGTCAGGGTCGTCGTCGACACCCACGAGGCGAAGAACAAACCGAAGGCGCTCAACACCGCGCTGCCGTACTGCACCGGTGAGGTCGTCGGGGTCTTCGACGCCGAGGACCAAGTCCATCCCGAGCTGCTCACCCACGTCGACCACGCCTTCCGCACCACCGGCGCCGACGTGGTCCAGGGCGGTGTCCAGCTGATCAACTTCCACTCCAGCTGGTACAGCCTGCGCAATTGCCTGGAGTACTTCTTCTGGTTCCGCAGCAGGCTCCACCTGCACGCCCAGAAGGGCTTCATCCCGCTCGGCGGCAACACCGTCTTCGTACGGACCGACGTCCTGCGCGAGGCCGGCGGCTGGGATCCCAACTGCCTGGCCGAGGACTGCGACCTGGGCGTACGGCTCTCCAGCGTCGGCAAGAAGGTCGTCGTCGCGTACGACTCGGACATGGTGACCCGCGAGGAGACCCCGGGCTCCCTGATGTCCCTGCTCAAGCAGCGCACCCGGTGGAACCAGGGCTTCCTTCAGGTCTACCGCAAGAAGGACTGGAAGCAACTCCCCACAGCGGGCCAGCGGATGCTCGCCCGCTACACCCTGATGACACCGTTCCTCCAGGCGTTCACCGGCGTGGTCATCCCGCTCAACGTGGCGATCGCGCTGTTCCTCGACGTATCCGTGGCGATCGCCTTCATCACCTTCCTGCCGCTGGTCACCGCCATGGTCACCTTCGTCTTCGAGGTGGTCGGGCTGCACGACTTCGGCAAGCAGTACGGGCTGCGCGTCCGCTTCTGGCACTACCTGAAGCTCGTCGTCGGCGGCCCCTTCTACCAGGTGCTCCTCGCCGGCGCGGCGATCCGGGCCGTCTACCGCGAGCAACGGGGACGCAGCGACTGGGAGCTGACCAGTCATGTCGGCGCGCACCTCATCCGAGAGGACGTCCACGCGTGACCTCCACCCTCCCCGCGGTGACGACCGAAACGGCCGTCCCCGCGCAGCGAAGCCCTGCCCCCGCACACCACGGCGGCAGGAAGAAGGACAACGGCGGAAGGAAGGACAAGCGGCACCTCACGGTCCGCCCCGTGGTGCGGTTCAGGAGCTCGCGGTCCGACCTGCTGCTGTGCGGTGTGCTGCTCGTCGCGATCCTGATCGTCCAGGGCTGGAACATCCAGCACTACCCCACCCTCAGCGACGACGAGGGCACCTACCTCGCCCAGGCCTGGGCGGTCCAGGAGGGCAAGGGCCTCGCCCACTACACGTACTGGTACGACCATCCGCCGCTCGGCTGGATGCAGATCGCGTTCCTGACCTGGCTGCCGGCGCTCATCTCACCCGAGTCGATGACCGTCGCGCCGATGCGCTTCTCGATGCTGGTCGTCAGCGCGGCCAGCGCCGTACTGCTCTACATACTCGCCCGCCGGCTGTGGCTGCCGCGCTGGGCGGCCGGCCTGGCGATGGTCCTGTTCGGACTGTCCCCGCTGTCCGTGGTGCTCCAGCGGGAGATCTTCCTCGACAACATCGCCGTGATGTGGATGCTGCTGGCGTTCTGCCTCGCGGCCTCGCCCAACCGCCATCTCTGGCACCACTTCGCCTCCGGCCTCGCCGCCGCCGTCGCGGTGCTCACCAAGGAGACCATGCTGGTCATCCTGCCCGCGCTGCTGTTGACGATGTGGCGGCACAGCCATCGCGACACCCGTAAGTTCGCGCTGACGGGAGCCATCACCGCCTGCGCGCTGATCGGGCTGTCGTACCCTCTCTTCGCCCTGCTCAAGGGGGAGTTGCTGGCGGGCGCCGGGCACGTGTCGCTCTGGGACGGCATCGTCTACCAGATGAGCAGGCCCGGCTCCGGCTTTGTACTCGACAGCGGTACGGGCTCCAACGGCGTCCTGCGCTCCTGGCTCTACTACGACCGGATCCTGCCGCTCGGCGGAATCGCCGGCGGTGTCCTGCTCATGCTCACCCTGCGCTGGTCCGTCACCGCCCGCGCGCTGGCCGGACCGGCCCTCGCCGTGGTGATCCTCACCCTCGTCGCGCTGCGCCCGACCGGCTACCTGCCCGCGATGTACGTCATCCAGGGGCTGCCGTTCCTCGCCCTGGTGCTGGCGGGCGGCGCCGCGAGCATCACCCACGCGATCCTGCGCAAGCGGCGAGGGCCCCAGGAGGGCCGCACGCTGACCGTCGTCCGCTGGACGGCCCTCGGCGTGCTCGCCGCGACCTCGCTCGTGTACGTCGTACCGCGGTGGTACGACGGCAACCACACCGCGATCACCGCCGACGCCAACGCCCCCTACCGGGCGGCCGCTTCGTGGATGGCGAAGGAAGTGCCCGACCCGTCCTCGGCCCGGGTGCTGGTCGACGACGCGCTGTGGCTCGACCTCGTCCACGCCGGGTATGAACCAGGTCTCGGCGCGATCTGGTTCTACAAGGCGGACCTCGACCCCGCGGTGACCAAGACCATGCCGGGAGGGTGGCGCGACCTCGACTACGTCGTCGCCTCCCCGACCGTACGGCGCGACGCGCGCGACCTGCCCAACGTGCGGGACGCCCTCAACCATTCGACCGCCGTCGCCGTGTTCGGCGCGGGCGAGGACCGGATCGAGATCCGGCAGATCGTGGGAGGCAAGCGATGAGCATTCTTCCCCCCGTCGGAGCCGGCGAGCTCGGCGATCCGGAGCTGGAAGCGACGGCCGTGGCCGAGCCCGGAGCCGTCACCGTCATCATCCCGACCTTCAACGAGTCAGGGAACGTACGGGAGTTGCTCCGCCAGCTCACCGACGCCGTCCCCGCCAGACTGCCCTGCGAAGTCCTCTTCGTCGACGACTCGACGGACGACACGCCCGCGGTGATCACCGCCGCCGCGCAGGACTGCCCCTTCCCGGTCAGCGTCATCCACCGGGAGACCCCGGACGGCGGACTCGGCGGGGCCGTCGTCGTCGGCCTCAAGGCGGCGGGCTCCGAGTGGATCGTCGTCATGGACGCCGACCTCCAGCACCCGCCCGCCCTCGTGCCCGACCTGGTCGCGGCGGGCGAGCGGGACTCCGCCGACCTCGTCGTCGCCAGCCGCTACATCGACGGCGGCAGCCGGGCCGGACTGGCCGGCGGCTACCGCGTCGCCGTCTCCCGCGCCGCGACCTGGCTCACCAAGGGCGTCTTCCCGGGGCGCCTGCGCGGCATCAGCGACCCGATGAGCGGATTCTTCGCGATCCGGCGCAGCGCCGTCACCTCCGACGCGCTGCGGCCCCTCGGCTACAAGATCCTGCTGGAGCTGGCCGTACGGTGCCGGCCCGGGCAGCCCACCGAGGTGCCGTTCGTCTTCCGCGACCGGTTCGCCGGCGAGTCCAAGTCGTCCGCCAAGGAGGGCCTGCGCTTCCTGCGCCACCTGGTGGAGCTGCGGACGGCCTCACCGGTCGCCCGGATGCTGGCCTTCGGACTGATCGGGCTGACCGGCTTCGTACCGAACCTGCTCGCGCTGTCCGGACTGACGGCGGCCGGGCTGCACTACCTGCCGGCCGAGGTGCTCGCCAACCAGTTCGGTGTGGTGTGGAACTTCGTCCTGATCGAGGTGCTGCTCTTCCGCAGCCGGCGGGTCCACCGGCACTGGGCGGACCGGGTGGGCAGATTCGCGCTGCTCGCCAACGCCGACCTGTTGCTGCGCATCCCGCTGATCGCGCTGTTCGTCTCGCAGTTCTCCATGGGGGTGCTGACGGCGACCGCGTGCGCGCTGCTGGCGACGTTCGTCCTGCGGTTCGCGGGTACGGAGGCGCTGGTCTACCTGCCCAAGCGGGAGCGGCGGGGTGCCGCGGCGGGACGGACGGTCGCGCGGAGCCGGGTGGCCGTGGCCCGTACTCGTACCCGTACGGAGAGGGTCAGCCGGTGAGATTTCTGAGAACGAGCCGTGTCCGTGACGGCTTCCGCACCCGTGTGAGCAACGGCTTCCGCACGCCCCCGCGCCCCCGGCGCCGTACCGCCCTGCTCGCCGTCGCCGCCCTGACCGCCGGGCTGTTCCTCAGCGCCCAGCAGCCGGCGGCGGCCGGGACGAACCTGATCAAGAACCCCGGCTTCGAGACCGCAGGGACCGGCGGCGACTCCATGCCGTACTGCTGGGAGCAGTCCGGCTGGGGCGACAACGACTTCACCTTCGCCACCGTCGCGGACGCCCACTCCGGCACCAAGGCCCTCAAGGTCGAGCTGACCCGCCGGGCCGACGGCGACCGCAAGGCGCTGATCACGGAGACCGCGGCGTGCGCGCCGGCCGTGGCGCCCGACAAGCAGTACGACCTCTCGCTCTGGTACAAGTCCACCACCCCCGACGTGTCGGTCACGCTCTTCCGACACGACACCACGGCCGGCTGGCAGTACTGGACCGACCTCAAGACGCTTGACCTGAGCGCGGGTTACCAGCGCGCGGAGGTTCGTACCCCCGCCGTACCGCCCGGCACCGACCGGATCACCTGGGGTGTCTCCGTGTACGGCACGGGCAGTGTGACCACCGACGACTACGTGATGGAGGAGGTCGCCCCTCCGACCGTCGAGCCGACCTGCACCGGCACCACCGTGGAGTGCGCCGACGGCAAGTGGGAAGTCCTGCCCACCAACAACCCCGTGCGCTCGATGCATTCGGTGGTCCTCAAGAACGGCAAGGTCCTGCTCATCGCGGGCTCGGGCAACAGCACCGAGAACTTCGAGGCCGGTACGTTCACCTCGGCGGTCTACGACCCCGAGACCGGTACGTACCGTACGATCCCCACCCCCGACGACATGTTCTGCTCCGGCCATGTCCAACTGGCCGACGGCCGGGTGCTGGTGATGAGCGGCAACAAGGGCTATGCGTCGGCGGACGGCACGATCGGCTACCAGGGGCTGAAGGACTCGTACGTCTTCGATCCCGACACGGAGACCTACACCAGGACCAACGACCTGAACGACGGCCACTGGTACCCGTCCGCCACGGTCATGGGCAACGGTGACGTGCTGTCGTTCGGCGGGCTGCGCGAGGACTCCAGCGGATCGGTCACCGCCGAGCGCTGGTCGGCCGCGCAGGACCAGTGGCTGCCGCTCTGGCAGGTCAATCAGACCTGGTCGTACTGGGGTCTGTACCCGTCGATGATCCTCATGCAGGACGGCCGGCTGTTCTACTCCGGCAGTCATGTCTTCGGCAACGGCACCCCGGGCACCGGATCCGCGATCTACGACTACGACACCAACACCGTCACGGACATCCCGGGCCTGCGGAACAAGGACGAACGCGACCAGTCGGCCAGCGTGTTGCTGCCGCCCGCGCAGGACCAGCGGGTGCTGACCATCGGCGGCGGCAACATCGACTCCAACCCGGAGGCGAACCGCATCACCGACCTGATCGACCTCAAGGCACCGAGCCCGCAGTACGTCGCGGGACCGCCGCTGCCCCAGGGCACGGTCGACCTCGGCGCGGGGCCGCAGCCGCAGACCGGCGACCAGGGCAAGATGTACGGCTCCGCCGTGCTGCTGCCCGACGGCAAGGTGCTGGAGACGGGCGGGGCGCTGCACAACCGCGCCAACCCGGTGTACGAGTCGTCCCTGTTCGATCCCGTGACCAACACCTTCGACCCGGTCACGGCCGACCCGGAGGCGCGCGGCTACCACTCGTCCGCGTTCCTGCTCCCCGACGGCCGGGTCATGACGACGGGCGACAACCCGGGCAATGGCACCTGGAACCACGCCGTTTCGCTCTACACGCCGCCGTACCTGCTCAAGGGCCCGCGCCCGCAGATCACTTCGCTGATCGACTCCGAGTGGCTGTACGGCGACACGCAGCGCATCACGGTCGACCGGCCCATCGCCAAGGCGGAGTTGATCCGGCCCGCCGCGGTGACACATTCGTCGGACCCCAACCAGCGGTTCGTGGACCTGCCGCTTACGGTCGACGGGAACAACATCGACCTGAACGTCACCAGCAACCCCAATCTGGCGCCCCCCGGCTGGTACATGCTGTTCGCGGTCGACGCCAACGGCATTCCGTCCATCGCCAAGTGGGTGCACCTGGGCGGCCCGCCGGCGCTCGCCGCGAAGGCGGCGGACTCGGCGAACGTCCACGACTTCGCCGGTGACCTGGCGAAGCCCGCCAAGAAGCCGCAGAAGAAGCGGACTTCGGCGCCGGTGAGCAAGCAGATCGCGGGCTGCGACCGGCACTACGGCTCGGCGAACGTCTGTGTCCCGACGGTCTTCCCCGACACGGTGAAGGCGACGACGAAGGCGCGCTGCGCCTGGCTGGCGGCGAACGAGTACGGCCGGCTGAAGGTCAACGGCAAGGACGACCCGCTCAGGCTCGACCCGAACAGGGACGGCTCGGCGTGCGGGAAGGGAGATGTGGAGAGCACCAAGTCCTGAGATGGGGGCCGGTGGGCTTCGAAGTCCCGGGTGTCCGTCACAGCCGCCGCCCCGCGGCTGTGGCGGGCACTCGTATGCCCGCGCCTCCGGGGAATTGTTCATGACGGCTTTCCCAGAGAGTCGTACGACCGGCTCTGGCCGCGTTCCGGGCACGGTTCTACGATGGGGCGGTGATCGTGGCCGTGATCGTGACGGTGTGGCCTTGATCGACGGACCGACGGGGGGACCTCGGTGATATGCCCGCACTGCCAGGAGAATGTTCTCTACAAGGAACGCCCCTCCTACACCTGCTCCAAGTGCCATAAGGTGTTCGCCCTGGAGCCCAGGGCCAACTCCCTGCGGCTCCACGACGCCCGCTTCCTGCGCGTGGCCACGAAGCTGTCCGACCACGGCCGGCTGAAGATCACCGAGAGCCAGCTCTGGTTCGCGCTGTCCCGCAAGACACTGCACTCCGTGCGCGGCCCCGCGAGCGGGGTCCCCTCGGCGATCGGGTGCCTGGCGCTCGGGCTGCCGGTGGGCGGTGGGCTGGCCGTCGCGGGGGTGGCCCTCGGTGGCGGGGGGTATCTCCTGGCCGCGCTCGGTGTGATCCTCGTCCTGGCAGCCCCCGTGGCCGCGGTGGGGAACGTACGGGACGGCAGGAAGCGGTACGACACGCTTCCGCTCAGCCCCTTCCGCGAGCAGGCAATGGCCCGCTGGAAGTTCGCGTACGGAGGGCTGCCGCCCGGCGTCGTGGACGACGCGACCCTGCGCCGCACCCCGCGGCCCGAACGGCCGCGCGCCGCGCTGCTCTGCGCGGACCTGGCCGTCGCGTCCTTCCTGGCCGCCAACGACATTCCCGCGCGGTACGGAGTCGAGATCGCCACCACCGTCCAGGCGTTGCCGGACGACGTGCCCGTCGTCGTGCTGCACGACGCGGGAGCGATCGGCAGTGTGGGGGTGCTCGCCGTCCGGGACGCGCTGCCGGGACGGCGCGTGGTCGACGCGGGGCTGCGCCCGCGTGTCGTCATGGACGTGCCGGGCGCGGTGGTGGCCCACGGGACCGCCCCTCCGCCGGGGGACATCCGGCGGCTGCGGGCGGCCGGCACGCTGACGTCCGAGGAGCTGTTCTGGCTGCTCGACGGCTGGTGGAGCCCGCTGGTCGGCGTGCGGCCCGCGACGCTGCTGAAGGCCGTCTCGGCCGTCCTGGAACGGGTCACGGACCCGGGGGGCGACCCGGACCGGCGGAAGGCCGCGGCGCTGGGCTTCTTGACGTGGCCGGACGCGGGCGCGGCGTGACGGGGGCGGCGCCGCGTGAGCTTCGTACCGGCAGAGCGCCGCATGAGCTTCGTACCAACAGAGCAGCGCCGCACGAGCTTCGTACCAACAGAGGGGAGGGGCGCTGATGTCCGACACGGAAGCCGGCCCCGGCAGCCAGGAACAGGGGCAGGGGCACGGGCAGGGGCACGGGCACGGGCGGGGGCAGGGACCGCGGGGCTGGGTGCGCGGTGCGGTGCGGGACATGGAGCGGCTCTCCCAGCGCCTTCCCTTCGGCGTGGAGGTGTTCCGGCTCGGCGCCGACGGCGGGGTGCTGTTCGCGGACCGGGAGGGGGCGCGGGAGCTGGGGCCGCGTGAGGAGTTCCTGCCGTTCATCGACGACGGGCAGTTCGCCCACTACCTCGTGGGCGACGCGGGGACCTCCCCGGAGCGTCCGTCGAACGCCACCTTCAAACTCGGGGTGGTCGGCCCGCGCAGCGCGTTCACTCCGCACGCGCACGGCGGCGAGCACGTCGTCCTCAGCCTCGGCCACGCGTCCTGCGGTCTGTACGACGCCGCTCGCGGCCGGGTCACCGAGATCCGGCTGGTCCCGGGAGCGATGATCCGGATCCCGGAGATGATGCCCCACTCCTTCGCCAACCGGGGCGGGCGCCCGCTGAACATCCTCGCCGCCAACACCGGCTTCGGCATCGACCACGAGGACTACGCGATCACCGCGTCGGAGGCCGAACGCCGGGCCACCGAGGACGTCGTGCGTGAGCCGCGCAGGGCCGTGGGCACGGTCAGCCGCGTCGGGACGGACTTCGGGCTGCTCGCCGCCGCCCTGCGGGACATCGAACGGGTCCAGCGGGTCGAGGGCGTGGGCACCACCACCGTGCGGGAGCGCCTGGCGGCGGGGCTGCGGCGGGCGGCGTCGGCGCTGGAGGGGCCGCGATGACGCGGGGGGCGACGGGGGAAGAGGGTGCGGGGGGAGAGGGTGTACGGGGTCCACGTGGCGGGGGTGTACGTGGCAGGGGTGTGCGTGGCGGGGGTGGCGCGCCCGGCGTGCGCGGGCGGCTCCTCGGCCGGGCGCTCGACACCGCCGCCGCGCGCGCCGGGGCGCCCGGGCGGATCCTGTTCACCGAGCGTCAGCTCTACTACGAGCTGTGCCGGGTGGTACGTCCCGTCGGCTGGGTGCCGCGCCTGCTCCCGTTCACCCCGGCCCCGCCCGTACCGTACGAACGGTTCGAGCAAGCCCTGGCCCGTCGGCGCGGTGAGGTGCCGGGGCTGCTGGGGCCGGATCCGGCGCCCGGTTCCGGGGTGCCGGGCGGTGCGTCCCCCGAGGCAGGAGCTTCCCCCGGGCCCGAGCCCGAGCCTGACCTCTACGACTACGGCCTGCCCCGGCTGCTCGTCTGCCAGAGCCGTTCCGTGGCCCGCATGCTCCTCGCCAACGACCTGCACCTGGAGGCCGCGTGCCCCGTGCTCGCCGCCGGCGACCTGCCGCTCGACCCCCGGCTTCTCGCCGGACTCGCGCGGGTGGACGGCGCCACGGTCCACGTCCTGCACGACGCGAGCGTGGCCGGGATCGCGCTGACCGCGCGCCTGCGCGCCGACCATCCGGGGGTACGGGTGGCTTCGCTGGGGCTCGTCCCCCGGCACGCGATCGCGATGCGGCTCAACGCGGCGCGCGCCCCGGCGCGCGTGCCACCCGAGAGCGGGCTTCCCGCCGAGACCGCGCTCCCCGCCGGGCTCGACCGGCGCGAGCGGGACTGGCTGGCGCGGGGGCGTTCGGCCGAGGTGGAAGCCGTACATCCGGCGCGGCTGCTCCGTACGGTCCAGCGTCTCGTGCGCGGGCCGCGAACGCCCGTCCACTCCGTATGGACCGGGCTGCGGGAGCTTCGTACGGCGGGGTTCATGACCTGGCCGGCGAACTGACCGTCCCGGTAGAAAACCGATCAGGCGAACCGAGGACCAGGCGAACCGAGGACCAGAGACCATGAACCGGCCACGCGAAATCCCGTACAGAGACAACCTGCTCGCCGACGGCACCGTCCACCGCGTCTACGCGTACCCGGACGCGTACCCGGACGCGGACCCTGACGGCGACTTCCGGCGTGGGCGCGAGGAGTGGCGGCGGCGCGACGGCGGCAAGGTGCGCTGGCGCGACAACCAGGGCGCCTCCGGCACCGACGAACTCCTCGGCGAGCGCATCATCAAACGGGTCCACGAGGACGGGCGCGTGACCTACGGCCGGGACATCGGCTACGGCCGTACGGTCTGGGGCCAGGGCGAGACGGTCATGGTCAACCGGACCTCCTTCGGCGGGCGCGTCGGCGTCGTGCTCGGCGGACTGGGCCTGGCCGCCCTCGCGGTCACGGCCGCCCACTACCCGCCCGAGAGCCTCACCCCCGAAGAGGAGGAGGAACTGCGGCAGCGGCAGGAGGCGTCGCAGAGTTCGTCCGGCGGGGACTCGGGCGGCGGGTACGCGGACACGGCCGACTGGGACTCCGACGACGGCGACGGCTGGAACGACGACGACTTCGGGTGAGCCGGCCCGTCTCGAACGCGCGCTGTGCCAGGGCGAGTTCGGGGCGGCGGTGGTGTTCACGGACGTACGGCACGACGAGCGGGAGAGGTGACCATGGCGCGGTTCTGCGCCTGCCTGGCGGCGGAGCCCGGACGGGCCAGGGACCAACTGGCCTCGATGGGCGTCCCGGTGCGCGACGGCGCGCCCCCGCTGGTGCTGATCGAGGACGAACCCGGATACGCCACCGGGCCGTTCAGCGCGTACGGGCGTACCGCCGTCGGGGAGGTCACGCTCCACAACCGGCCCGTGCTGTTCGCCGCCCTCGCCGGGGCCGGTTCGCCCGCTCCGCCCGACTGCCCGGACGGGGAACTGCTGTTGCGCTGCTGGGCGCGGCTCGGCACGGCCGGGATCCTCGCGGCGGAGGGCATGTTCGCGCTCGCCGTGGAGGAGGACGGCCATCTCGTCCTGATCCGGGACCAGGTGGGCGCCCGTACCCTCTTCTACGCCCGCGCGGGGGGCTGCTGGGCCGCCTCGACCTCGCTGCGGGCCCTGCGCCGGTGGCCCGCGCTCGGCACGGGCCTCGAACTGGCGGCCGTACGGTCATTCCTGACCTTCGCCTACCTCCCCGGCGAGGAGACCTTGCTGCGGGGGGTACGGGAAGTGCTGCCCGGCCGCTGTCTGCGGCTCGCGGCCGACGGCTCGGTGTCGGAGCAGCACTACTGGGAGCCTCGCGAACGGCTCGATCCCGACGCCGGTGACTCCGGCGGGGCTTCGGGCGAGTCGTACGCCCTGCGGCTGCGGGGGTTGCTGGAGGAGGCGACCGCGATGCGGCTGCCCGAGGCCGAGGCGGTGGCGGTTCTGCTGTCCGGTGGGGTGGACAGCTCGCTGGTGACCGCCCTCGCCGCCAAGCTGCACTCCCACCCCGTGCACACGTACTCCATCAGCTTCGGCGCCGAACTCCCCAACGAACTGGGGTACTCGGGCCTCGTCGCCGCCCACTGCGGGACCCGGCACCAGGTGCTCTCGGTGTCCGGGGACGCGGTCGCCGCGCGTCTCGCGGAGGCGGCCGCCCTGCTCGACAGCCCCGTGGGCGATCCGTTGACCGTGCCCAATCTGATGCTCGCCGAGGCCGTGGCGGGCGACGGGCTGCGGGTCGTTCTCAACGGGGAGGGCGGCGACCCGGTGTTCGGCGGCCCCAAGAACCTGCCGATGCTGGTGAACGAGATGCACCGCCGCCAACTGCCGGGCGCAGAAGCCGGGGACGCGCGCGAGACGGCGTATCTGCGGTCGTACCGCAAGTGCTTCACCGACCTGCCCGACCTGCTGACCCCCGGCGCGCTGGAGGCTCTGGCCACCGCCCCCGCGCCGCAGCGCTTTGTCACGCCCTACCTGCGGCCCGCGCCCAGGGACGGCCGGATGGACCACCTCCTTAACCAGCTCCTCCACTGCAATCTGCGGACGAAGGGCGCCCACCACATCCTCACCAAGGTCGAACGGCTGACCTCCTCGCAGTCCGTCCAGGGCCGCTCCCCGCTCTTCGACCGCCGGGTGGTGGACCACGCCTTCGCGACGCCGCCCCGGTGGAAACTGAACGGGGCGGTGGAGAAGTGGGTGCTCAAGGAGGCCGTACGGGACCTGCTGCCCGACACGGTCGTGGACCGGCCCAAGAGCGGCATGCGGGTCCCGGTCCAGCAGTGGCTCGGCGGGCCCCTGCGGGAGCTGGCCGGCGATCTGCTGCTCGGCCGGGAGGCACGCGCCCGGGGGCTCTTCCGGCAGGACACCGTGCGCGCGTGGATGCGGGGCGAGGGCGCGCTGCTGCCCCGCCAGGGCGGCAAGCTCTGGCTCGTACTCACCCTCGAACTGTGGCTGCGGGCCTACGACATCAACTGACGGGGGACACCATGGACGACCGTCTGACGGAGGACACGATGGATGCCGAAGAGGGCGTTGCCGACACCGACTTCGCCGCCCCGGTCCCGCTGCTCGACCCCCGTACAGGACAGGTACGGGGCAGCTCCGCCGCCGCGCGGCAGCGGCGCGTCGCCGCCGTGGTCGCCGCCGGCCGCCTCGCCCACGCGGGCTGGCGCGCCCTGACCCCGAGGGAACGCTCCCGGCGCCTCGACCGGCTCGCGGGCCTGATCGAGGAGCACGCGGAGAGGTACGTCGCCGCCGAGCGCGCGGGCACCGGCAAGCCGTTCCACGAAGCGGCCGGCGAGGTGGAGAACGCGGCGGACCTCTTCCGCTTCTACGCCTGGGCGGCCCGCACCCAGTCGTCCCCGGCGGCGGGCGGCCTGGTCGCGGGCCACGAGAGCTGGGTCCGCTGGGAACCCCTCGGGGTCGCCGCCGTGGTCGTGCCCTGGAACTACCCGCTGATGATGGCCGCTTGGCGCTGCGCCCCCGCCGTCGCCGCCGGGAACGCGGTGGTCGTCAAGCCCGCCGAGACGACCCCCGACTCGCTGCTGCTCCTCGCCGAGCACGCGCGCGAGGCGCTCGGCGACGGCGTCGTGCAGACACTGCCGGGCGACCGGGACACCGGGCGGCTGCTCGTGGCGGCCGACGTGGACCTGATCGCCTTCACCGGCAGCGCGGTCGCCGGTGCCGAGGTCGCGGCGCGGGCCGGCACGAGGCGCGTCAGCCTCGAACTGGGCGGCAACAGCCCGGTTGTTGTCCTGCCGGACGCCCCGGAGGACACATGGAAGGAGCTGGCCGAGGCGACCACGTACAACGCCGGGCAGAGCTGCGCCGTACCCGCCCGGGTGATCACCCTGCGCGAGAACCACGCGTCGGTGGTCGCCCACCTGACGGGCGCGATGCGCGAGCGGGAGGCGGGGCGGCACTTCGGCCCGCTCAACAACGCGGACCAGGCGGCGCGTTACGACCGGATCGTGGCCCGCTCGGCGGCGAAGGTGTCGGCGGGCGGCCAACTCGCCCCGGCGGAGGGGGAGGAGGGCGGCTACTGGCGTGCGGCGCGGGTGCTCTCCGAGCTGCCCGACGACGATCCGGCGGTGGTGGAAGAGGTGTTCGGCCCGCTGCTGACCGTACAGGCGGCGGAGAGTGTCGACGCGGCCGTCGCCCTGGCGAACGGGGTGCCACAGGCGCTGGCCGCCAGTGTGTGGACCCGGGACATCGCGGCGGGGCTGGACCTGGCGGCGCGGCTGAACGCGGGGGAGGCGTGGCTCAACTGCCACCTGGTCCAGACGGCGGAGCTGCCGCACGGGGGCAGGGGTTCGTCGGGGCACGGTACGGACCTCAGCACGCTGGCGCTGTACGAGTACCAGCGGCCCAAGACGATCACGGCGCGGGTACGGCTGACGCCCCGGTTCGGGTGAGGGTCTTACGTACGGTTGTGGTCGCCGTTCTCAGAGCCGTAGCCCGCTCCCCAGCGTGTCGAACGCGCGGCCGACCAGACTGAGCAGGTCGTCGCGGCAGCCGTGCTCGCCCCAGTACAGGGTCGCCTCGCCCAGCGCTCCCAGCACCGCCGCCGTGAGGACGCGCAGTTCCAGGTCCCCGGGGTCCCGGCCGGTGCGCTCGGCCAGTACACCGGTGAGCAGCCTGCCCGTCACCGCCATGGTCTCGGCTGTCCGGGCGCGGATCGCGGGGACCTCCACCATCAGCCGGGTGCGCTGGACCAACTCGTCGTGCTCCTCCGCCAGGAGTGTCCGCAGGCTGTCGGTCAGGGCGGACCGCAAGGCGTCCAGGGGCGCCTCCCCGTCGGGCCGCGCCCGCAGCCCGGCCGCCAGGACAGGGTCGTACTCGTCGGAGAGGACGATGTCCTCCTTGGCCGGGAAGTAGCGGAAGACCGTGGAGGGGGAGACCTCCGCCGCCTGCGCGATCTGCTCGACGGTGGTCGCCTCGTACCCCTGCCCGGCGATCAGCCGGTAGGTGGCACGGCGGATCTCGGTCCTGGTCCTGAGCTTCTTGCGCTCGCGGAGGCCGGGGCGCGGCGGGGGGTCCTGGAGCGGGTGACGTGAGGGGGCGGCCATGATCCCCATTGTCCGGCACGGCTGTACGACACGACGGTCCGGCACGGCCTTCTTTGGCAGCCGCTGTCAAATGACAGCGGCTGCCAAAGAGGACAGGAGGTGGTGGGGGGATCAGGAGTACTCGTAAGCCACCAGCGAGATGCCGATGAAGTGCACGATGAAGGCGGCCAGGGTGAGGGAGTGGAACACCTCGTGGAAGCCGAACCAGCGCGGTGACGGGTTCGGGCGCTTGAGGCCGTAGATGACACCGCCCGCGCTGTAGAGGACACCGCCGACGACCACGAGGACGAGGACGGCGATGCCGCCGGCGCGCATGAAGTCGGGCAGGAAGAAGACGGCGGCCCAGCCGAGCGCGATGTAGCAGGGGGTGTACAGCCAGCGCGGGGCGCCGACCCAGAAGACCCGGAAGGCTATGCCGGCCAGCGCGGCGATCCAGACGGCCCAGAGCAGCACGCGGCCCGACGCGTCGGGGAGCAGCAGCATGGTCAGCGGGGTGTAGGTGCCCGCGATGATGAGGAAGATGTTGGCGTGGTCGAGCCGGCGCAGTACGGCTTCGCCGCGCGGCCCCCACGTGCCCCGGTGGTATATGGCGCTGACGCCGAAGAGCAGGCAGGCGGTCAGGACGTAGACGCCGCAGGCGACCCGGGCCCGCACCGAGTCCGTCAGGACGATCAGGGTCACTCCCGCGACCAGTACGGCGGGGAACATGCCCGCGTGCAGCCAGCCGCGCAGCTTCGGCTTGACCGGGCTCGGCAGCTGGATCTCGACCGGTCCCCCTTCGGCGGGCTGTGGGGGGTTCGCGAAGGAGTCGGATGCGGCGGGAGTCATACGGTCATGCTACCTACGCCACCGTAGGTTACGTTTCAGTACAAAGCGGTCGAGTGGGTGACGGGGAGGTGGTGTGCGTGACCGTGAGGCGTGCCGCGTGACTGTGAGGCGTGCCGCGCGGCAGTGGTCATGCTCACATGTGAGGCCCTATGGACAGATGGGCGCTATCGTCGGATGATCAAATGAGTGCGGTCGGCACCGGATGAGCGGGCTACGAAGGCGTCCGGGTCGAGGCCCCCACGGGGTAGACAACCTCAAATCCCTCATTTAGGAGCAATCGTGGCGCGCGACATCGCGGCTCCCTCCACTTTCCCGACAACGGCCCCCAGCACCACCCTCTCCACCGTCTCCACCCCCACCACCGGCCCGTCCCCCCACCGTGAGCTGAACCGCTGGGTCGGCGAGATCGCCGCCCTCACCCAGCCGGACCGGGTGGTCTGGTGCGACGGGTCCGAGGCCGAGTACGAGCGCCTGTGCGCGGAGCTCGTCGCACAGGGCACGTTCACCAAGCTCGACGCCGTCAAGCGGCCGAACTCGTACTACGCCGCCTCGGACCCGTCCGACGTGGCGCGCGTCGAGGACCGTACGTTCATCTGCTCCGAGAAGGAGGAGGACGCGGGCCCGACCAACCACTGGAAGGCCCCGGCCGAGATGCGGGCGGTCTTCGCCGGCGAGGACGGCGTCTTCCGGGGCGCGATGCGCGGCAGGACGATGTACGTCGTGCCGTTCTGCATGGGCCCGATCGGCTCACCGCTCTCGGCTATGGGCGTCGAGATCACGGATTCCGCGTACGTCGCCGTCTCGATGCGCACGATGACCCGCATGGGCAGTGCCGTACTCCAAGAGCTGGCCGAGGACGGCGACTTCGTGAAGGCCGTCCACACGCTGGGCGCGCCGCTCGCCCCCGGCGAGGCGGACGTGCCGTGGCCCTGCAACTCCACCAAGTACATCTCGCACTTCCCCGAGGACCGCGAGATCTGGTCGTACGGCTCCGGCTACGGCGGCAACGCCCTGCTGGGCAAGAAGTGTTACGCGCTGCGCATCGCGTCCGTCATGGCCCGCGACGAGGGTTGGCTCGCGGAGCACATGCTGATCCTCAAACTCACTCCGCCCCGGGGGGAGTCGAAGTACGTGGCGGCCGCGTTCCCGTCCGCGTGCGGCAAGACGAACCTCGCCATGCTGGAGCCGACCGTCCCCGGCTGGACGGTGGAGACCATCGGCGACGACATCGCCTGGATGCGGTTCGGCGAGGACGGCAAGCTGTACGCGATCAACCCCGAGGCCGGCTTCTTCGGCGTCGCGCCCGGCACGGGCGAACACACCAACGCCAACGCGATGAAGACGCTGTGGGGCAACTCCGTCTTCACGAACGTGGCGCTCACCGACGACGGTGACATCTGGTGGGAGGGCATGACGGAGGAGGCGCCCGCGCACCTCACGGACTGGAAGGGCCAGGACTGGACCCCGGAGTCGAACACTCCCGCCGCCCACCCCAACGCCCGCTTCACCGTCCCGGCGGGCCAGTGCCCGATCATCGCGCCCGAGTGGGAGGACCCCCGGGGCGTGCCGATCTCGGCGATCCTGTTCGGCGGCCGGCGCGCCTCCGCCGTACCGCTGGTGACGGAGTCCTTCGACTGGCGGCACGGCGTCTTCCTGGGCGCGAACGTGGCCTCCGAGAAGACGGCGGCGGCCGAGGGCAAGGTCGGCGAACTGCGCCGCGACCCCTTCGCGATGCTGCCGTTCTGCGGCTACAACATGGGTGACTACATGGCCCATTGGCTGGAGGTGGCCGAGGGCAGGGACCCGGCGTCCCTGCCGAAGATCTACTACGTGAACTGGTTCCGCAAGGACGACGACGGACACTTCGTGTGGCCGGGCTTCGGCGAGAACAGCCGCGTCCTGAAGTGGATCGTGGAGCGCCTGGAGGGCACGGCGGAGGGCGTGGAAACCCCCATCGGCATCCTCCCGACCAGGGCGTCCCTGGACACGGCGGGCCTGCAACTCACCGACACCCAGCTGGACTTCCTCCTCTCGGTGGACAAGGAGGTCTGGCGCGACGAGGCGTCCCTCATCCCCCGCCACCTCAACACCTTCGGAGACCACACCCCGAAGGGCCTGTGGGACGAGTACGACGCCCTGGTGAACCGCCTGGCCTGACGCCGCCGAAACCCCCGCCCGGCCTGCATGATCCCGACGGCCGGCGGGGGCTTTTCCATGTCGTGAGGGGCCGGCTCTAAACCCGCCACCGGCACCAGCTACCTCTACGACGCCGACGGCGAACTGCTGATCAGCCGCAACACCACCGGAGACGGCGACACCGTCCTATACCTGGGTGGCACCGAGGTCCGCCTCACCACCAAGGGCACAACAAAAACCCTCGCAGGCACCCGCTACTACAGCGCCGCGGGCCAGACCATCGCCGTCCGCACCGCCGTCGCCGGCACAACGGGCAGCAAACTCAACTTCCTGGCAGCCGATCACCACGGCACCTCCAGCTCCAGCGTCCTCCTCGACGCCACCACCTACGCCATCACCAAGCGATACACCACCCCCTTCGGCGCCCCCCGCGGCACCAAGCCGACCAGCTGGCCCGACGACAAGGCCTTCCTCGGCAAGCCGGCCGACACCACCACGGGCCTCACCCACATCGGCGCCCGCGAATACGACCCGGGCATTGGCCAATTCATCAGTGTCGACCCACTCCTGACCCTCGACCAGCACCAGTCACTCAACGGCTACGCGTACGCAAACAACACCCCGGTCACCTCGTCCGACCCCACCGGCATGCAAATGCCCATGGATAGGGGCGGCAATACCCCGGGAAGCGACAACTGCTACAACGGAAACCACTCGGCCAGCTGCAACTCCACCGGAAAGGGCGGGTCGCAGCAAGAGTTGCCCGCGTCGAGCGGCGGAGGCGGCAGCGTAGGAGGAGGAAGTGGAACAGCTAGCACCACCAGCACCGGAAACACCAATGATGGTGGCAGTTGAGCTGGCAGTGCGTGGAATAGCACAACGCAATGGCTCAAGGGGGCGTCCAACAGTGTCGTGAACTACGGGAGCAGTCTTGCTTCTGACGGAAACTTTTGGGACGGGATAGGGCTCTTCCTTTCGGGTGGCGCAGCCGGGGGCGGAGGGTTGGCGCTGACAGCATCTGGTGTAATCGAATGCGGGGCGGTAGTTCTCTGTTTCGCAGGAGCGCCGTCGATTGCTGGCGGACTGGGGCTCACCCAGGTTTCGCCGCAAGTAGTGAGGGCGCGGATAAACTCGACAAGGCATTCTCTAAGGCTGACGATAGTACGTCGGGCGGTGGCGGCAGCGGATCTCAGAGCCAAGTAGGGTATGGAGGGAACGATCTCAGCAAGTCCGTTCAGCGTCAGCGGCTTCTTGATAAGAAGAAGAGAGGCGGAAATTATGGGGCGGCTAGCCCCGAAGATGGGAGTATCATAGTTGGAAAGTCGTCAGGTGGTGCACATGCAGAAGAAGGTCCAATTCGAAAAGCTGGGGATCGAAAAATAACGGATCTATACTTTTCGCCTCTCCTTGAGTGTTTCCCGCATGAGGGTGCCGTCCATCTCTACTGGATGCCACCCTCATTGTTCTGAAAGGCGAAGAAATGAATTCTGGAAATTCTGATGCTCCGATTTTTCGCACGGTCCTCCTTTCGGCGCGAGGGGAAAATGGCGGAGGTGATTCTTTCTCGGTTGAGGTTCCCGCTCAGTCTCTCGGGCAGGCTTATCGTGCGTCTCAGAAATTGGAGGAGGTGCGAATTGACGGTGTCCGATATTATGATTTTGGCTCGACGGGGATTTTTGGGCGGGTTGTTCTTGACCCTGATTCCGGCAGGGTGATGGAGGTAGGAAAGGATCGCACTGGCGCTACTCTTGTCAACTCGACGATCGAAAAATTTAGTGAATGCGTGCAGGGGTTTATCGGACGATTCCCTTTCTATTCGGCTGATGAAGAGGATCGCTGGGAAGTGGTCGCTCGCGAGGTTGAAGAAATGATTCAGGGCATTGACCCCGCTGCATTTTTCGAGGGAGGTTATTGGTATGAAATTCGATGGGCTGTAGCAATCGGAGATTTCGCTACGGAGGAACTTGAGTAGTTTTCGGGTAAATTATTCATCGTTCGCTTCAGGAAATCAAAAGATGGGTTTTTCGGAATTAATGGCGCGCGATCCTTGACGGCTTCGGTGGTGTGGGATTTTCAAGAGCTTCGATGAATCTCCATCGGGCATTTTAATCCAGGATTGGTGGCCTATCGTTGAAATAAGTTGGCCCGTGACTGTGTTTCTCCTGATCTCCAAGTACGACAAATCGCGACGTGATGGTGAGGTCGACGACTGGACGTCGTACGACGACATCGGAGCAGCGTTCGGCGGCCGTATCCTCACCGCCGAGGAGTATCAACGGACCGAGGATCTCTACATCTCGGCGGTCGAGCTGCTGGCCAAGGCCGTCGGGGTGGATCGTTTTGTCCTGCGGCACGTCTTCCTGAATGTACCGGAGCCGTCGTGGCTCGGAGAGATGTACGACGGGCGGGTGGTCGACCTGGCGGCCGGCTTGCGGCTGCTCAGGGAGAGTCTGCGCGATGGCACGACCTCGGCCTTGCTGGAGAGCGGCGATGTGTTGCGGGTAGCGGTTGATGCGGATTTCTGCCTGTCGGTGCAGATTCAGGAGAGTGCGCTCGAATCTCTGGCGGAGATCGAGAAGATGGGGTTGTATCCGTTGAGGGTTCCCTGCTGGGCAGAGGAGGAGGAGCCGGCAGTCTCTCGTCCTACGGACGGTAGGTTCTGGGCAGATGTGACAGCCCGGGCCGCGGTGGACAGCACACCGACGCTCATCCTGGAACGCCAGGCGCAGGGGACGTACGGTCACCGGTGGTATCTCGTCGAGGACGGCGGCCTCCCTTCGGTCGCCGGATCAGTGAGGCGCCAGTCCTTGGTCACGGCCTTTTTCGGCGTGGAGATCCGTTGGGCCGCCCGGAACGCCCTTCTGCGGGCAGTGGAAACGCTGTGGGGCGCCGATGACGATCCTCGTGTGGTCATCTTCCTGCGGTCGGACGAAGGTCCCCTCCGCACACTGACGTGCGGGGAGGGGGTTCCCTTGCCGAGCGGTGCCGAACTGCCTCCGGGCGACGAGTTCGGCTTCTTCTTGTGGCCGGACGAGGGCGTTGCGTTCACGCAGGCGGTGGTGCCGGGCGAAGACGGTCGTATTGCTGCCCGGTGGCCGGATCCGTGGGTTCTGTGACGGCGCTCGTGTGGTGATGTTCGGGCCGCCGGGGTCAGGTGAGCGGGATGCGGCGGTGGATGTCTGTGAGCAGGTTTCCCATCGCCA
The DNA here is from genome assembly GCF_044744165.1 of Streptomyces sp. NPDC087420. Taxonomy (NCBI): domain Bacteria; kingdom Bacillati; phylum Actinomycetota; class Actinomycetes; order Kitasatosporales; family Streptomycetaceae; genus Streptomyces; species Streptomyces sp. NPDC087420. The sequence continues at coordinate 72,534 of NZ_JBIUXU010000016.1, forward strand.
GGCGGAAGAGTTCGGCTTGGTGGTCGCCCAGGAATGATGTGTGGCCGAACACCTCCAGGACGACCAGGCCGTGCAGGTGGCCCCATGCGCTCATCAGGAGCGCGGTTGCGGGGGGTGGGAGATGGCCCTCGCCGTAGTGCGGCAGTTGGTTCAGGTAGGTGTGGAGTGGCGGGGAGAGTGCGGGGGTTTCCGCGGCGGCTAGTTGTGCCTCGGTGAAGCCGCCGAACATCTCGCGTTCGAAGATCGCGCTCATCCGGCGGGTTGCCTGGGTGGTTGGGCCTTCGGTGGGTGCCGCGTAATCGCGCAGCGGTGTGCCGTAGAGGAGTTGGAAGCGCTCGGGGTGGGCGATGGCCCAGTGGCGGTAGCCCTCGGCCGCGATGACTAGGCGCGGTATGGGGGAGTTGGCCGGCGCGGTGTCGACGGCGGTCTGTACGGCGGCGGCGAGGTCGTTGTATCCCTTGGTGACCAGCGCTGTTACGAGCGCGTCCCGGCTTGGGAAGTAGTGGTAGAGCGCCTGCACCGTCATGCCGAGGTCGCGCGCGACCGCCCGCAGGGAGAGGGCCGCGGGGCCGTGTTCGGTGATGTGGCGCTCGGCGGCGTCCAGGATTTCTTGGGTGGCGGTGGCGCGGCGGCGTTCGCGCAGGGAGGGTTGGGCGGCGGCCAGGGGGTGTTCCTCTGGGTGTTCCTGTGCGGGCATGTGACGACCGTACGGCCGCTGGTCCCGTCGGTGGCGAAGTGTGAGGAAAATCTAACACTGCCAAATCCCCTGACCCGTCACTAACGTTTCTCACGGCGACAGCGACAGCGACAGCGAGTGCGACACCGCACACCGCGCCGGCTCCTTGTTCGTCAACTCGGGCTGTCGCGCGCCCTTTTCGCCGTACGGAACATCGAATGTGAAGGAGATCGCGCGTGTTCGAACGCATAGCCGAGGTGGCGATTCGCCGCTCCCGGCTGGTACTCATCGTCGCCGTCGTGGCTGTGGCCCTCATGGGCGTCCTGGGCGCGGGCGCGTTCGGCACGTTGCTGGGAGGGGGGTACGACGACCCGGCCTCGGCGTCCAGCCGTGCCAAGGAGGTCATCGACAAGAAGTTCGGCGGGGAGACGAATCTGGTTCTGCTGGTCCGTACCCCGGATGGTGGTGTGGACGCTCCGGCCGCGCGGAAGAGCGGCCGGGACCTGGTGGCCGACCTCAAGGAGGAGACGAACCTGGAGAACGTGGTCTCGTACTGGGACACGGCCAGTCCTGACCTCCGTTCCAAGGACGGCCGCGACGCCGTGGTCCTCGCCCACGTGAAGGGTGACGGCATCGAGCGCGACGAGAACGCGAAGGCCGTGATCGACGCCTACAACGGGCCGTACGAGGACACGCTCACGGTCCAGGCGGGTGGCGCCGCCGCCGTGACCAGCGAGATGGGTACGCAGTCGGGCAAGGACCTGATTCTGGCCGAGGCCATCGCCGTACCGCTCACGCTCATCCTGCTGCTGCTCGTCTTCGGCAGCGCGGTCGCGGCGCTGCTGCCGCTGGCGATCGGACTCATCGCGATCGCGGGTACGTTCGCGGAGCTGTTCGTGCTCGGCAGTGTCACCGATGTGTCGGTCTTCGCAGTCAACCTGACGACGGCGCTGGGCCTCGGACTCGGCATCGACTACGCCCTGTTGATGATCAGCCGCTTCCGCGAGCAGCTCGCGACGGGGGCGAGTGTGGACGACGCGGTACGGCGGACGGTGAGCACGGCGGGCCGTACGGTCGCCTTCTCCGCCGCCACCGTGGCGGCCGCGCTCGCGGCGCTCCTGGTGTTCCCGCAGTACTTCCTGCGCTCGTTCGGCTACGCGGGGATCGGCGTGGTTGTCATCGCCGCGCTCAGCACGCTGTTTGTGATGCCGGCGCTGTTCGTCGTGCTGGGCCACCGCGTCAACAGCGGGCGGATGCCATGGGGGAACAAGCCGCGCTTCGGCGGCCGGGCACCCCTGTGGGGCCGTCTGGCCGGCACTGTCATGCGGCGTCCCGCGCTCACCGCGCTGCCGGTGCTCGCCGTCCTGCTGCTGGCCGCGAGCCCGCTGCTCGGCATCACCTTCGGAACGCCGGACGAGCGGGTGCTGCCGGAGGAGGCGCAGAGCCGCCAGGTGTCGTCGGTGCTGAGGGAGAAGTTCAACGGCAATGATGACGCGGCGCTGCGTGTGGTCATCGACAAGCCCTTGGGGCAGGCCCCGTTGGCGTCGTACGCGACCGAACTGTCCACGCTCCAGGGCGTCATCCGCGTCGAGACGAGCGCGGGGACGTACGCCGAGGGACGGCCCGGGGCGTCCACCCCCGCCGCAGCGGCCCTGGGCCGCCCCGACGCCCAACAACTCAACGTTGTGAGCGCCCTGCCCCCGAAGTCGGACGAGGCCCAGAGCCTGGTCGGGAAGGTGCGGGCGGTCGCACCGCCCACAGGAACTCACCCCCTGGTGGGCGGAGTTGACGCCGAACTGGTCGACTCCAAGACCTCCATCGGCGACCGGTTGCCGATCGCCGTGACCCTGGTCGCCGTCACCACCTTCCTCCTGCTCTTCCTGTTCACCGGCAGTGTGGTGCAGCCGCTGCGCGCGCTGGTCCTCAACATGCTCAGCCTGGGCGCGACCCTCGGCGTGATGACCTGGATCTTCCAGGACGGCCACCTCTCCTCCCTGCTCGGCTTCACCGCGCAGCCCATGGAGGTGTCCATGACCGTGCTGATGTTCTGCATCGCCTTCGGCCTGTCGATGGACTACGAGGTGTTCGTCACCAGCCGCATCAAGGAACTCCACGACCAGGGCGAGGACAACGAGTCCGCCGTCACCCACGGCCTCGGCCACACCGGCCGTATCGTCACGGCGGCGGCGTGTCTGCTCGCGGTGAGCTTCTTCGCCTTCGGCACGGCGAAGCTCAGCTTCATGCAGATGTTCGGCCTGGGCAGCGGCTTGGCGATCCTGATCGACGCGGTGGCGGTACGGGGAATCCTGGTCCCGGCGGCGATGCGCCTCCTGGGCGGCTCGGCTTGGTACGCCCCGGGCTTCCTCCGCAGGTTCCACCAGCGCTTCGGCCTCAGCGAAGCGGCCCCGGCGGCCGCGCCGCAGCCCGCGGTGGCTCCGGTGTACGCGAAGAACTAGCCGTACCGCAGCCACCCCTCACACCGTGCCCGTCTCTCCCCGGAGGCGGGCACGTCCGGCTGGGGCCGTAACGACAGAGATAGCTGGGCTGGTGTGGGTGCGGGGTTGAGCGAGGCATACATGGCGGGTGATCGGTCGGCGCGACCGCCGTCGTGGCCGGCTTTCTGTGGTTGCGGCCAGAACCGTACGGCCGTAGGGGCCGGCTGTACGGAGGTGAGGGCCCGTTTTGTGTGGGTTGAGCAGGACGTGGTTTCGCGAATTCCGGGGTCGGGGGTGGGGCTGTCCCCACCTGGGGAAAGCCGGGGAGCGCCATGGAGCCGCGCGGGTGCGTTGTCGGGAATGCTGGGCGTTCTCAGAGCCCGTTCTCCTGTGTGGGGGAGGGGAAGGCCGATTCCTGCTGCTGCGATTCGTACTCATGTGCATGGTGCGCGGTCCTGGCGAGAGTGAAGCGCGTCGTGTCGAGTCCGTCGGTCGGATTGTCCGGTACGGCCTTCTCGGTACGGTCTGGTGCCCGAGGGACGTACAACGTTCATCGAGCTTTGGCAAAAAGGTCTTCCAAGCCGGGGTCTACGCGCGCAGAGTGGTCCCTCGCACCGCCTCTCGTCCCATCACTCCACCCCCACACGGAGGTTGACGGATGCTTGGATCCGTGAAGTCCCGCTGCCTGCTCATCGCCGCCACGGCGTCCCTCGGTCTGGTCACCGCGGGCGCCGGCTACTCCGCCCAGGCGGCCGGTCCGGCCGCCCCGGCCGCTGTCCCCGCGGCTCCCGCCGCCGCTGCCGCCACGCACCGGGTGCTCTTCGACAACTCGAAGGCCGAGCAGGCGGGTAACGCCGACTGGGTCATCGGCTCCAGCCAGCCCGACCCGCTCGGACAGGACTCCACCCCCACGAAGGAGACCGACTGGACCGGTGGCCTGTCCGCGTGGGGTGTCGCGCTCCAGAGAACCGGCGACTACTCGCTGAAAACACTGCCGTCCGGCAACACCATCACCTACGGCGGCTCCGGCACGCTCGACCTCAAGAACTTCGACACCTTCGTCCTGCCCGAGCCCAACATCCGGCTCAGCACGGCGGAGAAGACCGCGGTCATGAAGTTCGTGCAGGCCGGCGGTGGTCTGTTCCTGATCTCCGACCACGACGTCAGTGACCGCAACAACGACGGTTACGACTCGCCGATGATCATCAACGACCTGATGACCAGCAACGGGGTCGACAACACCAACCCGTTCGGTTTCTCGGTCGACAAGCTCAACGTCGCCTCCGGCAACCCGAAGGCGATCAGCGACAGTTCGAACCCGGTGCTGAACGGCTCCTTCGGCAAGGTGACCGGCAGCCTGATCGCCAACGGCACCACCTTCACCCTCAAGCCGGCCGACAACCCGGCCGTCAAGGGCCTTCTCTGGCGCTCCGGTTACAGCACCACCGGCACCACCGGAGCCTTCTTCGTCACCAGCACCTTCGGCAGCGGCCGGGTGGCGATCTGGGGTGACAGTTCGCCGGTCGACGACGGTACGGGCGCCTCCGGCGACACCCTCTACGACGGCTGGAACGACTCGTCGGCCACCAACGCCGCCCTCGCCCTGAACGCCACGGCGTGGCTGTCCGGCACGGGCACCGGAGGCGGTGGCGGCGGTGGCGGCGAAACCTGCACCACGTCGGGCCAGCTGCTCGCCAACCCCGGCTTCGAGTCGGGTACTTCGGGGTGGAGCGCCACGTCCGGCGTGATCACCTCCAGCACCGCCAAGGCGTCCCACTCCGGCTCGTACAAGGCATGGCTCGGCGGTGCGGGTACGGCAGGCACGAAGACCCTCTCCCAGTCGGTGACGATCCCCGCCGGCTGCCCCGCCTCGCTGAGCTTCTGGCTGCACATCGACACCGCCGAGACCGGCACCACGGTCTACGACACGCTCAAGGTGCAGGTGCTGAACTCCTCGGGGACCGTACTCGGCACCCCCGCGACGTACTCCAACGTCAACGCGGCGACCGGCTACACCCAGCGCACCCTTGACCTCAGCGCCTACGCCGGCCAGTCGGTGACGCTGAAGTTCACCAGCACGGAAGGCTCCAAGCTCCAGACGTCGTTCGTGGTGGACGACACCGCGCTCAACGTCGGCTGACCGACCGCGAGGGCTTGTCCGGCGGATCTCTTGGGTTCCGGACGTTCGGCACCACGCCTCGCGGCGTTGTGAGGGTCGCCCCCATACCGTTATGGGGGCGACCCGCTGCGTCGCGAGGGTTCACTTCCGTACCCGGGAAAGTATTTGACTTTGGATTCTGATCATGGGTGAGCCGCTACGTGATTTTCTTCCTGAACTGAAAAAGCATCATGGTATCTACGTTATGCGGCAGACTTACGAAGGGACCTGCGCGTTCCTTTCGGGGTACGAGCTGGGATCGGGCCGCTACTTCCTGAAGGAATTCCACAGCTGGCTACTGCTCAGGAAGAAAGGCAGACCGGAGCTGTTCTGGCCTCTGCTCGTACTGTGTGAGGTTTATCGGGATGGCTCACTGCCGGACGTCAGGTATCTCACGCCCGAGCAGGACAGGCAGATGGTTGCAGTGCTTTTCGAGCTACTGGACGAGTCCACAACTGCATGATGGAGAACCCGACATGCCCTTGTATCTCATCAGTCGCCGATATCTGCGTGCCGCCTCGGCGCTGACTCTGGTTCTCGGCGCGGGACTGGCCGTTCCCGCCACCCTGGCCACCACAGCCGTCGCCGCGGCACCGTCCGCCACTGCGGCATCATCCGCGACCGCCGAGGTCAACACGTACGGTTGGCAACTCACCTACACGGCTGCCGCCGGCCAGACGAACAAGCCGACTGTCAAGGAGTCGCTGGTCAAGGGCAGTACGGAGGTCACCTATGTGATCGACGACGTCGTCCCGATCGGCGTGGGGGCTGGTTGTGTCCACCCCGTCAGTACGGACCGCACCAAGGTCATCTGCACGGTCAGCGGTGAGGACAGCCAGGATCCCTACGCCGCACTGGAGATGGACCTCGGCGACGGCAACGACACCGTTACCGTCAACAACACCACCGGCCAGATTTTCCTCTTCAACAGGATCGACCTGGGCTCCGGCAACGACAGGCTGACCGGAAACAGTGGCATTGACGGCAATCAGGTTACGGGTCAGGCCGGCAGCGACACCATCATGGTGGGCAAGTACGGGACAAGCGTGGGCGGTGACGGCAACGACTCGCTCTACGGCGGCAAGGGCAACGACGTCCTGTACGGAAACAACGGCGCCGACACCCTGTACGGGAACACCGGCAACGACAAGCTGTACGGGGGCGCCGGCAAGGACACGCTCTCCGGCGGCGCCGGGAAGAACGTCGTCCGTCAGGACTGACGGTTCGCATGGGCAGGACGTGCGAACGTTGGCGGCAGATGCCGCCAGACACAGCCGCTGGTCAGCACGTACACCACTGCGGTGAACACGGCCCGCTCGTCACGCGGAGCGGTCCCGCCACCTTGCGGTCGAGCCGCGAACGACGGCAGTGACGGGGCGACCAGCTCCCAGAGCTCATCAGGAACCAGACAGCTCGACAGATCAGCACTCACGGCTCGCATCATGCCGCTCGAACATCAAGCGTCAAGTCACGTGGGGCAGCCCTCTATGCCTTGACTGATGCGGCCGATCTGGCGGCCTGCTCGATCTTCGCGCAGTAGGCCGTGCGGGCGTCCTCATCGATCTGCGTCTCGTGTTCGGGGCGCATCCCGGTTCGGCCGTCCACGCCTTCGCGCAGGATGTCGGCGTGCCCGGCATGCCGGTTGGTCTCGCCGAGGACGTGGACCAAGATGGCGAACAGGTTCGTGTCGGGATACGGCTCCGGCCACCACGGCACGTGGCCGGGGGCATCAAGGGCAAGCTCGTCGATTGTCGCGTCCGAGTGTTCCCACGTGCGCCGGTAGGAATGGATGATCTGATCGCGCGCCTCGTCCTCAGCCGCCCAGAGGTCGCTGCCGTCGTGGTCCTGCCACCGGGGCAGCGGTTCCGGGGACGGTCGGTCGAAGACCTCGCCGAAGTACCTGGCCTCGACGCCGGCCACGTGTTTGACCAGGCCGAGAAGGTTGGTCCCGGTCACTGTCAAAGGTCGGCGGGCGTCGTATTCGGACAGGCCGTCGAGCTTCCAGAGCAGCGCCTCGCGGTCCCGCCGCAGTCTGCCGTGCAGGGTGCTCTTCGCGAATTCATCGATCATGCGGCATGAGCCTGCCATGGGCTGCTCGTGGCCTCAAGATCCCGTACGTGGACCGGAACGACCGGCAGCGCCGAAACCTGGCTGTGGCCACCGCCCCGAGCTACTGAAGAAGCTCGCGGAAATTGCCCCGTGAGACAGCGTCCAATGCCACGTGAGACGGCGTCTAAGTGCTCGCGAACCAGGAGCGGCCCTGGGCCCAGTGGGACCCACCCCGCGAAACCGGGCGTGCCCGGCATCAAGGAGGTGTCCGGCCGGGTGCCGAAGGGCACCGCGCCGAACTCGTCGATGAACCAGACGTGACCGCGCTGCGGGCCGGTGATGATCAAGTGCCAGTACATACCGCAGCCGTCGGTGCCCAGCAGCAGCGAGCCGTGGTCGAAGACGGGGGCCGTCCGGGCCTCGAACTCCTCGTCCGACAGCGCCGCTTCGTCGCCCTCCTCCTCCCACAACCACGCCGCCGTGAGCGGAAAGGGCTCGGCAAGCAGGCGCTCGGGGCGGTACGAGCCCCAGTCCGGGGGCGTTTGCGCGAAGGGCAGCAGACCGTAGTGGGGCGGTCCCGCGCGCAGTCCGTCGCAGATCTCCGCCACGAACGTGCGGTACGGCTCCGGGAGTACGATGCCGTGCTCCGCCTCGAAGGACCGCACCGCCTCCCAACCGGCCGGCGGCACCGCCTCGGGATGGGACGCGAAGATCTCCCGGAGGGGGGCCAACTCGGCTGGGTCGCGGGTTTCTGTGTTCATGCCGGTCGGCCTAGAGCTCGGTTCCTTGGGGGATGAGGTGGTCGTACTGGCCGGCCTTGACCGCGAGTATGTGCGCCAGCATTTCCTGGTCCGTGAAGCGGAGTGCGCCGTCGCGGTCGCGGTGCTTGGAGTCGCCGAAGGCGACGCCGCCGTCGATCGCCATGACAAGGACGCAATTCTCGCTCGAACCACTGCTGAACGCGGACTTCTCCCACTCGCCGTGGAGGGGCTGCTCGTACAGGTCTGACTTCGATTCGGCTGTCACGACAGTTCTTTCCTGATGTCTTCGATGAGCTGAACGGTGAGTACGGGGCTCAGGGCGAAGGCCGCCAGGTCGGCGTACCTCCGTCGCGAATGCCGGACTGCTGCCGCTTCGTCGGTCACGGAGTCTCCCCGTTGCATCTCGGACGAGACCACACTGCGGTGTTCGACGCCGGGGAAGTCGAGAATGGTGAACGGTGTGCTGGAGACGCTGGCCGCGCCCGCCTCGAACGGGATCACGCGCAGGTTGACGTGTTGGCGTCTGGCCGAGGTCAGCAAGTGGTCCAACTGGGCTCGCATGGCGTCCCGTCCGCCGACCACCGCCCTCAGGGCTGACTCCAGGCACAACGAGTCCAGGGTGGCGGGGTGTTCACCGGTGAGTACGCCCTGACGCTTCTGCCGTACGTCGATGAAGATCTCGCGGTGCTCCGTGGCCTCGTGTTGCTGCCCGAACTCGACGAGGGCGGCTACGTACTCTCTGGTCTGGAGGAGGCCCGGTACGTACGTGCCGCTGTGGCAGAAGATCTTCTCGGCCGCGTCCTCAAGGTAGAGGTAGCGGTACGAGTCCGCCGTGAACACGGCCTGGATTTCGGGCCGTTCATACCACGCGCGGCCGAACGACCGGCCCTGGTCGATCGCGGCCCTCAGCGCGGCGCGTTCGTCGACGCTCGCTCCGTACGCCTCCAGCATCTCTTCGAGCTGGTCGGGGTTCGGGAACGCCTTGCCCCGCTCGATCTTGCTGATGTTGTGCCGTGAGCACTCCAGACGCACCGCGATGTCGTCCTGCCGGAGGTGCGCGTGCTCACGCAGTCGCGCAAGCTCACCGCCGACCTTCCGCATGGCGAAGATCGCGTTGGTGTTGACGCTGACGGGCACCGGTGTCCCTCCGGGTGGCATGACGTCCGATGGCAGCAGCGTAGCGCGCGGGCCCGCGCGGACGACTCTTCCGGGCGACTTCCCGCGATCAGCTTGCGCGCGACGAGTCGCGCGACTCATGCTGGGTGTCGCGCACCGGCGCCACATGCCCGGGATGCGTATCCCTGTGTCATGCGTGCCCGACGGCCGTCATGACCTCTACTGCCGGAGGTAGGTGTGGTGGACCAGCGTCGATACGTACTCGCGGTCGAGCGGTACCCCTGTACCACCCTCGCGGTCGGGGAGGCGCGGGCCCTCGCGGGGCGCGTCTACGCGCCGTACCCGTGGGTGGACCGCGACACCGTCAAGCTGCTGGTGAGCGAGACCGCCACCAACGCCGTACTGCATGCCGGCGGTGGCGGGTTCGACCTCATCTGCCACTCGCCGGTGCGGGGTTCGGTCCAGATCGAGGTGCACGACCGGAGCCAGGCCGAGCCCAAGCGGCGCCCGCACACCGCGTGGGACAGCCACGGTCGCGGGCTGGAGTTACTTGACCTCCTCGCGCCGGGGTGGACCGTCGTCACGACGATGACAGGGAAGGGGCTGGTCTTCACGCTGACGGCGGACCCGCCGGAGTCGGCCCATCGACGGCTGCTGGAGCGGGTGTTGCTGGGCCTGGGCGGGAGCGTTCCGCTGGGTGAGGGGTGAGAGGTTCATCCGTCAGAGGAGCTTGTGACGGTTCCTTCGAGTAGCGCGCGTGGGCGTGCTCCCGGAGACGTGCGGTGCGTGGCACCCGGTCCGCGCGCCTCCGCGGCCCGTGGACCGGGGCCGTCAGTGGGCGCCGACGAGACGGCGGGGGGTGCCGGGGGTGGCCGGCGGCTCGGCGAGCGCGGCCGTGTGGGCGTCCATCCGCTCGGCGGACAGGATCGCGGCGGCGGTGTCGGCACGGGAGGCCGCGACCACCAGGGCGCGACCCGCGAGGGCGAGGGCGCGGGCGTGCAGCTCGGCGCGGTGGGCATGCGGTAGATCTGAGGTGGGGGTGTCGTCCGTGTCGTTCGCGGGGGACAGGCGCACCGGCTCCGCGCCCCGCAGCCGGGTTATCTGGCGCGCGATGCTCCCACCCGCCTCGTCCAGCCCCAGCTCGTCGGTCACGGCAAGGAGTGCGGAGAGGTGACCGGCCAGCTGGATGTCCAGCTCTTCCTCCCGGCTGCGATGGGGGAAGTCGGCGTCGGCCATCGTGTGGACCGACTTGGCGCGGATCGGTTCGTACATGGGATGGCCTCCTGGCAGGGTCAGGAAACCATCCTACATTGGAATCGGTCTAAAGTTGAGCCCCGTCGGGATCGAGGGGAGAGGGTGGGGAGCGGGGAGGGGGAGCGGAGGGGGAGCGGAGGGGGAGCGGGGGAGGGAAGGGGCTGGGCGCGGGCGACGGCCTACGGCTGTGAGTAGCCGTCCAGGAAGTTCCCGATCCTGGTCACCGCGTCCGTCAGGTCCTGGGTCGTCGGCAGGGTCACGATGCGGAAGTGGTCCGGTTCCGGCCAGTTGAAGCCTGTGCCGTGCACCACCATGATCTTCTCGGCGCGGAGGAGGTCCAGGACCATCTCCCGGTCGTCCTTGATCTTGTAGACCTTCGGGTCGAGGCGCGGGAAGAGATACAGCGCTCCCTTGGGCTTCACGCACGTCACCCCGGGGATCTGGGTCAGCAGGTCGTACGCCGTGTCCCGCTGCTCCAGGATCCGGCCGCCCGGCAGCACCAGGTCCTGGATCGACTGCCGGCCGCCGAGCGCCGTGGCCACCGCGTGCTGCGACGGCATGTTGGCGCACAGCCGCATGTTGGCCAGGATCGTCAGGCCTTCGATGTACGAGGTGGCGTGCGCCTTGGGCCCGCACACCGCCATCCAGCCGGAGCGGAAACCGGCGACGCGGTAGTTCTTCGACAGCCCGTTGAAAGTCAGGGTGAGCAGATCGGGTGCGATCGCCGCCGTGGGGGTGTGCGTGGCGCCGTCGTACAGGATCCGGTCGTAGATCTCGTCCGAGCACACGATCAGGTTGTGCCGGCGGGCGATCTCGGTGAGCGAGGCCAGCATCTCGTCCCCGTACACCGCACCCGTCGGGTTGTTCGGGTTGATGATCACGATCGCCTTCGTGCGGTCGGTGATCTTGCGCTCGATGTCGGTGAGGTCCGGCATCCACTCGGCCTGCTCGTCACACCGGTAGTGCACGGCCGTGCCCCCGGCGAGCGACACGCTCGCCGTCCACAGCGGATAGTCCGGGGCCGGTACGAGCACCTCGTCGCCGTCGTCCAGCAGCGCCTGCATCGACATCTGGATCAGCTCGGACACCCCGTTGCCGAGGTAGATGTCCTCGACGTCCAGGTCGATGCCCTTGGTCTGGTAGTGCTGCATCACCGCGCGCCGCGCGGACAGCAGGCCCTTCGCGTCGCCGTAGCCGTGCGCGTCCCCGAGGTTGCGGAGCATGTCCTCAAGGATCTCGGGCGGGCACTCGAAGCCGAACGCCGCCGGGTTCCCGGTGTTGAGCTTGAGGATGCGGTGGCCCGCCGCCTCCAGCCGCGTCGCCTCCTCCAGGACCGGGCCCCGGATCTCGTAACAGACATTGGCGAGCTTCGTCGACTGGATCACCTGCATGTCCGCCACCTTACGGCCGGGTGACGAGGGCCGCGTCGTGTTTTTGCCCACGTTGCTCCGTACTGGTTACGGCGATGGTTACGGCGATGGCTACGGAGCTTTTCGCGCGCCCCCCGGCGTCAGCGGACCGGGAAGCCGAAACCGTATCCGTGGTGCCGCAGCCACGGCAGCAGCTTCCTCAGCGCCGCCGCCGTCTGGGAGCGGTCGCCGCCCCCGTCGTGGAAGAGGAGCGTGGGGCCGTTGTCCAGCTCGTGCCTCACGACGTGCAGGATCGCGCCCACGCCCGGCTCCTCGTAGTCCTTCGAGTCCACGTTCCAGCCCAGCGGGCGCATGCCCGCCGACGCGGCGATCTGCCTGCTGTACGGGGTGAACGCGCCGCCCGGCGCCCGGTAGTACACCGGCTCGACACCTCCCGACGCCCGGGTGATCTGCTCGGCCGCCGCCAGGATCTGGTCCTTCTGGTACGGCTTCGAGCGGTGGTCCATCGAGGTGTTGTGCGTGACGGTGTGGTCGCACAGCCGGTGGCCGTCGGCCACCACCCGCCTGACCAGGCCGGGGTGGGCGGCGGCCTGCGGGCCGATCATGCAGAAGGTCGCCCGGACCCCGTTGTCCCGGAGAATCTTCAGGACCTTCGGGGTCCAGGTGGGGTCGGGCCCGTCGTCGATGGTGATGTTCACGGCCCGGCCGCCGCCCTCGACCGCGTGGGCGATGTCCATGCTCACCCGGGGTGGGGGGAGCTTCGGGTCGGGGGAGGAGGTCTGGCCGGGTGGGACGGGTGGGACGGGGGGAGCGGGGGGAGTGGATGGCGTGGCTGGGGTGGGTGGAGTGGTCGGGGTGGTCGGGGTGGCTGGAGTGCCGGAGGCGGAGGCGGGGGCCTGCCCGGTGGCTCCGGACCGGACCGTGGAGCCCTTGTCGTCGGGGCCGCCGGCGCCCTGGGACCCGCCCGCGAGCTGGCCGCCGCACCCGGTGACCAGGACCGCCGCGATCAGGACGAGCAAGGCGGCCCGGACCCCCCGTACCCCTGCCGTTCGAGCCGGTCGCATGCCCGTGCGTGTCATCGTCCCCACCACTCCCGCTGTCGCCTCGCGTCGTCCTCGGAGAGAGACGAGCGGAAGGGGCGGGAGGATCCGGTCATCACCGGATGGTCATAAGTTCGTGGGACCCGCTCGCTCACCAGTGCCCTTTTCGGCCGTACGACTCTCGCGCAGGAGACCAAGAAAGGGGAGACCAAGAAGGGGGAAGGGGCGGCAGGGTCAGCCCGCCACCGCGTGCAGCGCCCCCGGCCTCCGCCCCGTCAGGTTGTCGAGCGCGGCCGACGTGGCGTCGTCCGCCGGCAGGTGCACCACCAGGTGCCGGCCGTCCAGGCCCGGCAGGTCCAGCGTCTCGCTCGCCAGGCTGAGCGCGCCCGCGAGGGGGTGTGCCACCCGCTGCGTCAACGGGTTCTCGGGCGTCCGGACGGCGCGTGCCCAGCGGTCCGTGAAAAGAGCGCCCGCCGCGTCGGACAGCTCCTCCACGAACGACGCCAGGAAGTCGTCCTCCGGTACGGAGTCGGTCTTGAGGCGCGAGACCAGGACGTCCGCCTCCCGCTCCCAGTCCACCAGGACCGTACGGGCCCGCCGGTCCGTGAACACATAGCGGGCGACATTCGGTGAGGGGGAGTCCAGCAGCCCCAGCGGGGCGACGAGCCGCTCGTACCCCTGCGTGAAGGCCAGCACCTCGGTCAGCCGGTTGACCAGGACGGCGGGGGTGGGCTCCAGCCGGTCGAGCAGGGCCTGCACCGTGGGCCGTACGGTACGGGCCGGCGGGCTGCCCGCGCCCGGGCAGAGCCCCAGCGTGCCGGTGGTGACCTTCTCGGCGCGCATCAGCGCGAAACGCTCGTCCGCCGTCAGCCGCAGCGCGTCCGCGAGGGCGCTGAGCACCTGGGGCGAGGGGTGGCGGCCCCGGCCCTGTTCGAGGCGGGCCAGGTACTCGACGCTGATGCCGGCCAGCATCGCCAGCTCGGACCGGCGCAGGCCGGGCGTACGGCGGCGGCTGCCGGCGGGGAGGCCCACCTGGGCCGGCGTCACGGCCTCGCGGCGGGCGCGCAGGAAGAGGCCCAGCTCGTTGTGGCTCACCACAGCAATTTACGCCGGATCGGCCGGTGGATCGTAGCCCTGCCAGTACCCGCCTCGGCCGGGGCTTCCTCGGTGCTCGTGGTCACGACAGGTTGTGCGGAGGCCGGGCCCGTAGTCGGGCCTTCTTCACCTTCACCTCCACCTTCACCTTCTCCAGAGGGGCACCTGTGTTCATCGCCTATGCCGTCGTCGGCCTGCTGCTCGCCGCCGGACTGACCATGTCCGCCGTCGGTACGTTCACCCGCAACGAGAAGGTCATCGGGTCGATGCTCGGACTCGGTGTGCCGGAGTCCTGGCTTCCGCGGCTGGCCACGCTGAAGGCGCTCGGCGCGGTGGGACTGGTCGTGGGTCTGTGGGTGCCGCTGATAGGCGGGGCGGCGGCGGTCGGGGTTCTCCTCTACTTCGTCGGGGCCGTCATCACCCACCTGCGCGCCAAGGACCACGAGATCGCCCCGGCCGGGGTGTTCGTGGTGCTGGCCGTCGCCGCGGTTGTGCTGCGGCTCGCCTCGGCCTGAGCGTCGATCGGGCGTCGACCGGCCGACCCCCTCACCCCGTACGCCGCACCGACCGCCCCGCCAGCGTGTCCGTGCGTCGGCCGTCCTCGATCACGAAGCGGCCGTCGATCAGCACGTGCGGGATGCCCGTCGGCAGGGTGCGCGGGGAGTCGAACGTCGACCCGGCCGCGACCGTGGCCGGGTCGAAGAGGACCAGGTCCGCGCGGTAGCCCTCCCGGACGAGTCCGCGGTCGGGGAGGCGGAGGCGCGCGGCCGGGCGCGAGGTCAGGTGCGCCACACACTCCTCCAGGGTCAGGACGCCCAACTCCCTTGCGTACCGGCCGAGATACTGCGGGAACGTGCCGTACGCCCGCGGATGCGGCTTCGCGCCCTGGAGGATGCCGTCGCTGCCGCCCGTGTGCACGCGGTGGCGCATGATCTCCCGGACGTTCTCCTCGTGGCCCACGTGCTGGAGGATCGTCGAGCCGAGACCGTCCTCGATCAGCAGCCTGCGGGCCGTGACCCAGGGGGCCTCCGCGCGTTCGGCCGCGGACGCCGCGACCGTCTTCCCCACGTACGGGTCCAGTCCCGGCGCCGAGACCCCCGAGATCTCGATCGTGTCCCACTCGATGGGGACCCCGTGGCAGCCGTCCGCCCCCACGACCTCCATGTGGTGGCGGATCTTCTCGGCGGTGGTGTGGTCGCGCAGCCGCGCCAGGATGCTGTCCGGGCCGCCCTCGCTCGCCCAACTGGGCAGCATCGCCACGAGGGTGGTGCAGCCCGGGGTGTACGGATAGGTGTCGAGCGTGATGTCGGCGCCCGCGTCGAGCGCCCCGTCCAACAGGGCCAGCAGATCAGGGGCCTTGCCCTCGTTGACGCCGAAGTTCATGGTGGCGTGGGCCAGATGGAGCGCGCAGCCCGCCCGCCGGGTGAGCGTCACCATCTCCTCGTACGCCTGGAGCGCGCCGGCGCCGTACGACCGGTGGTGCGGGCAGTAGTAGCCGCCGTACCGCGCCACCACCCGGCAGAGCGCGGTCAGTTCGGCGTCGTCGGCGTACATGCCGGGCGTGTACGTGAGCCCGGAGGACATGCCGACCGCGCCCTGTTCCAGACCCTCGGCCACCAGCCGTTCCATGCGGGCCAGTTCGGCGCCGGTCGCCGGGCGGTCGTCCCAGCCGACCGCGTACATGCGGACCGTGCCCTGCGGGATCAGGTACGCGGCGTTGACCGCGATGCCCTCTCCGTCGAAGCCGTGGTCGAGCCGGTCCAGGTACTCGCCGACCGTCCGCCAGTCGAAGTCGATGTCGGAACCGTCGCCGTTCCAGCCGGTGATGGACTGCCTGACCTGCGCGAGGGTCGGGTCGTCCACGGGCGCGTACGACAGGCCGTCCTGCCCGATCACCTCCAGCGTCACCCCCTGCGCGGCCTTCGCCGAGTGGTCGGGGTCGCGCAGGAGGGCGAGGTCGCTGTGCGCGTGCATGTCGATGAAGCCGGGGGAGAGGGCGAGCCCGGCGGCGTCGAGGGAGCGCGCGGCACTCAGGCGGGGGCCGCCGCCCTCCCGCCGTATCGCCGCGACACGGCCGTCGGTGAGGCCGACGTCCGCGCGGTAGGAGGGTCCGCCGGTGCCGTCGACGACCTGTACGTCCTGGATGACGAGATCCATGGCCTGCGCTCCTGGGTCCTGGGTCCGGGTCCGGGGTCCTGAGTCCTTGCGGCTCTCTGGACGGGTTTCTAGAAAGACGGGTCTCTAGAAGAACGTACGGATCAGGTCCGTGACCGTGCCGTCCGCCTCCACCAGCGGGATCAGCTGCCACTTGTCGAACGACGTGCACGGATGCGACAGCCCGAGGCCGACCCAGTCACCGACCTCCAGGTCCGTCCCCTCGGCCGTGGACACCCACGTGTGCTGGTCGGACAGGCCGGTGACGGTCAGCCCGGTGGCGGGCCCGACCTCGCCGGTACGGCCGTCACGGACCACCTGGGCCTCCGGGAGGTCCAGGTCGTACGCCGCGTCCCGCTTGCCCGCGTTGAGGAACGCCTGCCCGGCGGACGGGCGCGAGACCACCTGCGCCCACAGCCGGAACGCCGGCTCCAGGGAGCCTTCCTCGGGCACGCGGTTGAAGGGCGTGAGGCGGCGGTAGTGGCCGTCGTCGTGCGACACGTACGCGCCGGAGCGCAGCAGTTTCAGTACGGGGAGGGAGAGCGGCGGGATCCCGGCGAAGACGTCCGCGACCGCGTCGAACCAGGCGCTGCCGCCCGCGCTGATCACGATCTCGTCCGGTCCGTCTGCCCCGTCCGGTCCGTCCGCCCCGTCCGGTCCGGAGAAGCGGCCCGCCTTGTCGAACTCCGAGGCCAGCGCGACCAGTCGGCGCAGCCAGGCGCGCACCCGGTCACCGTCGGCGTCCGGCACCTCGCCCTCGTACCCGGCGACTCCCGCCAGGCGGAGGGTGGTGACGGCGGCCACCGCGTCGGCGACCGCCGCGCAGTCCGCCTCCGTACGCGCTCCGGTACGGGCCCCCTCGCCCGCGCCCAGTTCGACGACGACCTCCACCGGGCGGGTGGCGCCGGCCGCGCGCAGGGCCTCGTCCATCAACTCGACCCCGCGCACGGAGTCCACGTAACAGAGGAAGCGGAAGTCGGGGTCGCGGTCCAGTTCGCCGGCCAGCCAGCGCAGCGCCGCCGCGTCGACCACCTCGTTGGCGAGGAAGATCCGCCGGATGCCGAACGCCCGGTAGACGCGCGCCTGGTGGGGCAGGGCGGCGGTGATGCCCCAGGCGCCGTGGGCGAGTTGGCGCTCGAAGAGCTGGGGGGACATGGAGGTCTTGCCGTGCGGGGCGAAGGCGAGGCCGTGGCGTTCGGCGTAAGTCTCCAGCAGGGTGAGGTTGTGCGCGAGCGACTCGGCGGACAGGGCGAGCACGGGCGTGGTGAAGCCGCCGGTGAACAGGTCGCGGCGCTGGGCGGCGAGTGCGCCGACCGTCAGACCCTCGGCGTCCGGCGGGAGCCCCTTGAAGCGGTGGTCCACCTGCTCGTCGCCGAGGTGGCCGACACGTCCGTCGCCGAGGTGCTCCACGTGCTCGTCGCCGAGCGGGCCGGGTCGGTCGGTCGCCATAGGGGCCTCCGTGGTCGAAGTGGGGTCGGTTTGATCACCGTCGTTGCAACATTTGCAACACCCATTGCGCATATCGCTTGACGCTGTCTAACATCCGAGCCGATGTCGGGTCAATGGTGGCCCCTCCACGCATCGGCCGAGCGGCGAGGAGCCCCAGAGTGACCGGAGTGACCGGAACCGGACTCGTGGCGACGGACGCCCCGGTGGTGTCCCCGCGCGTGGACGTCGTCTGCCTCGGCGAGTCCATGGTCACGTTCCTGCCCTCCCGGCCCGGACGCCTCGCCGACGTGCCGTCCTTCGACCGGACCATCGGCGGCGCCGAGTCCAACGTCGCGTGCGCGCTGGCCGCCGCCGGGCACGCGGTGAAGTGGGTCAGCCGGGTCGGCGCGGACGGCTTCGGCGACCATCTGGTGGCCGCCGTGGCCGCGTACGGCGTCGACACGTCGGGGGTCCGGCGCGACCCGGAGCGCCCCACCGGCATCTACTTCCGTACGGCGACGGACCGCGCGACCGACGCGCACGAGGTCGCCTACTACCGGGCCGGTTCCGCCGCCTCCGCGATGTCCCCGGCGACCGTGCCGTACCGCGACCTGTGGGCGGGGCGGGTCCTGCACCTGTCCGGGATCACCGCCGCGCTCTCCGCCGACTGCCTGGCCCTGATGCGCGAGCTGACCCGCCGCGGGCCGGGCCGGCCCCTCGTCTCCTTCGACGTCAACCACCGGCCGGGGCTGTGGCGCGACGGCTCGGGCGCGGAAGTCCTGCTGGAGCTGGCGCGCGGCGCCGACCTGGTCTTCGTCGGCGACGACGAGGCGGCGCAGGCGTGGGGGCTGCGGGGCGTGGACGCGATCCGCGCGGCGCTGCCCGAGCCGCGGACGCTGGTGGTCAAGCGGGGGAGCGCGGGCGCGACGGTGCTGACGCGGGAGGGGGCGGACGGCACCGAGGACACCGCGCACGACCAGGCAACCGACACCGTCACCGACATGCCCGCCCTCCACGTCGACGTCGTCGCGCCCGTCGGCGCCGGGGACGCCTTCGCCGCCGGCTTCCTCTCCGCGACCCTGCGCGGCCTGCCCGCCGCCGCCCGCCTGCGCCACGGCCACCTCATGGCCGCCGCCACCCTCACCGTCCCCGGCGACCTCGGCGTCCCGCCCGCCCGCGCCGACGCCGACCGCCTCGCGGGCCTGGACGGGCGCGCCTGGGAGAGACTTCGTCTCGGCCCCGGCTGGACGGCGGCCATCGAGCAGGAGGTACGTACCCGATGAGCCAGACCGTCGACCGCGCGCTGAGCATCCTTCCCCTGCTCGCCCAGGGGCCCGCCGACCTCGGGCAGGTCGCCGAGCGGCTCGACGTGCACAAGTCCACCGCGCTGCGACTGCTCCGTACCCTCCACGAGCACGGGCTCGTCTACCGCCAGCAGGACAACCGCTACCGCCTCGGCGCCCGCCTCTTCGCGCTCGCCCAGGAGGCCGTGGAGAACCTGGACGTACGGGAGATCGCCCACCCCCACCTCGTCAAGCTCAACGAACAGTGCGGCCACACCGTCCACTTGGCGGTGCACGAGGAGAACGAGGTTCTCTACATCGACAAGGTGGAGAGCCGCTACCCGGTCCGGATGTACTCCAGGATCGGCAAACCGGTCGCCATCACGGTCGCCGCCGTCGCCAAGCTGCTCCTCGCCGACCTCCCCGAGGCCGAGCGCCGCGCCCTCGCCGAGCGGCTCGACTTCCCCCTGTACACGCCCCGTTCGATCCCCAACGCCGCCGCTTTCCTGCGGGAGTTGGCCACCGTACGCGAACAGGGCTGGGCCACCGACCTCGGCGGCCACGAGGAGTCCATCAACTGCATCGGCGCCCCGATCCGGGGTACGGACGGCAGAGTTGTCGCCGCCATGTCGGTCTCCGCGCCGAACGTCGTCGTCACGGCCGAGGAACTCCTCACCCTGCTCCCGCTGTTGCGCCGCACCGCCGACGTGATCAGCCGGGAGTACTCCGGCACCACCCACTCCAAGGAAGCACGCACATGAGCGAGAACACGCCCCAGCTCCCGAAGACCGCGCTGACCCCCGCCACGCACACCGCGCCGCCGGCGAAGTTCTCGCACGGCGTCCGCAAGGGCAACATCCTCCAGGTCGCGGGCCAGGTCGGCTTCCTGCCCGCGGTGGACGGCAGGCCGCCGGTCCCGGCGGGCCCGACCCTGCGCGAGCAGACGCTCCAGACCTTCGCCAACGTCAAGGCGATCCTGGAGGAGGGCGGCGCGAGCTGGGACGACGTCATGATGGTGCGTGTCTATCTCACGGACGTGGACCACTTCGCCGAGATGAACGCGATCTACAACCAGTACTTCGAGGAGCAGGGCCTCAAGGAGGCCGCCGCCGCCCGTACGACGGTCTATGTCGGCCTCCCCAAGGGGCTGTTGATCGAGATCGACGCGCTGGCCGTCCTCGGTTGAGCCCTTCCGTCTTACCCCCGGTGAGCCCTTCCGCCTTACCCCCCACCGCCCGGTACGGCGCCACCCTCACGTTCGTCCGAGGGAGCGCCGTACCGCGATTCCCGCTGCCCAGAGTGCCCAGAACAAGAGGCCCCCCATGCTGCTCGCTGCCGACGCGCCCCCTCAAACCCCGCCCCACACCGGCGGTTTCCTCCTCATACTCGGCGGTACCGGCGGGCTGCTCACCGTCGCCGCCCTCGGTATCGCACTCCTCCTGTTCCTGATCATCAAGGTCAGGATCCAACCCTTCGTCGCCCTGCTCGGCGTCTCCATAGCCGTCGGCCTCGCCGCCGGTCTCTCCGTCACCGAACTCTTCGGTACGGTCCAGCGGTCCACCTCCGTCTCGATGATCGAGTCGGGCATGGGCGGCATCCTCGGCCATGTCGCGATCATCATCGGCCTCGGTACGATGCTCGGCGCGATCCTCGAAGTGTCCGGCGGCGCCGAGGTGTTGAGCGCCCGGCTGCTGAACCTCTTCGGCGAGAAGCGCGCGCCGCTCGCCATGGGCGTCACGGGTGTCATCTTCGGCATCCCCGTCTTCTTCGACGTCGGCATCTTCGTCCTCGCGCCGATCGTGTACGCGGCCACCAAGCGCTCCGGCAAGTCGATCGTCCTGTACGCGATGCCGCTGCTCGCCGGTCTCTCCATGACCCACGCGTTCCTGCCCCCGCACCCGGGCCCCGTCGCAGCCGCCGGCCTCTTCCACGTGGACCTGGGCTGGATGATCCTGATGGGCGCGCTCGTCGGGATCCCGGCCGTCCTCGCCGCCTGGGTGTACGCCGCCTGGATCGGCAAGCGCCTCTACGTGGAGGTCCCGCAGGACATGCTGGAGGCCGCCGAGGAGGCCAAGTCCGCCGTGGCGGAGGAACAGCGCGCCGCCGGGGTCGCCCCCCAGGAGGCGCCGGTCGGCCTGGGCACGGTCCTCGCGATCATCGGCACCCCGCTGCTCCTGATCCTGCTGGCGACGTTCTCGTCCATCGCGCTGGAGCCGTCGACCGGCCGCTCGGTGATCGAGTTCTTCGGCCACCCGTTCGTGGCGCTGACGATCGCGCTGCTGCTCGCGTACTACCTGCTGGGCCTGCGGCGCGGCTGGTCGCGCCAGTCGCTGGAGCGGGTCTCCACGGCGTCCCTCAAGCCGGTCGGCAACATCCTGCTCGTCGTCGGCGCCGGCGGTGTCTTCGGCGCGATCCTCAAGGGCAGCGGCATCGCGGACGCCCTCGCCGACACCTTCCACGACGTCGGACTGCCGGTCATCCTGCTGGCCTGGCTGATCTCGGTCGTGCTGCGGGTCGCCCAGGGTTCGGCGACCGTCGCGATCGTCACCACCGCGGGCATCGTCGTCCCCCTGGTCGAGGGCCAGGGCTTCTCGCAGGCCCACCTCGCCCTGATCATCATGGCCATCTCCGCGGGCTCGATCTTCGCCTCGCACGTCAACGACGGCGGGTTCTGGATGGTCGCGAAGTACTTCGGCATCTCGGAGCGCGACACACTGAAGTCATGGACGGTCCTGGAGACGGTCCTGTCGGTGGCGGGGTTCGTGGTGGCGGCGCTGCTGAGCCTGGTCATCTAGACGAGTCCGCACGGCCTCAATCTCCGTACCCCTGTATTCACCCGGACCGCTGTCCGTGGCGCCGCACGCCCTCTTGCGCGATCACCGCTCGCCCCGCTTTCGTGACGTGGGTCACGTACGGGGACGAGTGGAGGCGCGATACGCATGGCAGGCACCACGGACAGCGGCACGGGTGAGTACAGCGGTACGGACGGGGCCGCACCCGATCGGGCGGGCCTGGCGCCCGAAAAGACCGCCGCCACCCCCGGCCCCCGCAGGTCCAGTTGGCGGTACATCGGTCCCGGGATCGTGGTCGCCGCGACCGGGGTCGGGGCGGGGGACCTGGTCGCGACGCTGATCGCGGGCAGCAAGTTCGGGTACACCCTCCTGTGGGCCGCGATCATCGGCTGCGTCGTCAAGATCTCGCTCGCCGAGGCCGCCGGACGCTGGCATCTCGCCACCGGCACCACGCTCTTCGAGGGCTGGCGCAGCCTCGGTCACTGGACGACGGTCTACTTCGCCGTCTACGTGGTGGTCTGGGGCTTCGTGTACGGAGCGACGGCCATGTCCTCCAGCGCCCTGCCGCTCGTCGCGCTCTTCCCCGAGGGGCCCGGCCTCAAGACCTGGGCGGTCATCACCGGTCTGGTGGGGCTGGTCTTCGTCTGGTTCAACCGGTACGCCGTCTTCGAGAAGGTCATGACGGTGCTGATCGGGATGAAGTTCCTGATTGTCATGTACGTAGCGATCCGGGTGGCCCCCCGCCTCGGCGACGCGTTCGCGGGGCTCGTACCGGTCCTGCCGGACGGCTCGCTGCTCTACACGCTGGGGCTGATCGGCGGGGTCGGCGGCACGATCACGATGGCCGCGTACGGCTACTGGGTCAACGCCAAGGGGTGGACCGACTCGCGCTGGATGCGGGTGATGCGGCTGGACAACCGCGTCGCGTACGTCACCACGGGCTTCTTCGTCGTCGCCATGCTGATCATCGGCGCCGAACTGCTGCACTCCTCCCAGATCGCGCTGACCTCGGGGGACCGGGGGCTGATCGACCTCGGCACGATCCTGGAGGACCGCTTCGGGGTGGTCACCGCGAAGCTCTTCCTGGTGGGCTTCTTCGCCACGTCGTTCGGCGCGCTGATCGGGGTGTGGCACGGGGTGAGCCTGATGTTCGCCGACTTCGTGGACCGCTTCATCAGGGAGCGCTTCGGGGTCGACACGGAGGACATGGTGGACATGGTCGCCTCCGGACAGCGGGAGCGGTCCTTCATGTTCCGCGCGTACCTGCTGTGGCTGACCTTCCCGCCGATCGGGCTGCTCTTCCTCGACGAGCCCTTCGGACTGGTCGTGGTGTACGGCGTCCTGGGCGCGTTTTTCATGCCGTTCCTGGCGCTGACGCTGGTCTGGCTGCTCAACTCCTCCCGTACGCCCGCCGAGTGGCGCAACGGGGTGCTGAGCAATGTGATGCTCACGGTCGCGGGGCTGCTGTTCGTCGTGCTGTGCGCGAAGCAGGTCAAGGATCTGATCTGGTAGGCCCGTCGTGCGGGGTGCGTGCGGGGTGCGTCCGGGGCCGGACGCGCGACAGCGCCGTCGGGTGGGGTTCGACGGCGCTGCCGGCCCTGTGGGGGGTCTTCGGTCGTGCGGGTCCGCTACGGGACTTCCGTTACGGGGTTCCGTTACGGGAGGGAGTGGACCTTCGGGCCGACGGCGTTCGACCAGGCGTTGCCCGCCGTCGCGTCCCAGTTGGTGGACCAGGTCATCGCGCCACGGAGGCCCGGGTAGGTCTTCGACGGCTTGAACGAACCGCAGTTGGTGCCCCGGGTGAGGCAGTCCAGCGCGTTGTTCACGATCGTCGGGGAGACGTAACCGCTGCCCGCGCCCCGCGTGGAGGCGGGGACGCCGATGCCGACCTGGGCGGGGGCGAGGCCGCCTTCGAGCTGGATGCAGGCGAGCGCGGTGAGGAAGTCCACCGAACCCTGCGAGTAGACCTTGCCGTCGCAGCCGAGCATCGAACCGCTGTTGTAGTACTGCATGTTGACGACGGTGAGGATGTCCCGCACGGCCAGCGCGGTCTTGAAGTACTCGCCGCCCGTGTTCTGCATGTCGATGGTCTGCGGCGCCATCGTGAGGACCATGCTCGAACCGGCCTTCGCGGCCAGCTGGTGCAGGGCGCTGCTCATGTACGTGGAGTTGAGGCCGTTCTCCAGGTCGATGTCGACGCCGTTGAAGCCGTACTCCTGCATCAGCGCGTAGGCGCTGTTGGCGAACGCCGTCGCGGAGGCGGCGTTGTTGATGGAGATGGTGCCCTTCTCGCCGCCGATGGAGAGGATGACCGACTTGCCGGCGGCCTTCTTCGCGGCGATGTCCGACTTGAACTCGGCGGCGGAGCCGTAGCCGACGGCCGGGTCCAGGTTGAAGGTGATCTGGCCGGGGGTGGCGGTCGCGTCGGCGAACGACACCGCGATGATGTCGTACTGCGCCTGCACGTCACGGAGCTTCTGGACGGCCGCGCCGTTGTTGAAGTTCTGCCAGTAACCGGTCAGCGCGTGCTTGGGTACGGTGGGGTTGGTGCCGCCCCCGCCCCCGCCGCCGGTCGCCGAGGTGGTCGCGTTGACCGTGGCCGACTTGGGGCCCTCACCGGCCGCGTTGGTCGCGGACACCTGGAACGAGTACGACGTGCTGGCCGCCAGGCCCGTCACGGTCGCGGACGGGGAGGTCGACGACTGGACCCTCGTACCGTTGCGGTAGATGTTGTACCCGGTCGCGTTGGACACCCCGCCCCAGTTCAGGGTCACGGACGACGAGGTCACCGAGCCGGCCGAGAGGCCCGCGGGCGAGCCGGGGATCGTCGGGCCGGGGTCGCTGCCACCGCCGCCGTCGGGGCCGAAGACGGAGATGTCGTCGGCGAAGTAGGTGGGAGTGCCGTACCAGCCGTGGGTGTAGACGGTCACGGACCTGGTCGACGCGCCCGTCCTGAAGCTGGTGGTGAGCTGCTTCCACGAGGTGCTGTCCGGCGTCCAGGTCGACACGTCGGTCGTCCCGGTCCCCTCGGCTCCCAGGTAGGCGAGCCCGCCCTGCACCCAGGCGCTCAGCGTGTAGGTCGAGTTGGGCTGTACGGCGACGACCTGCGAGCACTTGGCGTTGTCCTGGCCGCTGGGCGCGCCCTTCAGGGCGGCGGCGCCACCGTGCACGGGGGAGCCGACCGTGGAGCCGCTGCCGGCGGAACAGGTCCAACTCCCGAGCCCGGACTCGAAGCCCGCGTTCTTCGCCACGTTGATGTCGGCGGCCTGCGCGGTCCCGGCGAGCCCGGTCACACTCAGCGCTCCGGCGGCCGCGACGGCCACCGCCCCGCCGATCCACGTTCTGACGCGTCCTCTGGAGCCTGGTGCACGTTCCACTTGCTGCCTCCGCTGGGGGTTCGGGGATGGAGGTACGTAAAGAGTGAGAGGAACGGTGGCCACCGTTGGACGTAGAAACTGGTCCAGACCAATCAAGTTGTCAAGACCTCTGGCAGAAGGTCGTATACGGGAGCGCTCCCGACCGGCCCGGAAGACGCCCGGCGCGCTGCTTCGCCCGATTTTGTAGCTGCCCGTCATGTGACGGCCACAGCCCGGGTATCCGAAAGGTGTTCTCTGCACCGTAAGACGTGGATAAAGTGCTGGGGCAGGAGAACGGAGCAGGAGAGATCTGCGGTCGCCGGGGCTCCGGCGTCCCGGGCTGAACGGGGAACCAACGTGCCGACCGCGATCGCTGTCACCAGCCCGGATCTGGTGCTGCCGCCGACCGACCAGCAGACGCCCACCGCGACCCTGCTCCAGCCGCCCGACGCACAGCCGTTGGGCGACGCGCTGGCCGACATGCAGGTGCTCGTCGAGCAGTACGGCTATGTCGTCGCCGTCTATCCCGCGACCATTCCCACCCCGCACGAGCGGCGGCTGCACACCGTCCGCAATCTCTTGGAGAGCGACCGGATCGCGCTGCTCAAGGTGGACCTGCCGCCGCTCGCGGTGGCCGTTCTCGTGCGCCAGCTACGGCAGTTGTCCCTCTGCGACTTCCACCCGGGGATCATCGCCTCCGCCGCCCGGCTGCTCTCCCACTACATCCACGCGGGCGCCCTCCTGAACTCGGTCGCCCGGCTCGACCGGGTGCCGGTGAGCCTCAAGTCGCACGCCAAGTCCTGGGTCCCCGGGGCGCAGTTCGGCGTTCTCGCGAACCCCACTCCCCAGCTGATCAAGATCGGCGCCGGTGAACTCACCGGACCCGATTTCGCCACCCATCTTGTCGTCGGACAGGGATCGTTGCAGTCCGACTGGGTGACGGAGACCCTCGCACCCGCCTGGCGCGTCCAAGGTGTCCAGGAGTGCGCGTTGCCGGCGGAATCGCCGGCCTGGTGGGGTACGGCGAAGATGATCGAATTCGCCGCGTTCCTGCCGGACATCTCCGTGCTCTACCAATTGGTCGCGTCGGTCCGCCGCGAGGTGTGCGGCTGGTGCGGATCGGAACTCATAGGAGACCGCTGCGGATTCTGCTCCGCGCCCCTCGGTCCGCCCGAGACCCGCGGCCGCGTCAGCGGTGTGCTGACCAGGGGAAGCCCTACGCGCCAAGGGGCGTAGCCCGCCGGCCGGACACCCGGCGACCTCCCCGTACCCGCTCCGATCTGTCACGCTTCCCTGACCCACGTCTTCGAACGAGGTTGCCCCTCCCATGAATTCACGGCAACGCCGCGGCGTCATACTCCTTCTCCTCTCGATTCTCTGCGCCGTCGCGGCCTTCGCCGGTGTGCTCTCGGTGATACGGGACGTGAATTCGAAGGTCGGCCCCGAAGTCGACGCGTACCGGCTGAAGGTGGATGTCGCCCCCTACACACCGCTCCAGAGCGGGCAGTTCGAGAAGATCGAGATGCCGGAGCGCTGGCTGTCCGAGAACGCGGTGACCGACCTCTCCGTACTCAACGGAAAGATCGCCGTCACCACCCTGAAAAAGGGATCCCTGCTCCAGGACGACATGATCGTCAAACGCCCCGAACTCGCCTCGGACGAGCAGGAGATCGCCATCATGATCGACGCGGAGACCGGCGTCGCGGGCAAGATCAGGCCGGGCGATCTGGTCAACATCTTCGCGACCTTCCCCGGCGACAACGACGGCGCCACGGCGCAGTCCCGGATCATCGTCCCCAACGCCAGGGTTCTCGACGTCGGCAAACTCACCGCCCTCGAAGCCAAGGAGAGCGACCGGACCCGCACCGGACTCCAGCAGGCCGTCCCCATCACCTTCGCGCTGAAGACCAAGGACGCCCAACGGGTCGCGTACGCCGAGTCCTTCGCGGACCACGTGCGGCTCGCCCTCCTCCCCGACGGCAATCCGACAACGCTGCGCCCCGGGGAGAGCACCTACACGCTCGAAGGGGACAAGTGAGGGACGCATGACCACCCGAATCCTTCCGGTCGTCGGTGACGCCGACGCCGCCCGGTCCATCACCACCCTGCTCAGCCAGCTCCCCGACGCGGAGCCGGCCGCGCCGGTCGGCGACTCGACCTCGCTGATCGACACCCTGGCCCGGCTGGCCGCCGAGTCGATCGACGAGCTGCCGGAAGTGGTCCTGGTCCACGAGCGGATCGGACCGGTGCCCGCGCTCGAACTCATCCGGGAAGTGGCCCTGCGCTTCCCGGCCGTCGGCGTCGTCCTGGTCACCTCCGACGCCAGCCCCATGCTCTTCTCGGCCGCCATGGACTCCGGCGCCCGGGGCCTGGTCGGACTGCCGCTCTCGTACGAGGAGCTGGCGCAGCGCGTCCAGGCCGCCGCCGGGTGGTCGGTGGGCGTACGGCGCCATCTCGGCCAGGGCGCCGAGGTGTTCAGCGGCCCCGGGGGGATCGTGGTCACGGTCAGCGGGGCGAAGGGCGGCGTCGGGACGACCCTGACCGCCGTACAACTCGCCCTAGCGGCCAGGGCGTCGGGTATGACAACCGCGCTCGCCGACCTGGACCTCCAGGCCGGGGACGTCGCCTCGTACCTCGATGTGCAGTTCCGCCGGTCGATCGTGGACCTCGCCACCATCCAGGACATATCGCCACGGGTGCTCCAGGACGCGGTCTTCATCCACCACACGGGGATCGGCCTGCTGCTGGCGCCGGGGGAGGGGGAGCGGGGCGAGGAGGTCAACGAGCGGTCCGTACGGCAGATCGTCAGCGCGCTGCGGCACCGCTACGACGTCGTGGTCATCGACTGCGGCACCCAGATGAACAGCGCGAACGCGGCGGCGATCGAGATGGCCGACACCACCCTGCTGCTGACCACCCCGGACGTGGTGTCGGTGCGGGCGACCAAGCGCATGGTGCGGCTGTGGGACCGGCTCCAGATCCGCAAGGCGGAGGAGACCGTGACGGTCGTCAACCGCCACACGAAGAACACCGAGATCCAGCCCCAGCTGATCGAGCGGATCACCGGCACCCGGGTCTCCCGGTCGGCGATCCCCGCGAACTTCAAGGAACTCCAGGCGGTCGTGGACGCGGGCCGGTTGCAGGATCTGGAGTCCAAGTCCACCGTGAAACAGGCGATCTGGGGCCTGGCGGGGGAACTGGGCCTGGTGAAGGCGCAGGAGGGCGAGCGGAAGCACGGCAAACCGGGCAGGACCAGGAACAGGGCAGACCGGGACCGGGTCAGGAACCCCGGACCGAGCGCGATCGGAGCGAGACGGGCGAGAGGGCAGATCGAGCCATGAACCGTCCTGGGACACCTACGGGGATACGTACGCGGTACGGAGAAGTGCGGCGCGGAGAGGCACGGTCCGGTGACACGTGTTACGGGGACACGCCGTCCGGCGACGCGCCGTCCGGGGGCATGCCCTCCGGGGACATGCCGTCCGGCGACGTTCCGTACGCGGAGAGGCTCGGCGCGCGGTTGCGCGAGGACCGGGGCCAGGCCGCGTTCGAGTTCACCGGCATGATCCCGATCATCCTTGGCACCCTGGTGCTGCTCTGGCAGGCGGCACTGATCGGCTACACGTTCTCGCTCGCCGGCAACGCGGCCGACAAGGCCGCGCGGGCGGCTGCGGTGGGCGAGCCGTGCGGCGCCGCGGCGGCGGAGGACCTGCCCGGCGCCTGGAGTCTGGGCGGGGTCAACTGCGGCGGGGGCGGCGGCGATCTGGTCACCGTCGACATCGGCCTCAACACCCCCGTACTCTTCCCCGGCTTCAACATCCCGGTCAACATCACGGCCCACGGCTCCGCCCTGAGGGAGACCACGCCATGAGCGCGCGGAGGGATCGGGAGAAGGGCCAGGCGGCCCTCGAATTTGTCGGCGTGATCACGCTGCTGCTCATCGTCGGGCTCTCCGCCGTGCAATTGGGCCTGGCCGCCTACGCGGTGCAGCAGGCCGGGACGGCGGCGCGGGCGGCGGCCCGTACGGCGTCGTACCGGCAGGCCGACATGGACCCCGCGGTAGCGGGGGAGGCAGCCGTCAGCGGCTGGCTGAACCCCGCCATCAGCGTGGGGGACGGCGGGGACGCGGTAACGGCGACCGCCACCGTCCCCGTGCCGTCCGTCCTGCCCCTTTTCGATTTCGGCCCCGCGATCAGGAGCGCGACGATGCCGAAGGACTGACAACCAATCTCATACGACAGCAACGAGCGCGATCCGGCACATCGGCAACACATGAGCGAAACGTGGGAGTTGAGGACATGAGCCTGCGGGCACGCATCAACAGCCCCGAGCCGTCCAACGGGCACGGCGAGGAGAGCCTGCTCGTCGGGGTCTACCGCGCGAAACTCCTCGAAGAGATCGACCTCGCGGAGATGTCCGCGCTGGCCGCGGCCGAACGCCGGGCCCGCCTGGAGCGCGTCCTCGGCCACATCATCAGCCGGGAGGGCCCGGTCCTCTCCAACGTCGAGCGCTCCCAGCTCATCCGCCGCGTCGTGGACGAGGCCCTGGGCCTCGGCATCCTGGAGCCGCTGCTGGAGGACGCCTCCATCAGCGAGATCATGGTCAACGGCGCCGACCAGGTCTTCGTCGAGCGCGGGGGACGGCTGGAGATGCTGCCCCTGCGCTTCGCGTCGAACGAACAGCTGATGCAGACCATCGAGCGCATCGTGTCGACCGTCAACCGCCGTGTGGACGAGGCCAATCCGATGGTCGACGCCCGGCTCCCCTCGGGCGAGCGTGTCAACGTCATCATTCCGCCGCTGTCCCTGACCGGACCGATCCTCACCATCCGCCGCTTCCCCCGGGCCTTCACCCTCCAGGAGATGATCGGCCTCGGCTCGCTGGACCAGCAGATGATGCTGCTCCTGGGCGGACTGGTACGCGCGAAGTTCAACGTCATCGTCTCCGGGGCCACCGGCACCGGCAAGACGACCCTCCTCAACTCCCTCTCCGGACTGATCCCCGAGGGCGAGCGCATCGTCACCATCGAGGACTCCGCCGAACTCCAGCTCCAGCAGTCCCACGTCATCACGCTGGAGAGCCGCCCGGCCAACGTGGAGGGCAAGGGCCAGGTCAGCATCCGCGACCTCGTCCGCAACTCCCTCCGTATGCGACCCGACCGGATCATCGTCGGTGAGGTACGAGGCGGCGAGACCCTCGACATGCTCCAGGCGATGTCCACCGGTCACGACGGCTCGCTCGCCACCGTCCACGCCAACAACGCGGAGGACGCGCTGATGCGGCTCCAGACCCTGGCCTCCATGTCGGAGGCCGGGATCCCCTTCGTGGCGATCAAGGACCAGATCAACAGCGCCGTCGACGTCATCGTCCAGCTGACCCGGCACGCCGACGGCTCCCGCCGGGTCACCGAGATCGCCATCGTCGACTCTCAGGGCAGGGAGGAGTACCGGATCGTCTCCGTGTGCAAGTTCCTCGCCCAGCCCATGGCACCCGACGGCCGGATCTACGGGAAGTTCGAGTACTACCCGCTGCCGCGCCGGGTCGCCGAGCGCCTCTACCTCAAGAGCGAACCGGTGCCGCCGGCCTTCGGAGTCGCCCGTACGGAAGCGCAGTTGGCGATACGGAACTCACCGGCCTGACGCACCCGCCGGGGGCGAGCGCCCTCCGCCCGAGCCCCCGTCCCGCCCAAGTCCCTGTCCCGCCCAAGTCCCCGTCCCGCCCCCGTCCCTGTCCCGTCCACCGAGAAGGTCCGTACGCCATGGTCAACCTCCCGCTCCTGACGGTCGGCCTCACCCTGTCCACGGGTGTGCTCGCCGTCGTCGGCGTGCACGTCTACGCGTCGGGCAGGGCCCAACACCGGGCGCTCGTCGACCGCATGACCCAGACGGGCCAGCTCGCGGCGGACACCGGCCGCCGCCGGCGGTTCACCGGGGTCGACCGGCGGCTGCGCGGGACCACCACGGGCAAGCGCATCGAACAGAAGATCGCCGCGACGGGCCTCGACCTGACCCCCGGCGAGTACACCGTCTACGTGGCGGCCGGCCTGCTCGCCCTCTACTTCGTCGTCGGCGCGGTCTTCGCCCCGTTCTTCGGCTTCCTGGCGGCGCTGGTCGGCCTGTGGGGCGGCAACGCGTTCCTCAACTGGCAGCGGGTGAAGCGTACGGAAGCCTTCATCGGCCAACTCCCCGAGCTGACGCGGGTCCTGGCCAACGCCACCCACGCCGGCCTGGCGATGCGTACGGCGCTGGCGATGGCCGCGGAGGAACTCGACAACCCCGCGGGCGAGGAACTGCGCCGGGTCGCCGACCAGCTCAACATCGGCCACTCCCTGGACGACGCGCTGGGCGAACTGGCCGACCGGCTGCCCTCCCGCGAACTGGTCGTCCTGGTCACCACGGTGGTGCTCTCCAGCCGGGCGGGCGGCCAGATCGTCAGCTCTCTGCGCAACCTCACCGAGACGCTGGAGGAGCGCAAGGAGACCCGCAGGGAGGTCACGACCATGCTGGCGCAGGTCAAGGTCACGGCCCTCGCGGTGCCCCTGCTCGGCCTCGGCTTCCTGCTGATGATCAACGCCATGGCGCCGGGCGCCCTGGACAAGATGACGGGCTCGGTGATCGGCCAGATCGGCACGATCGTCGCCTTCGCCATGTACGCCGCCGGCTACATCCTGATCCGCCGCATGTCCCGTATCCAGGTCTGAACCCGGCCCGGGAACAGGAAGAACGCGACCGGGAAGAAGAGAGGAAGAGAGCAACTGATGGGATCAGGAACGGGACTGGGGCTCCTGCTCGCGGTCGCGATGGGCGTGGCGGTGTACGGCGTCTTCCACGGCATCCGCCTCTATCGCGCGGACGCCAAGCTTCCCGGCGACCTGGCGGTGGCCCTGGAGATCGGCGCCACCCGCACCACGGCCGTGGGCTCCGGCATCGACCGCCTCGGCATGCGCTGGGCCCCCACCGTGCTCGGCCTGATGGGCCCCAAGCGGGTCGAAGCCCTGCGCCACCGGCTCGACATGGCGGGCAACCCGGGCGGCATCACCGTCGACCGCTTCGCCGCCCGCCGGGCCGTCTACGGGATCCTCGGCGCGTTCGCCGCCCTCGGGATGGTCGCGCGGGGCCAGACCGTCATCGCGGTGGTCGCCCTCACCTTCGGCCTGGTCTGGCCCGACGTCATCATCCGGGCGCACGTGCGCAGGCGCAGGGCGGACATCGAACGGACCCTCCCCGACTTCCTCGACGTCCTCGCGGTGGTCGTCTCCGCCGGACTCGGCTTCCGGCAGGCGCTGGAGCGGGTCGCCGACAAGTACACCGGCCCCTGGTCCGACGAACTGCGCATCACCCTGCGGCAGATGGACATGGGCGTCAGCCGCCGCGAGGCCTTCGAGCAGCTGCGCAGGCGCAACGCCTCCGAGCAGGTGTCGATGTTCGTCACCGCCCTCCAGCAGGGCGAGGAGCTGGGCGCCCCCATCGTGGACACGCTGATACAGATCGCCAACGACATGCGCCGTACGGACGCGCAGAACGCGCGCCGCAGCGCCGCCCAGGCGGTGCCGAAGACCACCCTCGTCGTCACGATGGTGATGCTCCCCGCCACCATGATCCTGATCGTCCTGAGCTTCTACTACGGCTCGGGAGTCGACTTCGGAAGTGTCCTCTCGGGCTGATGGGGCGTTGACAGGAAGCACACCGGAAAGCACCGGGCAGTACGAGCGACCACCGGACACCCGAAGGGAGGCGACCACCATGGCGACCACCATGGCGGCGACCACGGCACCGCATGTCCCGCCGCTCCCGATCCAGGTCAACGCCCTGCAAGCGCTGTGCCGCCAGACCTTCGGCTTCCGGCTCGCGATGATCGCGCTGGCCGCGCCCTTCGCCCTCGACCGCGTGCTGAGCACGCCGGGGACCTGGCTGGTCGGCTCGGCG
Source organism: Streptomyces sp. NPDC087420 (assembly GCF_044744165.1). Lineage (NCBI taxonomy): Bacteria > Bacillati > Actinomycetota > Actinomycetes > Kitasatosporales > Streptomycetaceae > Streptomyces > Streptomyces sp. NPDC087420. The sequence goes on from NZ_JBIUXU010000016.1 coordinate 105,426, forward strand.
GTCCTGGTCACGTTCATGGTGTCGTACGTCCTGCTCCGCGACTGGGAACGCTTCGGCCCCGTCCTGCTGCGCCACCCGGCCCTGCTCGCCGCCGACATGTTCTTCGGCGCGCTCCTGCTGGCGACGGCGTCGCCCGACTCGACCCTCGCGTACGTCACCATCTGCACCCCGCTCCTGGCCGGGCTGGTGTACGGCTGGCGCGGCGCGGCCCTGTTCGCCGTACTGCAATCGCTGATCATCGCCGCCGCGTACGCCGTCAACGGCGAGGTGGAGGCGGGCTTCAACGCCCTGTTCCTGCCGGGCCTTTGTGTCATCGCGGGCGCGGTGGGCAGCACGCTGCGCAACCTGGTCCTGGGCTTCGGCATGGCGAGCCAGGCCCTGACCGAGGCCCGCGCGAGACTCGCCGCGCACGGCGCCGTCGAGGAGGAACGCGCCCGTCTGGCCCGGGAGATGCACGACTCGGTGGCCAAGACCCTGCACGGCCTGGCGATGGCGGCGGAGGGCCTCGCGAGCACGGTGGACCGTACGGACCCGCTCACGGTCCGCCGCCAGGCCGAACTGGTGGCCCGCGCGGCCCGGCGCGCGGCGGCGGAGTCACGGGAGCTGCTGGCGGACCTGAGGACGGACCCCGGCCCGCCGCGCCAGTCGGCGGCCGGGGTGGACATCCTGGCCGAACTGCGATTACAGACAAGCCATTTCGCCTCCCGGCACGGGGTACGGACCACCTTCCACCGGCTGGGGGACGCGGCCGTGCCGCTGCTCCCGCCGGTGGCCGCGCGGCACGCGCTGACGATCGCGTCGGAGGCGATGGACAACGCCCACCGCCACGCGAACCCCGCCGAGATCTCGGTCTCGGCCGGGCTGACGGGTGATGTCCTGCGGATCAGCGTGTACGACGACGGCCAGGGCCTCCCGCCGGACATCTCCCTCAACTCCCTCGCCCGGACCGGCCACTTCGGCATGGTGGGCATGGTGGAGCGGGCCGCGTCGATCGGGGCCCGTATCCGCATCGGCCGGGGCGGGGCGGCGAACGGCACGGAGGTACGGCTGGAGGTCCCGTCCGCCGCGCTGGGGACGACGGACACCGCACCGCCGGCGAGGAGGCCCTAGGGATGCCGGACCCCCAGGAGAGGGCGCGGCCGCTGCGGATCGTGGTCGCGGACGACAATCCAGTGGTACGGGCGGGCCTGGCGGTCCTGCTGTCGGGGCGCGACGACATAGAGGTGGTCGCGGAGGCCTCGGACGGCCGGGAGGCCTACGACCAGGCCGTACGCCACCGCCCCGACGTCATCCTGCTGGACGTACGGATGCCGGGCGTGGACGGACTCGCCGCCCTGCCCCGCCTGGTGCCGGTGGCCCCCGTCCTGATGCTGACGTACAGCCGCGAGAACGAGATCGTGTACGAGGCGCTCAGGCGCGGCGCGGGCGGGTATCTCGTGCATGGCGAGTTCACGGCGGACCAACTGGTGCGGGCGGTGGGGGACATCACGGCGGGGCGGGCGCATTTCAGCCACTCGGCGGCGGGTGCGCTGCTGGCGAATGTACGGCAATTCACGCAACACCCTTTGCATACGCAATCGAATGTGGGACATTCTTCCGGGGGGCGTCAGTTGCCACCCGCTGTCCTGTGCGCGGAGTTGAGCCGGCGGGAGGGGGAGATCATGGAGTTGATCGCGTCGGGAATGACCAATCAGCAAATCGCCGCGGCGTGCTTCATCAGCCAGAAGACGGTGAAGAATCACATCAACCGCATCTTCGCCAAGCTGAACGCGCGCAACCGCGGTGAGGCGATCGACCGGTGGCACGGGGTCGCGCCGGGAAGACCGGGAGGCCCCGGGAAGATCGGTGAGCCATGACCGACACCGTCCCGATCGGAACGAAAGCCCCCGCCACCCCTTGCTGGGCCCCGCGTTGGGCCCAAGGACCCATGGCGAGAGGGGCTGCCCCGGCGTACGTTTCTCATGTCACGCGTGAGACCGGCCGGGAGGAAGCCGGTAGCGCGCGCGACGCACAGGAAGCGCACGAGCCGGCCGGCAGTCGGCCGGCCGACACCGGAGGGGAACGCCATGTCGAACATCCCGCTGAAGGCCGCCACCGCGACAAAACACTACGTCGGCACCTGGACGAACACGGCGATCACCGCGATGAAACGGCGGGGCGACAAAGGCCAGGGCGCGGTGGAGTATGTCGGGGTGATCGTGCTGGTGGCGCTGATCATCGCGGCGCTGGTGGGGTCGGGCGTGGCCGGGACCATCGCCAACGGCCTCGCGACGCAGGTGAACAACATCCTCGGCGGGTGATATCGCGGAGTTCCCGTGAGGCAGGGCAGGCGGCGCCCCTCTACATCATGATGGTGGCGAGCCTGCTCTTTCTCGCGCTCGCTTTTTTCGCGGTCGGGCAGGCCGGTGCCACGCGCAACGGCGCCCAGTCGGGCGCCGATGCCGCGGCATTGGCGGCGGCCCAGGAATCCAGGGACCTGTTCAAGGACGATCTCATCAAGGATCTTTTGACACCGGGCTTTCTGGACGACGTGTTCAACGGAAATCCCGTGGGATCGGCCCAAGGCTGCGCGGCCGCCGGTTACTTCGCCGGGCAGAACGGCTCCGATGTCAGCGGTTGCGCCGCCCTCACCGACGGGAGATGGGGATTCACCGTCGACGTCGTCACTCAGGAGCCGGTGGGAAATACGATCCTGCCCGGCACCGAGACCAAGCACGGCGAGGCGCGGGCCACCGCGATCGTCGAGCCCCGGTGCAGCTTCGAGATCGCCGAGGACCAGGAGAACCCGCCCGGGGAACCCACGGAGCCCGGGGAACCGGCAGAGCCGGGAGGGCCGGCAGAGCCGGGAGGGCCGGGAGGGCCGGGAGGGCCGGGAGGGCCGGGAGAGCCTGGGGAGGACGACCCCGCCGACGACCCGCCGAAGTCTCCCGGTGACCTTCATTGCGAGGGCACCCTCGTGCACGTCGATCCGGAGCCTGACCTCCTACCGGACATGGCCGACCTGTTTACCGTCCGACTGGCCCAGGACTGACCGCGAGCGACGTTAGGAACAGCACTCATGAGAATGTGGCATGGAGCGAAGGCGAGCAGGGTCGCGGGGACAACCCTGTCGGCTCTCGCCCTGATGGTGTCCCTCGCGGCGTGTGGCAGCGGGAGCGGAAGCGGCGCCGACGGCGACGAGAAAGGGTCGGCGAGCAAACCGGCGTCCTCGGCCCCCGCCGAGGAGACGCCCACGGCGGAGAGCAGCGGCCCGACCGTGCCCGACACCAGCAAGACGTTGACAACTATCAACGGCAGCAATGGCTTTCAGATTGTGATTCACACCGCGGACCGTGACGAAGGCGGATTCCTGACCGTCACGGGCACGATCAGGACCAGCAGCGGCAAGAGCGAGGTCGCTCCCGTCGAATGGAACGGCCAGGAGCCCCAGGTCCAGCGGACGGGCCGCTCCCTGGCCGGTATGACGCTCGTGGACAAGGCGGAGAAGAAGCGCTATTACGTGCTGCGTGACACCGACGGATTTCCGCTGACCACCACCGGGATCGTGGCGGTCAAGCCCGGCGACGGGGTGGCGTTCTTCGCCCAGTTCCCCGCCCCGCCGGATTCGACGTCGCAGGTGGACCTCCAGCTTCCGATGATGCCCACCGCAACGATTGCGATCTCCTGATGCGTGCCCCCCTGCCGCGCGCACGCAGCGGGCGTGCCCCCACGCCGTACGCACGCACCCCCCGCCCCCTGACCGCCACCCTCGCCGCCGTCGTCCTCCTCGCCGGCATGCAGTTCACCCTCGCCGCCGGCGCCCGCGCCGATGACGGGCCCAGTGTTCCGCCCGGGACCGGGTCGACCTCGCCGCCGCCCGAGGTCGACGCCGGCGCCTCCGGGCTCAAGTTGCGCGACGGCGCCACCCTCGCGCCCGCCAAGGTCCTCGACATCATCTCCATCGTCGAGACCGAGGGCGGCGAGGAACGCCGCGAAGACACCAACGAGAACGTCAAGTTCGCCCTCCAGGCCGAGGTCCTCTTCGGCAAGGACAGCGCCAAGCTGTCCCCCGCCGCCACCTCCCGCATCGCCGCCATCGCCGACGAGATCAAGCAGCAGGGCTCCACCAAGGTCCGCGTCTTCGGCTTCACGGACAACCTCGGTTCGGCCGGGCACGGCGACGTGCTCTCCAAGCAGCGCGCCGAGGCGGTGCACGGCGTCCTGGACACGGAGTTGGCCTCCGCCGGCATCACGTACGAGATCCGTGGCTACGGCGAGGACTACCCCATCGCGGACAACGGCACGGAAGAAGGCCGCAAGAAGAACCGCCGCGTGGAGGTCTCCTTCCCCCGCAACGACTGACCGGTACCTGTATCGGTCAGTCGTACCGGCACCCGCACGGAACCCCGCCCCGAACCACCAACCCCGGGCGGGGTTCCGCTATCCCGCCGTCCGTACCCCCACCCGCGTCCCCACCCGCAGTCCCCACCCCGCCATCGTCCCCGCCTCCGCCTCCAGCACATGGCGGGCCCGCCACCGGGGCAGCGGCAGACGGCCCGGCCTCAGCGTGTGGACGTCGAGGACCGTCAACTCCCTGTCCAGATAAGCAACATCGATCGCGAAGCGCATCCGGAACGTGTGCACGCTGCCGCACGGGGTGATCAGCAGCGCCCCGTCGATCCCGTCCCGCCCCAGCAGACCGCGCCGCCTCGCCCCGTACGAAGCGGCGATCTCCAGATCCACCTCCGCTTCCCTCCCCGCACCGGCCCCGACCGTCAACGTCCCTCTGCCGTCCCGCCAGTTCCCCATGTCCCGACCGTAGACCCGAGTCCCGCCCTAGAGTCAGTGACGTGTACGCCACGCTGATCGCCGTCGCCGCCCTCTGGGGCGCCGTCACCGGGGTGCTCGTGCCGCGCGCCGCGTACCGGCTCTCGGTCGAGCCGGAGGATGCCTGGCGCGCCGACTGCCCGGCCGGACACCTGATCACCGGCCCGGCCGCGGGCTGGCTCGGCACCACACGGTGCGCCCCTTGCGACGCCACCGGCGTTGACCACAGCCCCGCCCCCCACCCCGGCACCCCCTACGCCCCCTCCCTCCTCCTCCCCGTCCTCACCGCCCTCTCCTGCGCCGCCCTCGCCGCCGCCACCGGCCCCCGTCCCGCGCTCGCCGTCTGGCTCCTGCTCGCGCCCTTCGCCGCGCTCCTCGCCCGCGTGGACGCCGCCGTCCGCCGCCTCCCCGACGTGCTGACCCTCCCGCTGGCCGCCGCCACCGCCACGCTGCTCGGCGTCGTCGCGCTCCTCCCCGGCGAGGACGGCCGGAGCGGCGGCTCCTGGACGACCTCCCTCCTCGGCGGACTCACCCTCGGCGCCTGCTACTTCGTCCTCTTCCTGGTCAACCCGAACGGCCTCGGCTTCGGCGACGTCAAGCTCGCCCTCGCTCTCGGCCTTGCCCTCGGCTGGTACGGCTGGGGCGCGCTGCTCGGCGGCGCGTTCGCCGGCTTCCTGCTGTTCTCGCTGTACGGCTCCGCCCTGATGCTCCGCCGCCGGACGACCCGTGGCATCACGCTCCCCTTCGGCCCGTTCATGATCGCCGGAACGCTCCTCGGCCTGCTCGCAGCGGGCCTGACGAGCCGCTAGCGGCCGTAAATCCCTGTGAAAACCTGTGAAAGCCCATACGGCCCGCGAAAACAGTCGCCAACTCGCCGCCCCGATGCCACGATCTCCCCATGTCTGACACCGGTGCCCGTACCTTCGAAGAACTGATCGCGGAGGCCGAAGCCGCGTCCGTGGACGGCTGGGACTTCTCCTGGCTCGACGGCCGGGCCACCGAGGAACGCCCCGACTGGGGCTACGCCCGCCTGCTGGCCGACCGGGTCTCCCGCGCCACCGCCGCCCTCGACCTCCAGACCGGCGGCGGCGAAGTCCTGGCCGAAGCCCTCGCGGCCGGCCGGCCGAAGCCCTCGCTCACCGTCGCCACCGAGTCCTGGCCCCCCAACGTCGCCCGCGCCACCGCCCTCCTCCACCCCCTCGGCGTCGCGCTGGTGGCCGACCCGGACGAGCCCCCGCTCCCGTTCGCCGACGCCGCCTTCGACCTGGTCGTCAGCCGCCACCCCGTGCGGGCCTGGTGGGACGAGATCGCCCGGGTGCTGCGGCCCGGCGGCACGTACCTCTCCCAGGAGGTCGGCCCGGCCAGCGTCTTCGAGCTCGTCGAGTACTTCCTCGGCCCGATGCCGCCCGAGATCCGCTCCGGCCGTGACCCCGACCGCGCGGCGAAGGAGGCCGAAGCCGCCGGACTCGACGTCATCGATCTGCGTACGGCCGCCCTGCGCACCGAGTTCCGCGACATCGGCGCCGTCGTCTACTTCCTGCGCAAGGTGATCTGGATGGTCCCCGGCTTCACGGTCGAGCAGTACCGGGACCGGCTCCTTGAGCTGCACCGCCGTATCGCCTCGGACGGCCCCTTCGTGGCGACGACAACACGCTTCCTCATCGAGGCCGTCAAGCCCGGCTGAGCAGCCCCCGCCCTGCCCCGCCGCCGCGTCAAGCCTGCGCCGTCACCCTTTCGCTCCTGAGAGTGACGACAAGGCGTGGCGAGTTCTCGCCATTTCCCCGGGGCCGTACCGCGAAAAAGCCCGGAATCCCGGGCCCCGCAAGGGGTCGAACCGCTGCCCGCCCGCCAACCCGGGCCCCTCGGGGCGCACCAACGGGCGCACCAACCCTTACGAAGGGTTATGGTGGAACTCCCCCCCCTCGGGCCGGTCCGTATCCCCCCCCACGGACCGGCCCGTTTTTTCATGTCCGGGGGCGACCCTCGGGCACGACGCCGAGCCTCAGTTCCGCCCGGCCCAGATGTTCGTGCCCTCGGTGTCCACCGCGAAGCTGTCGATCTCCGCCAGCTCGTCCTTGGACAGCGGCCCCGCCGACAGAGCGGCCACGTTCTCGTCCAGCTGCTTGACGCTGGACGCGCCGATCAGCGCCGACGTCATCCGCGGGTCACGCAGCACCCAGTTCAGCGCCAGCTGCGCCAGCGACTGGCCGCGCCGCCCCGCGATGTCGTTCAGCCCGTTCAGGCGCCGGGTGACCTCCTCCGACAGCAGGTGCGGGTCCAGGGACTTGCCCTGCGTGGCCCGCGACCCCTCCGGTATCCCCTTGAGGTACTTGTTGGTCAGCAGGCCCTGTGCCAGCGGGACGAAGGAGATGCAGCCCATCCCCGCCTGCTCCAGCGTGTCGAGGAGCCCCTCGTCCTCGATCCAGCGGTTGATCATCGAGTACGACGGCTGGTGGATGAGCGCGGGAACGCCCATCTCCTTGAGGATGCGGGCCGCCTCGGCGGTCTCCGCCGCCTTGTACGACGAGACACCCACGTACAGCGCCTTGCCCTGCTGCACGGCCGACGCCAGCGCGCCCATCGTCTCCTCAAGAGGAGTGTTCGGGTCCGGGCGGTGCGAGTAGAAGATGTCGACGTAGTCGACGCCCATCCGCGCCAGGGACGCGTCGAGCGACGACAGCAGGTACTTACGGGAACCCCACTCGCCGTAAGGACCCGGGTGCATCAGGTAGCCGGCTTTGGTCGAGAGGACCAGCTCGTCCCGGTAGGCCTTGAAGTCCTGGCCGAATATCTTGCCGAAGTTCAGCTCGGCCGAGCCGGGCGGCGGCCCGTAGTTGTTCGCCAGATCGAAGTGCGTGACGCCCAGATCGAAGGCACGGCGCAGAATCGAGCGCTGTGCTTCCAATGCGTAGTCGTCACCGAAGTTGTGCCAGAGGCCGAGCGAGATCGCGGGCAGTTTGAGGCCGCTGCGACCGCTGCGCCGGTACTCCATGGAGTCGTACCGGTCGTTGGCTGCGAGGTAAGTAGGGAAATCAGTCACGCATACTTCCTTATCACGGACTTGTGACAGAGCGGGTTGGGTGCCCGTGGTGCCCGCGCAGTACTGTGACGGCTTCGGGGTCCCTGGGCCGGCCCCAGGATCCCGTCAGTGGACTTAGTGGACGCGCCGGTCCCCACGGAATCGAGAGGTGGACTCAGTGAACCTGCGCGACCTGGTGTACAGGCTCTACGCACGCCGGGTGGAAGGCCGTCTCGACCACGACCAGGTGCCCAAGCACATCGGCGTCATCCTGGACGGTAACCGTCGCTGGGCGAAGGCGTCCGGCGGTACGGCCGAGCAAGGACACCAGGCGGGCGCCAGCAAGATCCTCGAACTGCTCGGCTGGTGCTCCGAGACCGACGTCCAGGTCGTCACCCTCTGGATGCTCTCCACGGACAACTTCGACCGCCCCGAGAACGAGCTGGTCCCCCTCCTCGGCATCATCGAGAACACGGTCCGCCAGCTGGCCGCCGACGGCCAGTGGCAGGTGCACCACGTGGGCACCCTCGACCTCCTGCCCGCCCGTACCCAGACCGTTCTCAAGGAGGCCGAGCAGGCCACCCTCGGGAACAAGGGAATACTCGTCAACGTCGCCGTGGGCTACGGCGGCCGCCAGGAGATCGCGGACGCGGTCCGCTCCCTGCTCCTCGACCACGCCAGCAAGGGCACCTCCTTCGAGGAGCTCGCCGAGATCGTCGACACCGACCTGATCTCCTCGCACCTCTACACCCGCGGCCAGCCCGACCCCGACCTGGTCATCCGCACCAGCGGAGAACAGCGGCTCTCCGGCTTCATGCTCTGGCAGAGCGCCCATTCGGAGTACTACTTCTGCGAAGTCTTCTGGCCGGCCTTCCGTAAAGTCGACTTTCTTCGCGCCCTGCGCGACTACGCGGCGCGTCACCGCCGCTACGGAACCTGACCGGAACCTGACCGAGCCCTTGTTCCCCAAGGCCTCCGCGCCCCGGTAGCGCCGTCAGGCCCGGCCCGTACCCCCGTGGCCCGCGTCCCTTTCACCCGAGGTTCACCCGCCGTCCGTCATATGCCATGGCATGGCTGAGCGCGTTCCAGGGAATACAGCTTCCAGGTCGACGTCCGAAAAGCCTTCCGGGAGCAGCTGCCGGGCGGATGTCGCATCTCAGCGGACGGCATGGGGCCGTCCGCCCGGGAGGCCCTTTGCACCAGGACGACCGTACGGTCAGACGTACGGGCGACGTGGAGGGCCGGAGCTCGGCCCGCGCATGGGGTCCGCAGCCCGGTCCACCCGCCCGCGACGCCGTCGCACCCCGACCTCATCCGAGGGGGTACGTCCTTCCGTGGTGACAAGCTCGAAGCGCCGCATGCCTGACCGGCGCACCTACGTTCTCGACACCAGCGTCCTGCTGGCCGATCCGAACGCCATGTCCCGCTTCGACGAGCACGAGGTTGTGCTGCCGATCGTGGTGATCACGGAGTTGGAGGCCAAGAGGCACCATCCGGAGCTGGGGTATTTCGCCCGGCAGGCCCTGCGCCTGCTGGACGACTTCCGCATCCGGTTCGGCCGCCTCGACGCCCCCATCCCGCTGGGCGATCTGGGCGGCAGCCTCCGTGTCGAGCTCAACCACTCTGATCCCGGCATCCTGCCCGCCGGCTTCCGCTTGGGGGACAACGACTCACGGATTCTCGCGGTCGCGCGAAATCTGCAGGCCGAGGGGTACGACGTCACGGTCGTCTCCAAGGACCTGCCGTTGCGCATCAAGGCGTCGTCGGTCGGACTCCTCGCCGAGGAGTACCGCGCCGAGCTCGCCATCACCGATTCGGGCTGGACGGGGATGAGCGAGCTGACCCTCGCCGCCGACCAGATCGATCTCCTCTACTCGGAAGAGTCGGTCTTCGTGCCCGAGACGGGCGACCTGCCGGTGCACACCGGGCTGGTGCTCCAGTCCGACCGCGGCAAGGCGCTCGGCCGGGTCACCCCCGAGGGCAACGTACGGCTCGTCCGCGGCGACCGGGAGGCCTTCGGGATCCACGGCCGCAGCGCCGAGCAGCGCATCGCCCTCGACCTCCTCCTTGACCCGGACATCGGCATCGTGTCGATGGGCGGCCGGGCCGGCACCGGCAAGTCGGCGCTGGCCCTCTGCGCGGGCCTGGAGGCGGTTCTGGAGCGCAGGCAGCACCAGAAGGTGATGGTCTTCCGGCCGCTGTACGCGGTCGGCGGCCAGGAGCTGGGCTACCTGCCGGGCTCCGAGGCCGAGAAGATGAGCCCCTGGGCGCAGGCGGTCTTCGACACGCTCTCCGCGGTCGCCGGCCGTGACGTGATCGAGGAGGTGCTGGGGCGCGGCATGCTCGAAGTGCTGCCGCTCACGCACATCCGCGGCCGGTCCCTGCACGACGCGTTTGTCATCGTCGACGAGGCCCAGTCCCTGGAGCGGAACGTCCTGCTGACGGTCCTCTCCCGGATCGGGGCCAACTCCCGGGTGGTGCTCACGCACGACGTGGCGCAGCGCGACAACCTGAGAGTGGGGCGGTACGACGGCATCGTGGCGGTCGTCGAGAAGCTCAAGGGCCATCCGCTCTTCGCGCATGTCACCCTCACCCGCTCCGAGCGCTCGGAGATCGCCGCGCTCGTGACCGAAATGCTGGAGGACGGCCAGATCTAGGCACGTATCACCCCAGTTGGCGCCGCCCGGCGAAGCCCAGGAGCTTAGCCGGGCGGCGTTGTGCCGCGCTCCCTTTTCCTGAAATCTCCTGGGGCAAACGAGGTGTGAGCTATCCCACGTAACGATTAATTGCCTCGCGGTGTCGGCTTCCGGCAGAGTCTTGCTTCCGTCAGGCCCCCGCATGCGGCACACCCGCACCTCCAGAGGTGCAGCACCACACAACTCCACACTTGCCGCCGCATGCCGCCCGAGCACCAAGTGGCGATCCCCGCAGGGGGATTGCCCGTCGGGCCCGAGTCTCCCGTGACCGAGTAGTGCGGAGTCCAGTGCCAGGGGCACGATCGCGTCCGCGAGGTCACCTATGCGGGCGATGCTGGAAGGACACCGTGTGAGCCGGATCTCGGTCCGGGGGTTCGCCGTGGCTTCTGCCACCGCGGTCACCACCGTCGGCGCAGTCGTGGGGGTCGCCTCGGGCGCCACCGCGCAGGTTTCGGACGACAACTTCGAGGCCACCGCAGCCGACACGACGCTCCTCGCAGACATCCCCGCCGGCCAGCAGGCGCAGGTCCAGACCGCGTCGCTGACCCAGCAGGCGGAGGCACAGGCCTCCGCCGCCGACACGGCCGCGCAGAAGTCCGCCGAGGAAAGCGCCCGTCTCCAGGCCGCCAAGGACGCGACGGCCAAGAAGCAGGCCGCCGACGACAAGGCGGAGCAGGAGAAGAAGGAAGCCGCGGAGGCCAAGGCCAAGGCCGAAGCCGAGAAGAAGGCCAAGGAGTCGACGGTCTCGATCGCCTCCTTCTCCGCCCAGAGCTCCTACACCGTCGCCGAGGTCCAGGCGATCGCCCGGCAGCTGGTCCCCGCCGACCAGTTCCAGTGCTTCAGCAACATCGTGAACCACGAGTCCACCTGGAACTACAAGGCCCAGAACGCCTCTTCGGGCGCGTACGGCCTCGTCCAGGCACTCCCCGGCTCCAAGATGGCCTCGGCCGGCGCCGACTGGCAGACCAACCCGGCCACCCAGATCAAGTGGGGCCTGGGCTACATGGACGACCGCTACGGCAGCCCGTGCGGCGCCTGGTCGTTCTGGCAGGCCAACAACTGGTACTAGACGGACCGCCTCCGTCCCGCGCTCAACCGTGTGAAGCCCCTCACCGTCCTACGGTGGGGGGCTTCGCCCGTGTACGGTCGTTTCCGGCGGCCCCCGGAGGGACGCGTGGGGAGACAGTCGGGGGGAAGAGGAAGCATCATGTCAAGACTGCCGGGGTGGCTGGGGCGGGTGGGTACGGGGCTGACCCTCATGGGGGAGCGCCTGGACCGGCGCAAGGCCGAGGTCGAGGCGGAGGCCGAGGACGACGTCACCGCCGGCCTGCCGCCGGCGGCCGTGCCCGCGCCCGCGCCCGCGCGGGAGAGCGTCCCGCCGCCGCCCGCGTACGCCCCCGCCGTGGCCGCCAGGCCCGATCCCGTCGCCGCCATACCGTGGGGGATCCGCGTCGCCGGTGAGGCCGCCTGGCGGCTGCTGGTGCTGGCCGGCACCCTCTGGGTCCTCATGCGGGTCATCAGCGCCGTCCAGCTGGTGGTCCTGGCCTTCGCCGCCGCCCTGCTGATCACGGCGCTGCTCCAGCCGACGGTCGCCTGGCTCAAGCGGTTCGGCGTCCCGCGCGGACTCGCCACCGCCCTCACCGCGATCGCCGGGTTCGTCCTGATGGGACTCATCGGCTGGTTCGTGGTGTGGCAGGTCCTGGAAAACCTCGACGACCTCTCCAACCGGGTCACGGACGGCATCGACGAGCTCAAGCGCTGGCTGCTCAACAGCCCGTTCCATGTCACCGAGAAGCAGATCAACGACATAGCGAACAACCTGAGCGACGCGGTCGGCACGAACACCGAGGAGATCACCTCCGCCGGCCTCCAGGGCGTGACCGTGATGGTCGAGTTCCTGACGGGCGCGCTGCTCGCCATGTTCTCGACGCTCTTCCTGCTGTACGACGGCAAGCGCATCTGGCGCTGGACGCTGAAGCTGGTCCCGGCGCAGGCGCGGGAAGGCGTCGCGGGGGCCGGGCCGCGTGCCTGGCACACCCTGACCGCCTATGTGCGCGGCACGGTCCTGGTGGCCCTGATCGACGCGGGCTTCATCGGCCTCGGCCTCTACTTCCTCGATGTCCCGCTGGCCGTGCCGCTGGCGGTCTTCATCTTCCTCGGCGCGTTCATCCCGCTGGTCGGCGCGGTGATCTCGGGCGCCCTGGCCGTGGTGGTCGCGCTGGTCACCGACGGGGTGTTCACGGCGCTGATGGTCCTGGCCGTCGTGCTCGCCGTCCAGCAGATCGAGGGGCACATCCTCCAGCCCTTCATCCTGGGCCGGGCCGTACGGGTGCATCCGCTCGCCGTGGTCCTGTCGGTCGCCGCGGGCGGGCTGGTCGCGGGGATCGGGGGAGCCGTGGTGGCGGTGCCGCTGGTGGCGGTGACCAACACGGTGGTCGGCTACCTCCGTTCGTACAGCCAGGAGCAGGCGCTGCGCCAGGCGTCCGCGGCGGCGGACCCGCCGCCGCCGGAGGACGGCCCCGAGGCGGCGGCCCCCGAACCACCGGAGCCGACGAAGACGCCGGCACCCGCTCCCACGCCGGTACCCGCTCCCCCGTCGGCGCCTGTCGCGACGGAGACGCTGGCGGGGCAGGAATGATCTCCGACCTCGAACTGGTCGACGACGACGCACAGCCGCCGCCCGGCGGGGCTTCCGGGTCCGGCCCCCGCTCCACGTCCGATCCCCGCTCCGGGGCGGATCCCGGCTCCGGGGCCGAACCCGGCTCCGGGACCGTCATCGGTGACGGCGGCGTACGGGACGTCTCCGGGCGCTTGCGGCCCTGGCTGTGGGCGTTCGGCGGCGCGCTGGCCGCCTCCGCCGTCTGGGGTGCCTGGGCGTACGCGCAGAGCCAGGCCGAACCCGACCTGCGGGGGTACCGGATCAGCCGCGACCTGTGCGACGACGCGAAGCTGTCCGCCCTGTCGGCCGCGTACGGGGAGAGGGAGGAGACGGGGACCCACCGGGTCGACGAGCGGCCCGAGGTGGACCACGCCGTCTGCTCGGTCGATCTGGTACGTCCCAGGAAGGGCGAGTCGAGCGCCACGGCGTACGCCTCCGTCGAACTGGCCTACATCCGGCACAAGGTGACCGACCCGGAGCCGGAGTTCGACGCCTCGGTCACCGCCCCGAGCGCCTGGTACATCACAGACAACAAGGCGCGGCGGGTAACGGATCTGGGGGAGCGCGCCTACCTGCTCAGCGGTGTCAACGGGGACGGCAAAGAGCTGCGGGTCCTGGACGGCCAGGTCGAGCTGAGCCTCGTGGTCAGCGGTGTGGTCGTGGGCGAGGAGGACCCGGTCACCGGCGAGATGACCGTGCCGGACGGGATCGACCTCGCGGGGATCGAGCCGTCGATGATCGGGGACATGAGGGATCTGATGGCCACGCTCAAGAAGTGACCACGCCCGGAACGAGCACGTTCACGAGGTGACCGGGGCGGGTGACGGCGGGCCGAGGGCCCGACCACGTCACCCGCCCCCGCTCACTCCACCTCCGCCAGCACCGCCTCCGCGTCCAGCGTCGTGCCCACCGCCTGGACCACCGAGGCGATCTTGAACGCCTCCTGGACGGTCTCGCGGTCCACGCCCGCCTTGCGGAGCGCCTCCTCGTGCGAGTCGAGGCACTGGCCGCAGCCGTTCACGGCGGAGACCGCCAGGGACCAGAACTCGTAGTCGGCGCTCTCCACGCCGTGGCTGCCGATGACGTTCATCCGCAGGCCGGCCCGGAGCACCCCGTACCCGGGGTCCGACATCAGGTGCCGGGTCCGGTAGAAGACGTTGTTCATCGACATGATCGCGGCGGCCGACTTCGCGGCGGTGTACGCCTCCGGGGAGAGCCTGGCCCTCGCCTCGGGCGCCAGCGCGCGCAGGACGCGGGGCGAGCGGGAGGCGATCGCGCAGGCCAGCACCGTGCCCCAGAGGCGTTGTTCGGGCAACTCGCTGTTGCCGATGACCGAACCGAGGTTCAGCCGCAGGTCCTTGGCGTAGTCCGGCAGGGCGGACTTCAGTTCGTCGAGTGACACGGTGGATCACTCTCCCGAGAGGAGCGCGGCGGCGTCGAGGGTCCGGTCGCCCTTGTTCCAGTTGCACGGGCACAGTTCGTCGGTCTGGAGCGCGTCGAGCACCCGCAGCACCTCCTTGGGGTTACGGCCCACGGAGCCGGCCGTCACCATGCTGAACTGGATCTCGTCGGACGGGTCGACGACAAACACCGCGCGCCGCGCGAAGCCGTCCGCGTCCTCGATGCCCAGGTCGCGCATCAGCTCGTGCCGGGAGTCGGCCAGCATGGGGAACGGCAGGTCCCGCAGGTCCGGGTGGTCCTTGCGCCAGGCGTGGTGGACGTACTCGGAGTCGCCCGAGAAGCCGAGCACCTGCGCGTCGCGGTCGGCGAATTCGCCGGTCAGCCGGCCGAAGGCGGCGATCTCGGTCGGGCACACGAAGGTGAAGTCCTTGGGCCAGGCGAAGAAGATCTTCCACTTGCCCTCGTAGGTCTTGTGGTTGATCTCCTCGAACTCCGCGCCCTTCTCGAGGGAGACGCAGGCGGTCAGTTCGAACGACGGGAACGTGTCACCAACAGTGAGCACACGCACTCCTTGTGGGGGGTGGAAGTCCCCTTTCGGGGCTTTCGGAGCTTGCAGCGCGTTCGGAGGGCTCGCGTTGCGTCACCGATGGTGGCACAGCGGACACAAGGACGGAAACGCTCCGCAACCTTCCGTAACCCTCATGAGTCGGTTTCAGTGGGACGGGTGCTGATTCTCACGTCCCAAAAGAACGGATCACCCGTCCTTTGTCACAGGGTCGGATGTTAGCTTTCTGAGCTGATTCCGGTAAAAGCCGGTGAAACGACAAGATCAACGACAAGGTCAACGACAAGTTCACGGGAGCGGAGCGACACAGCGATGGGCCGTGCTGACGAGAGACGGGCCCGGCACCGAGGAACCCGCCGGGCACCCAAGCCCAGGAGGAGCGGCATACGCCGGCTCTTCACATGGAAGAAGATGCTCGGCACGTTCTTCGGCCTGTGCCTGCTCGTCATGGGCGCGTTTGTCGTGCTGTACCTCACCGTGTCCGTGCCGGACGCCAACGCGCAGGCCAAGATGCAGAGCAACGTCTACAAGTACGGCGACGGCACGGTCCTGGCCCGTACCGGCGAGGTCAACCGGGAGATCGTCGGCCTGGAGGAGATCCCGCAGCCCGTCCAGCGGACCTTCGTCGCCGCCGAGAACAAGACCTTCTACCAGGACGCGGGCGTCGACATCAAAGGCACCGCCCGCGGCGTGCTCAACACGCTCTCGGGGAAGGGCAAGCAGGGCGGTTCGACGATCACCCAGCAGTACGTCAAGAACTACTACCTGACCCAGGACCAGACGGTCTCGCGGAAGCTCAAGGAACTGGTCATTTCCTTGAAGGTGGACCGGAAGCTCAGCAAGAACGAGATCCTCGCCGGTTACATCAACACCAGCTACTACGGGCGTACGGCGTACGGGATCCAGGCCGCGGCGCAGGCGTACTACGGCGTCGACGCCGCCAAGTTGAACGTCGCGCAGGGCGCGTACCTCGCGGCGCTGCTCCAGGCCCCCAGCCAGTACGACTGGGCCGAGGCCACCCCCCTCGGCAAGAAGCTGGTGACGGCCCGCTGGAACTACGTCCTCGACAACATGGTCGAGCAGCACTGGCTGGACGCCTCCGTGCGCGCGGGCCTCAAGTTCCCCGTACCGCACGAGCCCAAGGTCGCGCCCGGCATGGAGGGCCAGACGGGCTACCTGGTCAAGGCCGCCGACGAGGAACTGGTCCGCCAGGGCGTCGACAAGGAGCAGATCGACGCGGGCGGCTGGACGATCACGCTCAACATCGACCGCAAGAAGCAGCGGGAGCTGGTCAAGTCGGTCGACCAGCAGCTGGAAGACAAGATCGACCGCAAGAAGAACAAGACCGACGCCACGGTCCAGGCGGGGGCCACCTCCGTCGACCCGAAGACCGGCAAGGTGCTCGCGCTCTACGGCGGGGTGGGCGCCACCGAGCACTGGCTGTCCAACGCCACCCGCCAGGACTACCAGCCGGCCTCGACGTTCAAGCCGGTCGTGCTCGCCTCCGCGCTGGAGAACGGTTCGAAGACGCAGGACGGCAAGAAGATCGACATCGGGACCGTGTACGACGGCACCAGCAAGCGCCCGGTCAAGGGCAGTGACACGCCGTTCGCCCCGGAGAACGAGGACAACCACAGCTACGGGCCGGTCGACGTGCAGAAGGCGATGAGCGACTCCATCAACTCCGTCTTCGCGCAGATGGTCGTGGACGTCGGCCCGGGCAAGGTCAAGCAGACCGCGCTCGACCTCGGGATGACGGACGTCGCGGACAGCTTCCCCGAGCGCCCCGCCATCTCGCTCGGCACGATGGACGCCTCCACCTGGGACATGGCGGGGGTCTACGCGACCCTCGACAACCACGGCAGGAAGGTCACGCCGACGATCCTCAAGTCGGCCGAGCACAAGAACAAGCTGGTCGACCTGCCGGACCCGATCGGCAAGCAGGTGATCGACCGGGAGACGGCGGACACCGTGACCCACGTCCTCCAGGGCGTCGTCGCCAACGGCTCGGGCAGCGCGGCCAGGACCAGCGCGTACGAGGCGGCGGGCAAGACCGGCACCTCGGAGAACAACAAGTCCGCGTGGTTCGTCGCGTACACCCCGCAACTCACCACGGCGGTGGCGCTGTTCGGCGAGGCACCCAAGGGCGGCACCCAGGTCAGCCTGACCGGTACGGCCAACTCGGGCCGCGCCAACGGCGGTGGCTTCCCCGCCCGCATCTGGGCGGACTACACGCTGGCCGCGCTGAACGGCGGCTCGGACGCGAAGTTCGACCTGGACTACCGGAAGCCGGTACGGGAGAAGCCGACGCCGACCCCCTCGCCGACCCTGTCCACCCCCACGCCGAGCGCCACGACCCCGTCGCCCAGCCACTCCACCAAGCCGCCGGAACCGCCCACGGACACCCCGAGCACCCCGCCCCCGCCGAGCGAGAGCCCGTCGGAGTCCCCGACCCAGTCCCCGCCGGTCACGGCGCCCGTCACCCCGCCGGACGAGACGTTCAACCCGTTCGCTCCCCCCGATGACGGGCGGGGCGGCGACTAGGGCCTGTCCGGCGACCGGATCCGTACGACCGAAGGGATCCGTACGACCGAAGGCGCACACGCGTGCGGGGCGGGCCGCTGAAGGCCCGCCCCGCACCCGTTGAACCGTGTGATCCGTCAGCCGCCGTTGACCTGGTGGGCGATCCGGTCGCCGACGTTCTTGTCGATGTTGCGCCAGTACTGGAGCGCCCGGTCCAGGACCGGCCGGGACACGCCCTGCGCCAGGTGCCCGGACACGTTCGACACCAGCCGGTCGCGCTGCGCGTCGTCCAGCACCTGACGGACCTGGGTGCCCGCCTGGCCCCAGTCGTCGTCCTCGGTGTGCAGCTTGTACGCCTCGCGCACCATGTCACCCGCCGAGGCCCAGCCCGCCGGACCGCCGAAGCGCGCCGGGTCGGCCGCGGGGCCGCCGTACGAGTTCGGCGCGTACGGCATGGCCGCGTCCGACGCCTCGTACCGCATCGGGCCGTCCTTCGCGTACGAATGCACCGGCGCGTGCGACCGGTTGGGCGGCAGCTGGGTGTAGTTCGGGCCGATCCGGTACCGGTGCGTGTCCGGGTACGAGAAGAGCCGGCCGAGCAGCATCTTGTCCGGGGACGGGCCGATGCCCGGCACCAGGTTCGACGGCTCGAAGGCGGCCTGCTCGATGTGGACGAAGAAATTGTCCGGGTTCCTGTCGAGCGTCATCCGGCCGACGTCGATCAGGGGGTAGTCGCCGTGCGGCCACACCTTGGTCAGGTCGAACGGGTTGAACCGGTAGTCGGCCGCGTCGTCGAACGGCATGATCTGGACCTTGAGGCTCCAGGTCGGCGCGTCGCCGGACTCGATCGACTCGTACAGGTCGCGGCGGTGGTGGTCGGCGTCGGAGCCGGCCATCTGGTCGGCGTCGGCCTGCGCCAGGTAGTCGATGCCCTGGTCGGTCTTGAAGTGGTACTTCACCCAGAAGCGCTCACCCGCGCCGTTGACCCACATGTACGTGTGCGAGCTGTACCCGTTCATGTGGCGGAACGACTTGGGGATGCCCCGGTCGCCCATCAGCCAGGTCACCATGTGGGCCGACTCGGGCGAGAGGGTCCAGAAGTCCCACTGCATGTCGTTGTTGCGCAGCCCGGTGGCCGGGTGGCGCTTCTGCGAGTGGATGAAGTCCTGGAACTTGATGGGGTCACGGACGAAGAAGACCGGCGTGTTGTTGCCGACCATGTCGTAGTTGCCGTGCTCCGTGTAGAACTTCAGCGCGAAGCCGCGCGGGTCGCGCCAGGTGTCGGGCGAGCCGAGTTCGCCGGCGACCGTCGAGAAGCGGGCGAGCATCTCCGTCCGCTTGCCCGGCTGGAACATGTCCGCCTTGGTGAACTGGCTGACGTCGTTCGTCACTTCGAAGAAGCCGTACGCGCCCGCACCTTTGGCGTGGACCACCCGCTCGGGGACCCGTTCACGGTTGAACTGGGCCATTTTCTCGATCAGGTAGTGGTCCTGCATCAGGATCGGGCCGTCGGAGCCGATGGTGAGCGAGTGCTCGTCGCTCTCCACCGGGATGCCGACGTTGTTGGTCGTGAAAGGAGTCTGAGGGGATGACTCGGACACGAGCGTCCTCCCGTCGATAGAGGGCCCGGGGGGCCGGGGTGACCTCGGACGTGGCAGCGGTCACATCGGCCGCCTGCCCCAGTGAACCTCCGCGACACCCCGTCGGCAACATTTGTCCCGTATTGATCCCCGGGCGCCCTGTCGAGAATATTCGCCCGATATATCGCCTGCTGTCGGCCCTCAGGGGCCGGCCGGATCGGTGGGGCCGGTGGCGATCTCGAACCACACCACCTTGCCGGTCGACAGCCGGGTCGCCCCCCAGCGCCGCGCCAGGCGGTTGACCAGGAAGAGTCCCCGGCCGCCCTCGTCGGTGTCGCGGGCCCGCCGCTGCCGGGGCAGCTGCGGCGAGTCGTCCCCGACCTCGCAGCGCAGTACGTCCGTACGGAGCAACCGCAGCGTCACCGGTCTCTCCGCGTACCGCACCGCGTTGGTCACGACCTCGCTGATCAGCAGCTCGACCGAGTCGCTCAGCTCCTCCAGGTCCCAGCGGGCCAGCGCCCGCCGGGCGAGCCGTCTCGCCCGGCCCGGGGCCGCGTCCTCCGGCTCCAGGAACCAGTACGCGACGTCGCTCGGCGCGATCCCGTCGAAACGGGCCGCGAGCAGCGCGATGTCGTCGTCCCGGTCACCCGGGCCCAGTACGTCCAGCACGTCGTCGCAGAGGGCCTCCAGCGGCGGCGCGTGGTCGGGGCCCGTCAGCTGGGCCGTCGCGGCCAGCCGCTCCCGCAGCTGCTCGATACCGGTCCAGACGTCCCGCAGCCGGGACTCCACGAGCCCGTCCGTGTAGAGGAGGAGGGTCGCGCCGGCCGGCGCGTCCAGCTCGACGGCCTCGAAGTCGACCCCGCCGACCCCGATCGGCGCTCCCGGCGGCACCCGCAGGACCTCCGCCCGGCCGCCCAGGTGCAGCAGTATGGGCGGCGGATGGCCGGCGTTGGCGATCGTGATCCGGTGCGAGACCGGGTCGTACACCGCGTACAGGCAGGTCGCCATCCGGTCCGTGCCGAGCCGCTGCGCCTGCTCGTCCAGGTGGTGCAGCACCTCCTGCGGCGGCAGGTCGAGACCCGCGAGGGTCTGGGCCGTCGTCCGGAGCTGGCCCATGATCGCGGCGGACGTCATGGAGTGGCCCATGACGTCACCGACGACCAGCGCCACCCGGCTGCCGGGCAGCGGGATGGCGTCGTACCAGTCGCCGCCGACCCTGGCCGTCTCGGCGGCCGGCAGATAGCGGGAGGCGAGGCGCACGCCGGTGGGCTGCGGCAGGTTCTCCGGGAGCATCGTGCGCTGGAGTTCGTCGGCGATGTAGGCCTCGCGCCCGTACAGCACCGCCTTGTCGATGCCCAGCGCCGTGTGCGTGGCCAGCTGCGCGGCGACCAGCAGGTCGTTCGGCTCAAAGGCCGCCCGGTCCGGTCTGCGCAGGAACACGGCGGCCCCGATGACCCGCCGCCGCCCGCGCAGCGGCGCCAGGATCGCGCGGTGCCCGGTCGGTACGGTCCGGTCGGCGCCCAGCAGCTCGGGCAGCGCGGCCCTGGCCGCCGCGGAGTCGCCGAAGACCGGGCGCACCCCGCGCAGCACCTCGGAGAGCGCGCCGCCGGAGAGCACCTCGCACAGCTCCGCCGCCGGCATGACGTCGGACTGCGGGTCCAGGACCGGCAGCAGGTCGCCCTCGGCGATCTGGACCGGGAGCCCGCCGAGGAAGGTCCCCTCGGAGTCGATCCGGCCGTCCGTGAGCCGCAGCCGGTCCGTGCGGCGCAGCCGCAGGACGAAGGGCGCGATCGGCCGCTCGTCGCCGACGGGCAGCGGATCACGCAGATAGACGAGTATCGCGTCGGAGAACGTGGGCACGGTCGCCCGGCACAGACCGAGGACGATCTCGTCCAGGTCTATGCCGCGGGCGATCCTGCGGGTGGCCGCTCCCACGAAGCGCAGCCGGTCGCCCTCGCGCCGGGCCGTCCCCGTGGGGTCGAGCGACGCCGTGGTGGGCAGTGCGGGCCCCGGCACGGCGGCGGCTCCCGCCGCCTCCTGCCGCGGTCGTGCGCGTTCCTGCGGCCGGGCAACCAGGGGCTGCCGGCCTTCGTGGGAGGTGGGATGCTCCGTCACGCGTGGGATTCCGTCCGTCCGGGCCGGTGGTGCGATGCGATCGCTTCGACTGGGTCCTGTCCGGTCGATCTTCGTGGATCGGCTGGCGGTTCGTGCGCGTACGACCGGACGGAGCGATGCCCGACACGCATGGCTCCACCCCCTCGTAGTGATGTGCGGTCGTGATGATGTGCGGTCAGGTCGCGCGCTCCGCGGAACCGTTGAGCGGGTGCGGCCTTGCGGAGGACGATCCTACGTTTGAAGCCTGTGGTCGTAGCAAGAGTCTCATGAGCCCGGATCCGGAAGAGCGGGATCCAGTACCGGGATCGGGCCGGAATTCGCCCTCACGAGAGGTCACGCCGTGGTGCTGGAGTTGACCCGCCGCGTTCCTGCGGGGTCCCGGTCCCAGTCTGCGGGCAGCTCGGGGACCTGCCAGGCGGGGTCGGGCCGCCAGTTTTCCCACCCGTCCCTGAACGGGGTACCCCAGGCGCCGATCACCTCCAGCGCCGCCCGCCCTGCCTCCTGGACCCGGAGCGCCTGGCGGGCGTCCATCAGGCCGTCCTGCTGAGCCTGGGCGAACTCGTCCTCGTCGCGCCAGCGCCACGTACGGTCCGGATAGACGTCGATGTCCAGAAAGTGGTCCTCCGAGTCGACGCCCCCGGCCCAGCGGGTGTGGGGTTCCTCCAGGTTCACGTACCAGCTCTGGAACCGCCAGCCCCGCTCCCACCACAGCCACACCGACCACGGGTCCCCGGGGCGGGCCAGCTTGAGCACGCCCATGCCGTACCACTGGTCGCGCACCACCGTGCGCGGCTTGGTGTAGCGGGTGGGCAGCGGCTCGTGGTGGAGGGGGGTGCCGTCGGCGAGGACCGGCTTCACACACGGCGTACCGGGCGCGAGCCAGGCCGCGAGCAGTTCGTCGGTGTCCTGGACGACCGTGACAGGGCGGCAGATGTGGACGTGGTCCCCGGCGTTCTGCCGGTACCGCCACAGGATCTGGGTGCCGGGCGCCCAGGGCCCGGCCGCTGCCGTGTCTGTCATGCGCAGATCTTAGTGGGAGCGCGCCCAGGGCGCCTGGGTACGTGTCAGATCACGGCCGCGTCATCCGCAGCACGTCCAGCGCCTCGTCCAGCTGCTCCAGGGTGAGGTCCCCGCGCTCCACGTAACCCGAGTCCAGGACGACCTCGCGGATCGTCCGCGACTCGGCCAGGGACCGCTTGACGACCTTCGCGGCCTCCTCGTACCCGATGTACTTGTTCAGCGGGGTGACGACGGACGGGGACGACTCGGCGTACGCCCGCGCCCGCTCGACATGGGCCGTGATGCCGTCGACCGTACGGTCCGCGAGGAGGGCGGACACGTTGGCGAGCAGCCGTACGGACTCCAGGAGGTTCTTGCCGATCACCGGGAGCATCACGTTCAGCTCGAAGTTGCCGGCGGCGCCGGCCGCGGCGACCGTCGCGTCGTTCCCGGTGACCTGGGCCGCGACCATTAGCACGGCCTCGGGGATCACCGGATTGACCTTGCCGGGCATGATCGAGGAGCCGGGCTGGAGGTCGGGCAGCGAGATCTCGCCGAGTCCGGTGCGGGGGCCCGAGGCCATCCAGCGGAGGTCGTTGGCGATCTTGGTGAGGGAGACGGCGAGGGTACGGAGCTGGCCCGACGTCTCCACCAGGCCGTCGCGCGCGCCCTGCGCCTCGAAGTGGTTGCGGGCCTCGGTGAGCGGCAGCCCGGTCGCGCGGGCGACCTCGGCGATGACGGCGGCGGAGAAGCCGGGCGGGGTGTTGATGCCGGTGCCCACCGCCGTACCGCCCAGCGGCAGCTCGGCCAGGCGCGGCAGCGAGGCGGCGAGGCGCTCCACGGCGTAGCGGATCTGGGCCGCGTAGCCGCCGAACTCCTGGCCGAGGGTGACGGGGGTGGCGTCCATCAGGTGCGTACGGCCGGACTTCACGACCGTCGCGAACTCGACGGACTTGCGCTCCAGGGAGGCCGCGAGGTGCTCCAGGGCCGGGGTCAGCTCGGCGGTGACGGCGGCGGTCGCGGCGATGTGGATGCTGGAGGGGAAGACGTCGTTGGACGACTGCGAGGCGTTGACGTGGTCGTTCGGGTGCACGGCGCGGCCCAGCCGCTCGGTGGCCAGCGTCGCGAGGACCTCGTTGACGTTCATGTTGGAGGACGTGCCGGAGCCGGTCTGGAAGACGTCCACCGGGAAGTGCTCGTCCCAGCGGCCCGCGACGACCTCGGCCGCCGCGTCCTGGATGGCGCCGGCGACATCCTTGTCGATCACCCCGAGGTCGGCGTTCACCTTGGCGGCGGCGGCCTTGATCCGGGCCAGGGCGGCGATGTGGGCGTGCTCCAGGCGCTGGCCCGAGATCGGGAAGTTCTCCACGGCGCGCTGTGTCTGGGCCCGCCATTTGGCGTGGGCGGGG
Source organism: Streptomyces sp. NPDC087420 (assembly GCF_044744165.1). Taxonomy (NCBI): domain Bacteria; kingdom Bacillati; phylum Actinomycetota; class Actinomycetes; order Kitasatosporales; family Streptomycetaceae; genus Streptomyces; species Streptomyces sp. NPDC087420. The sequence goes on from NZ_JBIUXU010000016.1 coordinate 129,198, forward strand.
ACCCGTACCTCACCCATCGAGTCGTGCTCGACCCGGTACTCCGCCGGGTTGGCGGGGTCCTGCGAGTGCTGGGTGCCGTCGGTGTCGTCGGTGCTGTGGGTGCCGTGGGTGCCGTGGGCGTCCTGGCTGTCCTGCGTGTCCTGTGCGTTCATGGGTGAAGACCTCCTGTCAGGGCGAAGCGGCTGCCCGACAGGTGTATTCCCACCGGCGCCGCGTCCGCGCGCCGCCGGTGGGGTGGGGCCGGGGATGGGACCCGTACGGGTCAGGCCAGGCCGGGGCCGCGGACCGGGATGCTGGTGAAGGTCGGCGCGGGCGCCGGTTCGGTGAAGAAGTCGTTCCCCTTGTCGTCCACGACGACGAACGCGGGGAAGTCCTCCACCTCGATCCGCCAGACCGCCTCCATGCCCAGCTCCTCGTACTCGACCACCTCGACCTTCTTGATGCAGTCCTGCGCGAGGCGCGCCGCCGGACCGCCGATCGAGCCGAGGTAGAAGCCGCCGTGCGCGCCGCACGCGTCCGTCACCTGCTTCGAGCGGTTGCCCTTCGCGAGCATGACCTTCGAGCCGCCGGCCGCCTGGAACTGCTCCACGTAACTGTCCATCCGGCCCGCCGTCGTCGGCCCGAAGGAACCGGACGCGTACCCCTCGGGGGTCTTCGCCGGGCCCGCGTAGTAGACGGGGTGGTCCTTCAGGTATTGCGGCATCTCCTCGCCCGCGTCCAGCCGCTCCTTGATCTTCGCGTGCGCGATGTCACGCGCCACGACCAGCGGTCCGGTGAGCGAGAGCCGGGTCTTGACCGGGTACTTGGTCAGCTCGGCGAGGATGTCGTCCATCGGCCGGTTGAGGTCGATCCGTACGACGTCCCCCGCCTCGTCCAGGTGCTCGTCGGTGGTGTCGGGGAGGAAGCGCGCCGGGTCGGTCTCCAGCTGCTCCAGGAACACACCCTCGGCGGTGATCTTCGCGAGGGCCTGGCGGTCCGCCGAGCAGGAGACGGCGATCGCGACCGGCAGCGAGGCGCCGTGGCGGGGGAGCCGTACCACCCGCACGTCGTGGCAGAAGTACTTCCCGCCGAACTGCGCGCCGATCCCGATCCGCTGGGTCAGCTCGAAGACCTTCTGCTCCAGCTCCTTGTCCCGGAAGCCGTGGCCCGTGGGCGAGCCCTCGGCCGGCAGCTCGTCCAGGTAGTGCGCGGAGGCGTACTTGGCGGTCTTGAGCGCGAACTCCGCCGACGTACCGCCGACGACGATCGCCAGGTGGTACGGCGGGCACGCGGCCGTCCCCAGCGAACGGATCTTCTCCTCAAGGAACTTCATCATGGAGGTCTCGTTGAGGACCGCCTTCGTCTCCTGGTAGAGGAACGACTTGTTGGCGGAGCCGCCGCCCTTCGCCATGAAGAGGAACTTGTACGCGCCGCCGTCGGTCGCGTACAGCTCGATCTGCGCGGGGAGGTTCGAGCCGGTGTTCTTCTCCTCCCACATGGTGAGGGGAGCCATCTGCGAGTAGCGCAGGTTGAGCTTGGTGTACGCGTCGTAGATGCCGTGCGACAGGGCCTCTTCGTCACCGCCCCGGGTGAGGACGTGCTGGCCGCGCTTGCCCATCACGATCGCCGTGCCGGTGTCCTGGCACATGGGGAGGACGCCGGCGGCCGCGATGTTCGCGTTCTTGAGCAGGTCGAGCGCCACGAACTTGTCGTTCGAGGAGGCCTCGGGGTCGTCCACGATCCGGCGCAGCTGGGCGAGATGGGCCGGGCGCAGGTAGTGCGAGATGTCGTGCATGGCCTCGGCGGCCAGGGTGCGCAGCGCCTCCGGCTCGACCGTGAGGAACGTACGCCCGTCGGCCTCGAAGGTGGAGACACCTTCGGCGGTCACCAGGCGGTACGGCGTGGTGTCCTCTCCCAGGGGGAGCAGATCGGAGTACACAAACTCTGGCATTACGGCCATTCCTCACTCGACAGGCAGTGGCGCGGCCTCCATTGGCGACGCGTCCCCCAGCGTAGGCGGCCGGGCGGGGCCTGTGCCGGTGAGGTGCGCCTCACGAACGGGCTCACGAACGGGCTCGCGGTCCGGCTTCCGGACTGACGGACCATCCTGCGGACTGACTCGCGGTCCGGCTCGCGGACTGCCTCTGGTCGCGATCTATCGCGTTTCGCTACCCTGAGGGTGTGGACCTCGAAAAGCACTCCCAGAAGCCGGTCGCACCGGTGGAGCCCGCGGGTATCCGGGCCTCCGACGCCGACCGAGACCGGATCGCGGACATCCTCCGGGAGGCCCTGGCTGAGGGCCGTCTGGACGCCGAGGAGCATTCCGACCGGATCGACGCCGTCTACCGCGCGAAGACCCTGGGTGAACTGCAACCACTGGTACGGGACTTGCCGGTGGCGGGGGCCGGCACGGGGGACGCCGCCGGCGCGGCGGTCCCGGGTGGCCGGGCGTACGGATACGGTCCCGACGACCCGACGGCGCCCACCGAGAGCCTGGTCGCGGTGTTCAGCAGCTCGACCCGCAAGGGCCGCTGGCGCATCGGCCGGAGCACGCGCGCGTTCGCGCTCTTCGGAAATGTCGAGATCGATCTCACGGAAGCGCTCTTCGGGCAGCGGACAACCGTGATCAACGCGACGTCCATTTTCGGCAATGTCGAGGTCCGTGTCCCCGAGAACATCTCCCTGCGCGGCAGCGGCACCGGCGTCTTCGGCAACTTCGAGGTCCTGACGCTGGAGGCCGCCGATCCCGACGCGCCGGTGGTCGTCGTGAACGGCTACTCGGTGTTCGGGAACATCGAGGCCAAGCCCAAGCGCGGCAAGTGGATCACCGATCTGCACCGGGGGTCCCGGAGGCACCTCGGGCACTGAGGGGCGGTGCCGCCGGGCGGGCGGACGAGCCGATTCGGGTGCGATGTTTTCCGGCCAAAGGTGTCCGGTTGTGGTTACGCGTCCGGAATTCCGCACTCGGTTCCGGACTCCGGAACCGAGAGCCACGCAGTGCATAGCGGCGCGTACAGCGGGTAAGGACAGCTGCATCGTCTCTCGCTCGCGAAGCCGTCGTCAGGAGTAGACCCGTGCCGCATCCGCCGCACCAGCCCTTGCAGGTCGCCGCCGTACCGTCCCCGCGGAGTCCCGCCCGGGAGGATCAGGCAGGCCCCTGGCACTCGGAGGCGGTATGCCGCCGGGACGAAGCCGGGTTGTTCTTCGCCCCTTCCAAGGAGCCGACCGCCTCACGGCTGTCGCGTGAGGAGTCCGCCAAGCGCGTGTGTGGCCGCTGTCCGGTCATGGTCGAGTGCCGGGAGCACGCGCTGCTCCAGCCCGAGCCGTACGGCGTGTGGGGCGGCCTCACCGCCGCCGAGCGGCGTGTGGTGCTGGCGCGGCGCAGACGCCGTGAGGTGGAGTTGAGGACGGCCGCGGCGGCGAACGACCACATCGCGGCGGCGGGCTGATCGCCGGGGCCCGTTCCCGTACACCGTCCTGTACGCCGGAAGGGGCACCCCGCCGCACACGCGGGGCGCCCCTTCCCTCCGGCTGATCGTCCTTCGTACTCGTCCGTACCCGTCCGTACTCGTCCTACTTGGCGCGGTCGAAGTCGATGGCGCTGTAGGCGCGCAGCTTCGACAGCCGGTGGGTCGAGTCGATCTGACGGATCGTGCCGGACTTGGAGCGCATGACGAGGGACTGCGTCGTCGCCGTCTCCGAGCGGTAGCGGACGCCGCGCAGCAGCTCGCCGTCCGTGATGCCCGTCGCGACGAAGAACACGTTGTCGCCGCTGACCAGGTCGTCGGTGGACAGGACGCGGTCCAGGTCGTGCCCGGCGTCGACCGCCCGCCGGCGCTCCTCGTCGTCCTTGGGCCACAACTTGCCCTGAATGACGCCGCCCAGGCACTTGATGGCGCACGCCGAGATGATGCCCTCGGGGGTCCCGCCGATGCCCAGCAGCAGATCGACGCCCGTACCGTCGCGCGCGGCCATGATCGAACCGGCCACGTCGCCGTCCGAGATGAACTTGATCATGGCGCCGGTCTCGCGGATCTCCCGCACGATCGTGTCGTGGCGCGGCCGGTCGAGGACCACGACCGTGAGGTCCTCGGGAGAGACGTGCTTGGCCTTGGCGACCCGGCGGATGTTGACCGACACGGGCGCGTTGATGTCGACGAAGTCGGCGGCCTCGGGGCCGGTCACCAGCTTGTCCATGTAGAAGACGGCGGACGGGTCGAACATCGCGCCGCGGTCGGCGGCGGCCAGCACGGCGATCGCGTTGGGCATGCCCTTGGCGTTCAGGGTCGTGCCGTCGATGGGGTCCACGGCGATGTCGACCTCGGCGCCGGTGCCGTCGCCGACGTGCTCGCCGTTGAACAGCATCGGGGCTTCGTCCTTCTCGCCCTCACCGATGACCACCACGCCGTTCATCGACACCGTGGAGACGAGCGTGCGCATGGCGTTCACCGCGGCGCCGTCGGCACCGTTCTTGTCACCGCGCCCGACCCACCGGCCGGCCGCCATGGCGGCCGCCTCGGTGACCCGGACCAGCTCCAGCGCCAGGTTGCGGTCGGGGGCTTCGGGAGACACTTCCAGCGGGGGCGGCAGCTGACTGTCGGACATCGGAGCGCACCTTTCTGTACGGCGACGACCGGAAAAGAGGGTGATACGACTCTATCCGTACATCGACAGATTGAGCAGAGGGGCCCACGGATGAGCGGCGTGTACCTGATGCGACGATGGGGCCGTGGCAGAGGCAGAGAAGCGAGGCAGACAGTCCGTACGGGACATGTTCCTGTCGATGGTGGTCATCGGCGCGGTCGTCGCCGTGATCTACGTGTTCATCCCGCACGACGAGAAGGCCGACCCGGTCCGGGCGGTCGACTACCGCGTCGAGCTCCTCACGGCGCGGCGCGCGGCCCCGTACCCGGTGGCGGCGCCGACGGGCCTGACGGCCGGCTGGAAGCCCACGTCGGTCTCGTACGAACGCCAGAACGCGGACGCGTGGCACCTCGGCTACCTCGACCCCGACGGGGAGTACGTCGCCGTGGAGCAGTCCACGATGCCGGCGAAGAAGTACGTCACGGGCGTCACGCAGCGGGCCGTGGACACCGGCAAGACCCAGCGGGTGGCCGGCGAGACGTGGCAACGCTGGGACGGCCCCAAGTACGACGCGCTGGTCCGCACGGACGGCACGGCGACGACGGTGGTCACGGGCACGGCGTCGTACGAACGCCTGGCCCAGATGGCAGCGGCACTGGACACGGACCCGGCGGCGGGCTGACGCGCGTTGCCGTCGGTCGGCGGGGCGGTCGGCGGGCGCTCTTCGCGGTCGGCGGCCACTTTGCGCGGCTGGCGGGCTCGTCTGTGTGCGCTCTTCGTGGCGGGCCGCCGCTTCTTGCCATTGGCTGCTGTTTCTTGCCGGAGGCTGACGGCGGCTGCTGCGGGGGTAACGGCTTCGGGTCGGCGGTCCTCGCCGCCGGCCGGTGCTCGCGGGCGGCGACCGTTCCTTGCCGTCGCTGACGCAGGTCGCGACGGGCCGGCGCCCGCCGGTGCCGACCGGCACTCACGTTTGACCGGCTCCTCCCTTGGGCCGGCGCTCCGGTCGCCCGGTGCTCGCGCGGCCAGCCGATCTGTTGGCGGTCTTGGCGGCTGGCTGCCGCCCTTTGCCGCAGGCCAGACTGACGCCCGCCGGTCCCGGCCGGCGCTCATGCCTGACTGGCTGCCCTTTCGGGTCGGCGGTCCTCGCCGCCGGCCGGTGCTCGGGCGGGTAACTGCCACTCTTCGGCGTGGGCTGACGTCGGTAGCTGCCGGTGGACGCGGTTCGGCGCCGACTGGCGCCTCTTGCCGTCGGCCGGCGCTCTCGCGGCCGACTGATTCGGTCGCGGTCCGCCGGTCCTCCCGGTCGGCCGAGGTCCTTCCGGCTCGCTCAGTCCTCGGCGGGGGCGGAGCCCGTGGTGTCGTCCGCCAGGGACGCGTCCAGGCGGGCGCGGGCGCCCTCCAGCCAGCGGCGGCACACCTTTGCCAGTTCCTCGCCCCGCTCCCAGAGCGCCAGCGAGTCTTCCAGCGTCGTCCCGCCCGCCTCCAGCCGGCGCACGACCTCGATCAACTCGTCCCGTGCCTGCTCGTAGCCGAGCGCGGCCTTCTCATCCGTCGTGGCCATGCGATCCATCCTCCATACGGGCCGGCGTACGAGCCGACAGGCGAACCGGCGGGTGAGCCGGCCCGGTGAAACAAGTCGAGCGCGCGGAGCGGTCCGCGCGAGTGGCGCCGATGGGCCCGCCAGCGGGCGTGGCGGGGGCAGCGTCGGCGTCGGTGAAGCGGGCCATGCCAGCAGTGCCGGCCGGCCGGGCGGCACCGGTGGGACGAGCGCCATCCGTGGCGCGGGCCCCATGGGCCGCGTCCACGGCGTCCACGGCGTCCACGGCGTCCACGGCGTCCACGGCGTCCACGGCGTCCACGGCGTCCACGGCCTCGACCCGAGCGGTCCCGCTCGCGCTCACTCCGCGACCCGCACCGTGAAGTCCCCCTTCGCCACCCGCGCGCGCAGCTCGTCGGCCGCGGTGACGTCCTCGGGGGACCGTACGACCGTCCCGTCGGGGCGCTGGAGCACCGCGTAGCCCCGCTCCAGGGTGGCGGCCGGTGACAGGGCCACCACGCGTGCGCGGGTGTGCGACAGCTCCGAGTCCGCGCGGTCGAGCAGATGCCGCAGCACCCGCCGCGAGCGGTCCGCCAGGGCGTCCACCTCGGCGGCGCGCTCCGTGACCATCCGCTGGGGCCGCTCCATCACGGGCCGGCCGAGGGCGTGGGCGAGGCCCCGCTCCTCCCGGTCGAGCAGCCCCCGTACCGTCCGCAGCGCGCGGTCCCGCAGCGCCTGCACCCGGTCCAGCTCCTCGCCGACGTCCGGCACGACCTTCTTCGCCGCGTCCGTCGGCGTCGACGCCCGGACGTCCGCCACCAGGTCCAGCAGCGGGGAGTCCGGCTCGTGCCCGATCGCGGAGACCACCGGCGTACGGCACGCGGCCACCGCCCGTACCAGCTGCTCGTCCGAGAACGGCAGCAGATCCTCCACGCTCCCGCCGCCCCGCGCCACCACGATCACGTCGACCTCCGGCAGCGCGTCCAGATCCTCGACCGCCGCCACGACCTGCGCCACCGCGTTCACCCCCTGCACGGCGGTGTTGCGCACCTCGAAGCGGACGGCGGGCCAGCGCCGCCGCGCGTTCTCCAGCACGTCCCGCTCGGCCGCCGACGCCCGGCCGCAGACCAGCCCGATCAGCTGCGGCAGGAACGGCAGCGGCTTCTTGCGGTCGGCCGCGAACAGCCCCTCCGCGCCCAGCGCCTGCTTCAACCGCTCCAGCCGTACGAGCAGTTCGCCGATGCCGACCGGCCGTATCTCCGTGGCCCGCAGCGACAGCTGCCCCCGTGGCGCGTACCACTCCGGCTTGGCCTGCACGACGACCCGCGCGCCCTCCGAGACCACGTCCGCGATCGCGTCGAACACCTGGCGGTAGCACGTCACGCCCACCGAAATGTCGTACGACGGGTCGCGCAGCGTCAGGAAGACCACCCCCGCGCCCGGTCTGCGCGAGAGCTGCGTGATCTGGCCCTCGACCCAGACGGCCCCGAGCCGGTCGATCCACCCACCGATGAGCCGCGACACCTCACCGACGGGCAGCGGGGCGTCCGCGGACGTGTTGAGAGCCATACCAGGAGCGTATCGGCAGCCTGTGACATCGCCGGGCGCCCGGAAGAGGTGAGCGGGCCGCCCGGAGGACGCGCGCGAGGCGTCCGGACGGTGCCTGTGAGGACCCCGCGCGGCTTCGGCCGACCGCCCCCGACGGCGTGGCGGGCCGCCGGCACGGCGTCAGCAGGGCACCCACAGGGCGTCAGCACGGCCCCCGGGCCGCCTCCGTACGCCGCGCAGGAGCGGCCCCGGGCCGGACCGCGTCCCCAGGGGCCCCCACGGCGTCAGCCGACCGGCCCGGACCCCGTCCGCGACGCCCCCCCGTCAGCCCGCCGCCACCCGCCCCCGCTGCCCCACCAGCACCGCCAACCCCACCGCCAGCCAGATCGCCCCCACCACCTGCGCCGTCCCCGACGCCTCCACGATCACCGCGATCAGGATCCCCGCCCCCACCACCGGCAGCACCACATGCCGGAACCACCGCGGCGCCCCCTCCGCGCGCCGTACCGCGAACCACCCCACCACCGACGCGTGCAGCAGCACGAACGCCGACAGCGCCCCGATGTTGACCACCGACACCAGCTTGTCCAGACCGTCGCCCCGCTGCGCCGCCCACACCGCCGCCCCCAGCGTCACCACGGCCGCCAGCAGCAGGGCCACCCGGGGCACGCCCGAGTCCGTACGGGACAGCCCGCGCGGCAGCCGCCGCTCGCGGCCCATCGCGAACAGCAGCCGCCCCGCCGCCGCCTGACCCGCCAGCGCGGCGAACGCCGCGCCGATCGCCTTGCTGGACGCCACCAGGTCGTGCAGCCACGTGCCGACCGCCGAATCCACCGCGTCGTAGAACGCCGTGCCCTGCGCCGCCGGATCGGCCGCCAGTCGCGCCGAGCTGACCGGCTCCAGCAACGCCACCAGATACGTCTGCGCGATGAACAGCACCCCCGCCAGCACCAGGCAGAACAGCACCGCGCGCGCCACCTTCCGCGAACCGCCCGTCACCTCCTCGGCGAAGGAGGCGATCGCGTCGAAACCCAGGTACGAGAGCACCGCGACCGACACCGCCCCGATGACCGCCGTCAGCGAGAACCCCCGGTCACTGGTGAACGGCGTGGACCAGCCGCGCGTCGCCCCGTCCTGCGCCAGCACCACGATCGCCGCCACCACGAAGATCAGCAGCACCACGATCTCCAGCGCGAGCACCGCCATGCCGACCCGCGCCGCCGCCCGTACGCCCCACAGATTGAGCAGCGTGGTGACCACGACGGCGATCGAGGTCCACACCCACCGGTCCACGGACGGGACCAGCGCCTCCATCGCGATCCCCGCGAAGAGGTACGCCACGGCCGGGATCAGCAGGTAGTCGAGCATCGCCATCCACCCGGCGATGAACCCCGGCCCCTCGCCGAGCCCCTTGCGCGCGTAGTTGAAGACGGACCCGGCCTGCGGCGCCACCCGGACCATCTGGGCGTAACTGAACGCGGTGAACGCCATGGCGACGGTCGCCACCACGTACACCAGCGCCACCGCCCCGTGCGCCTTCGCGTCGAGCGTCCCGAACACGCCGACCGGGGCCATGGGGGCGATGAACAGCAGCCCGTACACGACGAGGTCCCGGAAACCGAGCGTCCGCCGCAGCTGCCCGCCCGCCGGCTCCCGCAGGCTCTCCGCGCCGCCGCCCCACACGGGTCCACCGGCCGCCGGCCGTCCGTCCTCGTCGCCGCCGGTGTCGCCGGTACCGCCCATGCCGGTGTCGCCGGTACCGCCCATCGGGTCCCTCCGTCCGTCACGTACCCGTCACGTAGGCCCAGTGTCGGGTCCATGGGCGACGCCCCGCCTGTTCTGGGCGGCCTTACGATGGGACGCATGACTGACACGTCCCGCCCGTCGCCCGCCGCCACCCCCAGTGGAGACGCCGCGCGCCGCGCCGGCAAACGCGTCCTGCTCGCCGCTCCCCGTGGTTACTGCGCGGGGGTGGACCGTGCCGTGATCGCCGTCGAGAAGGCGCTGGAGCAGTACGGCGCGCCCATCTACGTCCGGCACGAGATCGTCCACAACAAGTACGTCGTACGGACCCTGGAGAAGAAGGGCGCCATCTTCGTCGAGGAGACGGCGGAGGTCCCCGAGGGATCGATCGTCATGTTCTCCGCGCACGGCGTGGCCCCGGTCGTCCACGAGGAGGCGGCGCAGCGCAACCTCGCCACCATCGACGCGACCTGCCCCCTCGTCACCAAGGTCCACAAGGAGGCCGTCCGCTTCGCGAGCGAGGACTACGACATCCTCCTCATCGGCCACGACGGCCACGAAGAGGTCATCGGCACGTCGGGCGAGGCCCCGGACCACATCACGCTGGTCGACGGCCCGGACGACGTGGCCAACGTGAAGGTCCGCGACGAGTCGAAGATCGTCTGGCTCTCCCAGACCACGCTCTCCGTGGACGAGACCATGGAGACGGTCGACCGGCTCAAGGAGAAGTTCCCGCTGCTGATCTCGCCGCCCAGCGACGACATCTGCTACGCGACGCAGAACCGCCAGATCGCCGTCAAGCAGATGGGCGCGGACGCGGACCTGGTCATCGTCGTCGGCTCCAAGAACTCGTCCAACTCCGTCCGCCTGGTCGAGGTCGCCCTCGGTGCCGGCGCGCGCGCCTCCTACCTGGTGGACGCGGCCGACGAGATCGAGGAGGCGTGGCTCGACGGCGTCGAGACGGTCGGTCTCACGTCGGGGGCGTCCGTTCCCGAGGTGCTGGTCGAGGGCGTCCTGGAGTACCTGTCGGAGCGCGGCTTCGAGGACGTCGAGATCGTGAAGGCGGCGGAGGAGTCGATCGTGTTCTCGCTGCCGAAGGAGCTGCGCCGCGACCTGCGCGCGGAGGCGGCGGCGCTCACGGCGAAGTGAGCGCACACGCGGTACGCGGTTGATCGCACGCGTGGTTGGACCGTACGTACATGTGGTCGGCCGGGAAGTCCGTACGTACGGTCGAGGGGTAACGGCGCGCGTGGCGGTCGTCTGCCCGTAACGTTGTGTCCATGAACGTCTTCGGAGTGGACATCGGCGGCTCGGGGATCAAGGGCGCGCCCGTGGACCTGGAGCGCGGCGACCTGGTCGAACCGCGTCACAAAGTACTCACCCCGCACCCCGCGACGCCCGAGAGCGTCGCCGACGGCGTGGTCGAGGTCGTACGGCACTTCGGCTGGTCGGGCCCGGTCGGCATCACCTTCCCCGGGGTGGTGACCGGGTCCGTGATCCGTACGGCCGCCAACGTCGACAAGAAGTGGATCGACGTCGACGCGGGCCAGCTGCTCGGCGACAAGCTGAACCTCCGGGTGACCGTCCTCAACGACGCCGACGCGGCGGGTGTCGCGGAGATGGCCTTCGGCGCCGGGCGGGGCCGTAAGGGCACGGTCTTCCTGCTGACGTTCGGTACGGGCATCGGCAGCGCGCTCTTCGTGGACGGCAAGCTGGTGCCCAACACCGAGCTGGGCCACCTGGAGCTGCACGGCCACGACGCGGAGAAGCACGCGTCGACGAAGGCCAAGGAGGACGAGGACCTGAGCTGGCACCACTGGGCGCACCGGGTCCAGAAGTACCTGGCGCACGTGGAGATGCTGTTCTCGCCCGAGCTGTTCATCATCGGCGGCGGGGTGAGCCGCAAGGCGGAGAAGTTCATTCCGCTGATCGAGGGCATCAAGGCCGAGATCGTCCCGGCGGAGCTCCAGAACAACGCGGGGATCGTGGGCGCGGCGATGGCGGCGGCGGGCAGGTAGGCGGGCGGGGCCGTACCGGCGTGGGAGGCCCGCCGGCTACCCGCGCGGTACGGCCCTGCGAGGAACGGCACCCGCCCCTTTGCCGGCGGCCCGGTTCGCGGCGGCGGCCGCCACGTCGCGGGCGAGCTGGCGGCGCCCCATCTGGCGGATCTTGCGTACGGACGCGATGAGCCCGGCGATGAGTGTGCCGCCGTACAGCCAGCCCGCGTGTACGGCCAGCGCGGTGACGACCGCCATGAGGTTCCCGCCGAACCCACCCGTACCGCCGGCGATCGGGATCGTGCCGACGGCGAAGGCGATCGGTACGCCGATCGGGGCGGTCACCAGGTCGGCCTCCCGCACCCAGAGCGCGGTCACGGCGCTCACCAGCAGGAACATGAATCCGTACGGGAAGGGCGCCCCGTCGAACAGCAGCTCGTCCACGAACGCGACGAACAGCATGACGGCGGCGGCGAACAGTCCGGCGCCGATCCCGGTGAACCGGGGGTTGGGCAGACCGCGCAGGGTGACGACGACCGGCGGAACCCGCCGTACCGGCGCGGGCGGCACCCGGTGGACGCTCGCGGCCTCCGCGACGGCGCCCCGGGGCGAAGGGGGTGTCCCCGGCCTGATCCGGCGCTGGGGCTGACGTGTCCTGTGCTGGTCCACCGGACCAACGTAGGTGGCAGAGGGGGACGAATCCGGCACAGGACACGCCCTTTGGGCGAGCTTGGCGTTGCGTTCGAGGCGTACGGGCGGGCCGAGGGGCGCCGGAACCCGTCGTGGAGCGCGAACCGCCGCCCGTAAACTGGGCTTCCCACGCTCCACCCACTCTCTCCCCGCACTCTCTCCCCTCTCCCCAGGAAGTCGCCAACGTGTCGCTCACGATCGGAATCGTCGGCCTGCCGAATGTCGGCAAGTCGACCCTGTTCAACGCCCTGACCAAGAACGACGTGCTGGCGGCCAACTACCCGTTCGCCACCATCGAGCCGAACGTCGGGGTGGTCGGCGTACCCGACCCGCGCCTGACCAAGCTCGCCGAGGTCTTCAGCTCCCAGAAGATCCTCCCGGCGACGGTGGACTTCGTGGACATCGCGGGCATCGTCCGCGGCGCCTCGGAGGGGGAGGGCCTGGGCAACAAGTTCCTGGCGAACATCCGCGAGTCCGACGCCATCTGCCAGGTCATCCGGGCCTTCAAGGACGAGAACGTGGTCCATGTCGACGGCAAGGTCTCGCCCAAGGACGACATCGAGACGATCAACACCGAGCTGATCCTCGCCGACCTCCAGACGGTGGAGAAGGTCCTCCCGCGCCTCCAGCGCGAGTCGCGCATCAAGAAGGACGTCCTGCCGAAGGTCAAGGCCATCGAGGAGGCGCAGGCCATCCTGGAGAAGGGCGAGACGCTGTTCTCGGCGGGCCTGGTCCAGGGCACGGAGAAGGCGGAGCCCCTCCACGACCTGCACCTCCTCACGGCCAAGCCGTTCCTCTACGTCTTCAACGTGGACGAGGAGGAGCTGACGGACGACACCTTCAAGGACGCCCAGCGCGCCCTGGTCGCCCCCGCCGAGGCCATCTTCCTCAACGCCAAGCTGGAGTCGGACCTGGCGGAACTGGACGACGACGAAGCCCTTGAACTCCTCCAGTCGGTGGGCCAGGAAGAACCGGGCCTGGCCACCCTCGCCCACGTGGGCTTCCGCACCCTGGGCCTCCAGACCTACCTGACGGCGGGCCCCAAGGAGTCCCGGGCCTGGACGATCAAGAAGGGCGCCACGGCCCCCGAAGCGGCCGGCGTGATCCACACGGACTTCCAGAAGGGCTTCATCAAGGCGGAGGTCATCTCCTTCGACGACCTGGTCACGACAGGCTCAGTGGCCGAAGCCCGCGCGGCGGGCAAGGCCCGCATGGAAGGCAAGGAGTACGTGATGCAGGACGGCGACGTGGTGGAGTTCCGCTTCAACGTCTGACAGGTTCGGCGAAAGGCCGTCTGACCTGCGGCGGAGCGGGTCGGGCGGCCTTTACGGTCCGCACAGAGTCCGCAGCATGCGGGATGAATCCGACACGGGGGAGCGGATACGCCTCTTCGTCGGCCTGTGACGAGCTCGCCAAGGACGTATGCCGCCTCGCCGCCGATGAGGTGCCGGGCGAAGCGTTCGGCGTGTGTCCTCTCGGGGTGCTGGAACGGCACCGGTCACCTCTCGGGGTGTAGGTCGGTACGGTCGATCCAGATGGGGGTGACGAAGATGTCGTCGCCAACGGGGTCCTCGGAGGCTTCCAGCAGGGACCATGTGCGCGCCTCTTCGACCAGGTGCGCCCAGGGTGCGGTCCAGTCGAGTTGCCAGTCCAGGCCGGTGTCGGAGATGCCGTACGTGCGGCCTCCGGCCACCCGCCAGAACTGGGAGTAGAGGTTCACCTGGCCGTGGTCGGCGAGGTCGTTGATCACTTCCTCGAAGTGTGCCGAGGGCCAGCCGGGGCTGGAGGGATCAGCGGTGTTGCCCAGGCGGGCGGTGAGCGGAGGTATGACGGGGGTGCGTGCGCCGAGTTCCGTCAGGGCCCAGCGGATGCCGACGGGCTCGCTCCAGTCCGGTGGGGTCGCCCGTTCCAGGCAGGCACGATAGGCCTGGCGCACGGGCTCGATCGCGTCGCCGATCTCCAGGCCCGCCAGGGCCATCGCCGCCCATTCCCGGATGGTTGGGTCGTCGCTGCCCAGCAGTGCGATCAGAGCGGAGCCGCAGCGTGGGTCCCCCACCTCCTCGAAGACCTCGATGGCGGTCAGCTGACCGAAGCCGCCGAGGGAAGGCAGTCCGTCGATGATCGCGGGGATGGCGTCGGAGCCGATGCCGATCAGTTCTGCGCGGGCGTCGTACGACGGGCCGGTCGAATCATCGAGCTGCTGGATGAGTTTCTCGATGTGGGTAGTCATGCGTGATCCCGTCGCCGGAAAGTGGGGGAGCCACCAGCAGAGCACCGAGCGGTCGTCGGGCCACCGTCGGGCCACAGGGCGCGGTCCTCGGCTTCCCAGTCGCCGGTTGCCGGTCTACGGGGCGTCGTTGACGGTTTCTGGCTCGTATCGTTCCAGGTCGGCCTTGCTCTCTCGTAGGGCGGTTGCTGTGACCAGTTGGCCCACCGGGGCGGAGGAGCTGAGGAACAGGACCTCTTTTCCGTCCGGGAGTCTTTCCAGTAGGGCGGGTATCGACATCACCTCGTGCGGGGGCAGTTTGTCCTCCGCCAGGCTTGGTGATGAGGAGAAGACGGGGACTGCCGCCGTGCCGTCCTGGGCTTCGGTGACCGACAAGGCGCCGGTCTCGTCCACGCAGACGGCCACCTCGGCGTCGGCGAGCATCAGGGCGAAGAGTTCCTCCGAGGCGTAACCGGTGGCTACCAGTTGTACGGCGGCGTCCACGGGGCTGACCGGTGGGGCCCAGCCGTACGCGTCGGGGGAGGGGCGGTAGTCGGCGTTCGCCTCCCACTCGACGATCTCGCCGCTCTCGTCGCTGCGCCAGCGCCCCAGGCTCGCCCAGGGCGGCGGGGGTTCGTCCTCCTCGCCGTTCCAGTGGCGGTCGATGACGGACAGCCAGTGGTTGGGGGCCACCCTGGCTGCTTTGACGTAATCCTCGGGCGGCTCCCGGAAGCCCTCCTGGCCCTTGAGTACCGCGTCGGGGCCGCCCTGGGTCCCCGGCGGGTCCGAGTGTCCGTCGGCGGGGTCGCCCGTGGAATCCGCCTGCGCGGTGTTCTGTTGCTCGTCGGCCGGGGTGCCGGAAGGGCTCGTCATGGGGGTCGTCATGGGGTGAGACTCCGTCGATGTGCGGGGTGGAGGAGGGGGTGGCTTGCGGAGTTCTGCGCTCAGGTGGTCGATTCTCCGGCGGTCTTCCCAGCGGCTTCCTGGGGGCCGTCCTCCGCCCGCGTCTTCTCCTCGGCCGCCCGGCGCAGCGCCTCCGTCTCCACCGTCATGCTCACCGGGCCCGAGGGGTTGAGGTAGAGCACGTGTCCGTCCGGTATTCGGTCCGCCAGCTCGGTCACCGGCATCAGCTCGTATCCGAAGCGGCCCGCCGCGTGCAGGTACGTGGGGGAGGTGAAGACGGGGACCACCGACGTGCCGTCGGGGGAGGTGGCCGACAGGGGGGCACCGTCGGGAGCGAGCAGTACCGCCACCTCCGCGCCGGCGAGTGACCGTGGTACGGCGTCCCCCGGGCCGTAACCGGTGGCCGCGAGCTGGACCGCCTCGTCCACCGCGTCGGTCGGCGCGGGCCAGCCGAGTGCCTGGGGCGAGGGGCGGTACTCCTCGTTGGCGCGCCACTCCTCGATCTCCCCGTCCAGGCCGGACCTCCACTGGCCCACCACCGCCCAGTTCGGCGGATCGCCCTTCCCCGACCACGCCGGGTCGACCATGCCCAGCC
This sequence comes from Streptomyces sp. NPDC087420, assembly GCF_044744165.1. Classification (NCBI taxonomy): domain Bacteria; kingdom Bacillati; phylum Actinomycetota; class Actinomycetes; order Kitasatosporales; family Streptomycetaceae; genus Streptomyces; species Streptomyces sp. NPDC087420. The sequence goes on from NZ_JBIUXU010000016.1 coordinate 144,980, forward strand.
AGTGGTCGGGGGCGAGCCGGGCCGCCTCCTTGATCTCCTCGGGGACGGGCGGGGCGTCGGCGGTGGTGGTGGTTCCGGTGGCGGGGTTGTCGTTCATGGGCTCCTCGTCGGGGGTGTTACGTGCGGTCGTTCAGTATCTGGCTGAGCTTCTCGGCCAGGGAGCCGACGGGTTCCAGGTTCCGCGCGCGGAACCAGTCGTCGATCAGGCGCTCCAGCGGATCGGGTGTCAGGGGCCCGTCGTCGGAGTCGGGTACGGAGCCCGGTACGGAGCCGGGTGCGAAGTCGGTTACGGAGTCGGGAGCCAGTGTCAGCAGGGCATTCCGTATGTCCTCCAGGGTGTCACCGTAGGCCGCCAGCCATTCCGCTTCCTGGTTGTCCTGGTTGTCCTGGTCGTCGAGCCCGTCCGGCCCGGCGCCGGCGGGCCATCCCGTCGCCTCCAGGGCGTGCTCGTCCGGGAACCTCCCGTCGACAGCCACGTGGTCCCGCAGCTCGGCCTCGGTCAGCGGGGCGATGTGCCAGTAGCGGCCCCAGTTGTCGATGTAGTCGAGATCCGGCGACTCCGGGGTGCCGCGCTCCCGCAGCTGGTCGAAGACCAGTTGGCAGCCCCGCATGATCTCGTGCAGGGAGTGGTGTTCCGCCGTCAGCATCTCCGCCAGCAACGCGATCCGCACCAGGCTCAGGTCGAGGTCCAGACCCCACACGTCGCGCATCGCCACGGCCTGGGTCATCAGCCGCTGCGACGAGCCGGACGTGCCGGCCAGGACCAGGCCGCCGGTCGGCTCGGTCGCGGCCTGGAACCGGCTGCTCATGGCGTAGTCCCAGCGGTTCCTCCCCGGAATCCACGCGAGGTCCTCGTCCGGCATCAGCGCCCGTTCGGCCTCGCTCAGCGGCGGCCGTACGGCATCGGGGCGCACCGCCGTCCGCAGCGGCCGCTCGGCCTCGGCGAGCAGGCGCGCCCGCTCCTCGGGCGGCATGCCCTGCGTCTGTGCGCGCACCGCCCGGTAGGCGTTGATCGCGCCCGACGGCAGCCGCTCGCCGTACTCCTCGATGATCGACCGCGGCATCGGCGCGGGGGTGCCGAGCAGGTCGGAGATCAGCCCCCCGGCCGGATGCGGGGCGCCGATCCACAGCAGGCCCATGCGCTCCCGCAGGTTGCCCGACTCCACCACGGCCTCGATACGGTCCCGGTCGGTGCCCACGGCGCCGTCGGTGGTGGGATCGGCCGAGCCCAGCTCCGCCCAGCGGCCGGCCGCCACGGCACGCTGCCACACCTCGCGTACCATCACGCCGAGCTGGGCGTTGGCGGCTTCGTGGTCGCCGAGGTACCGGCCGAGCCGCTCCTCGAAGCGCTCGGCCTCCTCCATGAAGCGGATCCGCGCCCCGATCCAGGCCGGTGCCTGCCGGGTCGCCAGCCGCCGCCGTACGGACACCGGCGCGGAGGACACGGCCTCCACCACCCGGCGCACCCGTGCCTCGCTCGCGGCGGTGGTGTCGCCCGGTCCGTGCGGAAGCCCGGCGAGGTATCGGTCGCCGTCGCGGACGAGGAGGGCGGGCGGCGCGTCCACGGCGGTGTGGTCGTCCGGGGTGCCGCCTTCCGCGGTGACGCCGTCCCGGGCGCCGCCGTGGAACGTCACCTGTCCGTCCGCGCCCACCACGGCCAGCCCGACGCCGAGCGCGCGGGGGGCCGCCGCCATCACCGCGTCCGCCAGCGCTCCCGTGCCGTTCTCACCTCCGTACGACGGGTCCCGCAGCAGCAGCCGGAAACGCTCGGCCGGGCTCAGGTCGACGTCCGGGGCCGGGAGCTGACTGCCGAGGAGGACCGCTTCCATGCGCTGGGAGGCGTTGGTCCGCGCTCCGATCTCGTCCAGCAGGGTCAGCGGGATCATCCGGCCCGCGTCCAGCGGAAGCGGCGTCTCCCGCGACAGGCCGTCGTCGGTGACGTTCTGCCCCAGCCACTCGTGGAGGGCGGCGGGCGTGTCGATTCCAGCGTTCGCCAGCGCCTCGGGCGCCGCGTACCGGAGGGCCAGCAGAAGGGCGCCGTCGGCGGACCGGTCGCCCTCCCCTGGCGACTCGTGCCCGGGCGACTCGTGCAACGCGAAGACAGTGCCGTCGAGTTCGGCGGCGTACGGTCCGGTGCGCCGGTAAGTGCCGCGCGGCGCACGTTCGTCGGGGCCGACAACCGAGGCCGGAGTCTCGCGTGCCCCGTCCTCGCCGATGTCCCCGCCGGTCCGCGGGGGGACCCGCAGCCAGGCCGTCGGGCTGCCGTCGGCCGACTCCAGGAGGTGGATGTCGGCCGTGGCGCCGCCGTCCTCGTCCTCGCCGGGGGTGACCGCCACCCCGCCGGAGTTGATGTACACGTCCAGGCCGGTGGTGTCCGCGACACCCCGCGCCCGCTCGACGGCGCGCGCCAGCGTGCCGGGGTCGCCCGGAACGTCGGGGGCGCACGCGAGGACCGTGACGCTGGTGAAGCCGGCCGCGGCCAGGTCGGGGCCGAGGAGCCGCCCCACCCTCTCGCTGTCGGCGCCGACGGGCAGGTCGTCCTGGCCGACGACGGCGTAGCCGCTGTCCTTGCCGTGGGACGTCCAGAAGAACGTACCGGTACGGCCCGTGGCGGGCAGCGGGCGGCGGCGGGCCACCCGTTCCCCGTCGGGGCCACGGCTCCACTCCGTGTACGCGGTGGCCTCGGGCAGCCGGCCGTACGGGCGCTCACGCAACGACCAGTCGTGCCGCGAGAACGACGCCTTGCCGACCGTCCGCCCGTCGGCGCGGATCTCCTGGACCACGGTCCCGTCCAGGGACCGGGCGGTGTTGTGTCCCTCCCAGGGCGCGTTCCAGAAGTCCGGCTCTGGGTAGGCCACGGCCCCGGCTCCGGCCACGGAGGCCGGGGCTTCGGCTCCGGACGACATGGGCGGGGCGGTGAGGGCCCGGCGGGTGGCGGCGGTCTCGGCGAGCACGACGTGTTCGTACCGACGCCCCGTCTCCGGATGGGTACGGAGGGAGCGGCGCAGCACCGTGAAGTCGGCCGGTTCGGGGTAGACCACCGGCTCGTCCTCCGGGTCCCTGGCGAAGACCGAGACATCGCGGCCCGAGGAGCGCTCCACCGTGAAGAGCACCGGGTGCCTGCCCGCCGGCGCATCGCCGCCGGACGCCAGCAGGTCCAGCGCGGTCTCCTCGGTGCGCCGCGCCACGTGGAACGAGGAGGTGGAGACCCCGTCCAGCGGACCGGATGGTTCCGTGCCGTCAGGATCGGATGGTTCCGTGCCGTCAGGATCGGACGGCTCCATGCCGTCGGGATCGGACGGTTCCGTGCCCTCGGGACCAGCCGGCAGGTCCCCCGGCAGCCAGCCCGCCCACCACACCGGAGCGTTCACGGCAGGCAGCCGGTCCAGCGCCTCGGCTCCGAACGCGCTGTGCTGGGACACCTCCGCCCGGATGCGGGGGGCCAGTTCGCCGATCCGCCGCCCCAGGGCGACGAGCAGCGCGGCCAGCCGCTCCGAGCGGTCGGGAGCGGACTCCTCGATCGCCTCGGCCTGCTCGGCGAGGCCGCGGAAGCCGGGGTCGTTCATCAGCAGGACGGGGAACGCGAAGCCACCGCCGCGGAGTTCGCCGGCGACGAGGGACCCGGCCCGCCCCACCGGGTCGGGCGTGCCCAGCAGCGCGGCGTCCGGACCGCCCAGCAGGTGGAGGGCGGTGACGTGGGCGCGGTCAAGACCGTCGAGCGGTGAACCGCCGTGCCGCCGCCGCCAGTCGAGCAGCGCCTCCTCGCGTCCCGGCAGCTCGTCGGGGTCGTACTCCCCGCCCAGCAGCCTCTCCCCGCGCTGTACGGCGAGGACAAGACCGTCGGGCACCGTACCGGCCCCGGTGGCCTCCGGGGGAAACCGGCCGACGCCGGTGCCGTACAGCCGCCGGTGCGGCAGCCGCAGACCGCCGTCCTGCCCGGCCGGGTCGGAACGGGTACGAGGGGTCAGGGCGTCGTCCGCCCATTGGTAGAGGTGGACCGCGTCGCCGAGAGCCGCGGCCCGCTCGGCGGTGTCCCCGAGGCCGAGGACGTGGGAGGCGAGAAGGACCTCGATCAGGGAGTGGCGGTCCAGGGACAACTGCCAGCCGATGACGGCCTCCCGGAAGGCCAGGACGTCCGCCCGCCGCACGCCGGCCAGCCGCGAGTAGCGCGACAGCGCCTCGCGGGCGGCATCGGCCGGGCCGTGGCCCAACGGGAAGCCCCGGTCGTGGTGGAACTCCCGGTACCAGTTGCCCTCCCGGTCCACCGGCGCCGGAGGCGTGAACCATACGGTGAGCCCCACACCCCGCGCGTACGCCTCCATCAGCTCCGGCAGCCCGGCACCCCCTTCGGGGTCCAGCAGCCGTCGCAGGGCGGCGTCGAGGTCCACGCCCGCGTCGTCGTCGGCGACCGGGAAGAACGCCGACGCGGCCCCCGCCTCACCGAACTGGCCGACGCTGAACCGGTGGACGGCCCCCAGCGCCGCGCGAGCGGCGGCGGTGACCCGCGGATCGCCCGCCAGGGCGCGGCCCAGCGCCCGCTCCCAGCCGCGGGCGGCCTCCGGCCAGCGCGGATCGGCGTACACCGCGGCGAAACGCTCCGCGTGCCGTGACGGATCACGGGATGCCTCGTCCTCGGTGCCGTCCTGGTCGCGCGGGGTGCGGATCAGGAACCGCGGAGCGGGGAGTTCCGGATCCCGTTCGAGTTCCAGTCCGTACCGCGGGTCCGCGTCCTTGCCCCGCTCGAAGGTCTCGGCGGGAACCGTGGAGCCGGCGGTGTCGCGCCCGGTGCGGTCGGCCATCCGCTGGGCCAGCGGCCCGGCCCCGGCGGGCGAGCCGAAGACGACGAGCGCGGCGCGCCCCCCGGCGGGGGAGTCCCGCAGCAGCTCGCGCAGGAAGCCGCCGACCTCTCCGGCGGTGGCGAGCTTGGACCCGTACGGGGAGCCCACCTGGACCAGCCGGCCGTCGCCGGGCGCGGCGAAGAACAGGGAGCCCCGGCTCCAGGGCACGGGGACCCGGTCCTTCTCCCACGTCTCGGCCTCGGTGTCGTAGTACTTGAAGTAGGTGAGCCCGGGCAGATGGGCGATCGCGTCCTGGCGCTCCGACCACTCCTGCGCCGTATAGCTGGTGACGCCGGACCAGGTGCCGTCGGGAGCGATGACGGGACGGGTGAGGATCTCCCGGTCCCACAACTCCGGCGCCGGAGCCGCCACCTCGCGCAGGACCACCCGCATGTGGCTGCGGCCCAGCGAGGCGTCGTACCGGACCTCGCGGGACTCCTCCTCGAAACGGGTCTCCTCCGGGAACATCGCCTGCCGCGCCGCGGGCGTCCGGCTGAACGGCGCGATGTCCCGCGCGGAGGACCGGCGTACCTCGTACAGGACCGGATGGCTGTCCCCCTGCGGCGGGGGCCCCGGCAGCATGCGCAGCCCGACGTTCCGCGAGGTCGAGGCGGTGTGGAAGGGCGGACCGGTGAAGGAGAGTCCCGCCATGGGCCCGTCCTGGGCCTCCTCCAGGGTCCCGGCCTCCCAGGCGGACCAGTACACCGGCGCGTCCACCGGCGGCAGCAGGTGCAGGGCTTCGCGCCCCATGCGCCGCAGGAGGACGAGATCCTCGCGTATCCCGGGCGCCAGCTCGGCGGCGAGCGCCGCCGCCCGCTGACCGAACTGGGCCAGTACGGCGGGTCGGTGCGGGGTCGTCGGCGGTACGTTCCTGGCCTGCCGCACCAGGGCCCGCAAGCGGGTGTCGCGCAGCAGCGTCAGCGGGAACACCTGGTCCGGAGCGGCCTGGGCGACGCGCCTGCCGACCAGCGCGCCCGCCGTCCGGCGCAGCCGGTCCAGCGACTCGGGGCCCGTCGTCAGCCGCGGGTCGGTCAGTGCGGCGTCCGCGCCGCTGAGCAGATAGAGCGCGGGCACGTGCGCCGCCGTGACGTTGCGCAGGAGCGCCTGGCTCTCGTGCCGCAGCAGCCAGTCACGCAGCGCGGAACGCCGTTCCCTGGCCGCCGGGCCCGTGGGCCACGGCAGCGTCCGCAGATCCTCGGCGCTCCAGGTGCTTCCCGCCAGACCGGCGAGCTGGGTGATGGCGGCGGGCTCGGCCGCGTTGCCGGTGATCCAGGGCGCGAGCCAGGTGGTGCGCTGCTGGTACATGCGCTGGTGGGGCAGGCGCAGCCGCTCGCGCAGAGTGCTGTCGCCCGCGTACGCCGTGCGCAGTTCGGGCTCGGACTCGATGCGCCGTGCGGGCGCGAAGACGGCGTCCGCCCAGGCGTACAGCCGGGCCGCTTCGACGTCCTTGGGCTCGGGCTCGGCCTCGTCGCGTACCCCGGCCGACTGCGCGGCCTCCAGCACCTCGGCCAGCGAGTGCTCGCCGAACATCAGCCGGTCCGCCAGCAGGGCGTTCCGCAGTCCCAGCAGCAGGGCGGGGTCGGTGCCGGGCAGGTTCCCGAAGGCCCGGAGCAGCCAGGCGACGCCCGTCGCGCGGCCGTTGCCGACGGGGTGACCCAGCCGGTCGTGCCGGTCCAGGTACCAGGGGCCGGAACGCCGGTGCGGGGTCGCGTCCTCGATCAGGGTGAGCTGGTGCTGGACGTTCAGCTCGGGGCGGTCCGCCCACAGCCGGCTGAGCGAGGGCCCCGCCCCCTGGGTCGCGGACGCGTAGCCGGCGTCGACGAGCGCGAGCACGAACGTCCGTAGGCTCACCGCCATGTCCTCGTCGAGCAGCAGGTCCATCTCGGCCTGCGGGTCGTCCGTCTCGGACATGTCGGGGAAGAAGGCGCGCGCCGCCGTCGGGGCGCCGAGGTGGTGCGACAGATACGTGAACAGGACGCGGACAGCCGCACGCGCCGCGTCCATCACCGCGGGCTCGTGGGCCAGCACCTCGCCGAGGGCCTTCTCGTACTCCCGGCTCACCGTCCACCAGCGGGGATCCGCGTAGAAGGTACGGAGGATCTCGCCGTCGGCCGGGTCGGCCGGGTCGGCCGTGGGCCTCGGCAGCGCCGGCGGCCGGGCGGCGGTGGCGTCCGCGACCACGGAGTACGCGTAGGTGTGCCTCGTCGAGCCCTCGTCGTACGTACGGATGGTCCGGTTCTGGGAGAGGAAGTACGAACCGGGCGGATAGAGGACCTCCGACTCGCCGCCGAAGGCGGAGAACATGGCGATCTCCTTGCCCAGGGATTCGGGGATCTCGAACACCCCCTGGTGGGTGTGCGACGGCCCGCTGCCCCTGGCCACCGCGAAGGCGATGGCCGCGCCGGAATCCGTGGAGGTGCTGCGGAAGAACGGCACCGAGATCACCACGCCGTTGTACAACGGCGAGTTGGCCGACGGCCGGGCCAGTGACCCGGGTACGCCACGGTCGCCCCACCAGACGGTGCGCCGCACCGGGGGGAGCAGTTCGAGGGCTTCGACGGCCATCTCGATGTGCACCTTCAGCTGACCGTGGAGGCTGTCGCCGATCACGTCGAGCCTGCGGCGCAGCCGCGACAGCTCGGGGCCGGGTTCCAGATCGGGCAGGTCCACCAACTCCTGCAGGATCTCCTGGAAACCGGGCTGGGTCCGCAGCGTCAGGGGAACGTGGCTCTCCCATGGCCCCGAGCCGGGCGACCAGACGACGTAGACGGCGCGCGAGACCAGCGTCCAGGCGACGGAACGCACCAGCCACCGGCTCGCGTGCTGTCCGAACCGCTCGCCGTTCAGGAGCGCCTTCATGAGCCGGTAGTCGGGCATGCTGTAGATGAACAGGGCGGTGATGTGGGCGGGGGACATCTTCAGCAGCGCGGCCCGGCCCTCCTCGCCGTACCGTGCCAGCCACTCCCGTGCCATCTCCATGCGTTCGTCGTCGGGGGACGTCGGAGGGGCGCCGGAGAGAAGGACGTCGACCATCGTCTGCAGATCGTCGGGGACGGCGAGGCCGTCGGTCGCCTGGCGGGGGTAGCGCACGCCCTCGCTGTACAGCGCCACGTGGGGGGCGCGCAGCCGGTCGCGGACCACGAGGCCCTGGGGGGTCTCCGGGATGCGCTGCCAGGGGACGAGGTGGTCCCTGGCCCACCCGTGCGTACGGGCGGCGTCCCGCCGCGTCGCGACGCGCTCGTCCGGGCCGCCCATACCGATCAGGTGCGAGGCGCGCAGGACCTCGTGGAGGGACTGGATGCCCTCCAGGACCGTCCAGGCGATCAGCGCCGTACGGAAGGTCGCCATCTCGGCGGGGGTGGCTCCGAGCTCCTGGGTGGCCTGGAGCAGCCACAGCGCGGGGCCGTTCACCCCCGCCACCTGACGGAAGCCCAGGGCGTCGTGCCGCCGCCAGCTCGCGGGGTCGGCGGAGTTCAGCCTCCGCAGCGGCTGTCCGGCGTGCCGGATCCGGCCGGGCAGGGCGCGGCTGACGGTCGCGGGGCTGCCGGTGTTGGCGAAGACCGCGTTGGCGTACGCCCCCATCAGGTGGGGAAGGGGGGCCGTTGCGTCCGGTCCGACGAGTTGGGCGAGAGGGCCGCCCGGTGCCGCCCACCTCGGGTCGTCCGGCGGGAAGAACGCCTGGGCGGCCGCCTCCTCCCCGTACCGCTCGACGAGGAACCGGTGCGCGCGGCCCACGGTCTGGCGGACCGCGGTGGTCACCTCGGGCTGCGCGGCGAGGAGTTGCGCGAGCGTGAACTCGAAGTCGAGGCTCTTCTGGCCCCAGTGGGGATTCCCGTAGTAGCCCATGAAACGGGGGGTGTCGGGCGCGCCGGTGATCCGCCAGGACGGGATCTGAAGGTACGAGTTGTCCTCGGAGTCGGCGGAGTTGAAGGAGTCGGCGTCGGACACTTCGCCGGACTCGGACGCGTCGTAGGGGGGTTCGAGTTCGGCTTCGGGCTCCGACGCCGAGCTGGCGAAGGGATCGAGGTCCATGTCCATGGCGGTGTCGGAGTTGATCAGGCCGGAGGCCGGGTAGCCGGTCTCGACCGGACGCCCGGTGTCCGGGGCCGGTGCGCCGGTGGTCCGCCCGCGGCCCGGATACGCCGTCACCCACCCCGTGGCCCGCCCCTCGGAGTCCTCCAGCGCGTGGATCAGCGCCGGACCGCCGTCGCGGCCGACCGTCACCGCGGTACGGCCCACCTCCAGGTGAACCGGCAGGCCCACCGTGTCCGCCAGCCGCTCGGCCCGCGCCGTGGCCTCCGCCATGCTCCCGGGCGTGTCGCCGGGACCGCACGCCAGCACGGTCACGCTACGGAAACCACGGTTCCGTACGCCCGCCAACAGCCGCCCCGCGTAAGCCCCGTCGTCCCGCAGGACGCCGCCGCCGTCCTCGGCGAGCGCCAGCCCCTCGGCGCCGCCGTGCGAAGCGAAGAAGAACGTCCCCCCCGCGGTCCCGCCACCGGGCAGCGCCTTGAGCGTCGCCACCGGACGGCCCCGCGCGTCACGCTCCCACGACACGAACCCCGTCGCGCCGTCCAGCCGCGCGTACGCGTCCCGCCGGACCGCCCAGTCCGCGTCGTCGAACGACGCGGCACCGACAACCCGGCCGTCCTCCCCGCGAATCTCCCGCAGCGCCGGCGCGGGACGCGGGACCTCGCCCCAGGAGGCCTCCTGGGCGGTGATCGACTCGTACGGCACCGTCCCCTCGCCGTCCCGGACGACGCCCCGGCCCGCGACGCGGAAGAAGGCACCGGGCGGATACGTGACCTCCGCCTCCGACAGGGACGCCACGAAGGGAGTGATCTCCCGCGCCGTCGAGCGCGGGACGTGCACCAGACCGGGGTGGGAACCGGCGGGCGGTTGCTTGCTCCACGTCATGAACTCGTGCGCCCGGTCGCGCACCAGCGACGTGCTGCGGAAGAACGGCATCGTGATCGTGGACCGGCCGTAGACCGGCCCGTCCACCGGCGGCCCGTCCAGCGGACCCCGTATCCCGCGGTCGCCCCACCAGACGTCGGCGTTCACCGGCGGCAGGATCTCCAGCGCCTCGATCGCCATGTCGACGTGCAGCGGCATCCGCGCGTACAGCCAGTCCGCGATCACGTCCGAACGGCCCCGCAGTTCGTCCGCCTCGGGGCCCGGGGTCTCCAGGTCCGGCCCGGCCCGCAGGTCGTCGAAGAGCTCGTCGAGGTCGGGGTGGGCGCGGAGCATCGTCGGCAGGAACGCGGGCGCGTCGAGCTCCACCGCGTTCCTGGTCAGCGACCAGACGTTCAGCCGTACCAGGCGGCGGCCCATCCCCGAGCCCAGCCGCTCACCGTTGAGGAACGCCTTCATCAGCCGGTAGTCGGGCCCGCCGTAGAGATGGACGGCGGTCAGGTGGGCCGGTGCCAGGCGCGACAGCGCGCGCATGCCCACGTCACCGTATGTACGGAGCCACGCGTGGAGCGCCCGCTCCCTGCGGGTGGCGGACGGGAGGGTCCCGGCGAGCGCGGCACCGGTCAGCCCCACGAGGTCGCCCGGGAGATCCAGCTCGCCGGCGGTGACGTCCGCCCCGTACGTCATCCGCTCGCCGTACAGCCGGCGGTGCGGCGGGATCAGATGACCGTACGGATCGAACCTCTGGAAGCCGGCGCTCCGCGCCGAGTCCGCCACCCAGTTGTGCAGCCCCGCCCCGTCACGCAGCACCGTGCCGCGTTCCTCCGCGTTCCCCACCCCGAACGGGTGGGAGGCGCGCAGGACCTCGTGCAGCGACTGGAGGTCGGCCGGGACCGTCCAGGCGACGAGCGCGCCGCGGAACGCGAGCAGCTGGGCGGGCGAGGCGCCGAGGGCGGCGTAGGTACGCAGCAGCCGCGACGCGGGACCGTCCTCACCGCCCACCCGGCGGAAACCACGGCTGTCGTGCACCGAGCGGTAGGCACTGCCGGGTGCGTAACGGGCACGACGGCCGGCCGGACGCGACAGCGCCTCGGCCAGCGGGCCCGGCAACTCCGCACCCGCGTACGCCGCGTACGTGAGCGCGGTCATCAGCTCGTCCAGCGTGAGCGGACCGGGCGGCAGGGTGCGCAGCCGCTCCAGCGCGGCGGCGGGATCGGCCGGAGCCGCGTCCGGGGCGAAGAAGGCGCGCCTCGCCGCCGCCTCGCCGTGACGCGCGGCCAGCCCCTCGTACATGCGGAACAGCCCGTCACGGGCCGATTCGGTGAAGGGGACGACCTGGCTCATCAGCCCGGCGAACACGAACTCCAGCGCCACACTGCGGCGGCGCCACTCACGGTCCCGGTACAGGCTCTCGAAGCGCGTCCGGTCCGGCGATCCGGCGGGGCGCCAGGACGAGACCGACCAGCCCGGATCATCCGTGGTGCCGGTGGTGTCGGGGGCGTCCGGCCGGTCGTCCGCCCGGTCGTCGGCGGAGACGGGGGTCATGTTGATCAGGACCGGCGCCGGATAGGCGATACCGGTCCGCGCGTCCCACTCCGTAGCGTTCTCCCGTGCCCAGACGTCCGGCGTCTGTGCCCACTCCGCCCACTTCGCCCACTCCGCCCACTCCGCCGGGTCCTCCGGGTCCGACAGGCCGAAGATGGTCGCGGGGCCCGAGGACGCGGTGGACTCCCCGGACGGGTTGGCCGGCTGCCGGGTGGCCCTGGTCCACTCGCCGGGGGCCTGGGTGGCCGGTTCCAGGGGAGCCACGATGGTGAGCGGGGCCGACGGATCGGCGCCGGTCAGGCCGAGGGGCGCGCTGTAGCTGAAGGCGGGGCGGCCGGTGCGCTGGGCGAACCGCTGCACCAGTTCCGGCCTCAGGGCCCCGGGGCCGGAGGTCAGGAACAGCGCGGGAGTGCCCAGGGCCGTGGTCCGCAGCGCCGGGTCCAGCCTCAGCAGCTCCAGGAACTCGTCGTCGGACACCTCGATCGGGGGCCCGCCGGGCAGGTGCAGGACCACGTTCCCGGCCTGGTTCACATGGATCAGGATGAGGACGGGGGCGGGCATGTCCGGTCCGGCCCACTCCGGTACGACCTGTTCGACGGAGCTCCCGCCCGGACCTCGCGTCATCCGGTCCACGCTGCGCCAGTTGATCCCCCCGGGCGCGGGCTTGTCGCTCCAGTTGACGCCCTGGATCACCTGCCCCTGCCGCAGCAGATTGACCTTGACGAAGGCAAAACCCCTCAGGTGGTGCGCGGCCAGCACGTCGCGGTCGGTGACGTCGTGCCCCTCGGCGAGGCCCTTGGCGGCCAGGGCCCAGATCTTCTTCTGCTTCGACAGGTCCCACGGGTCCGCGTCGGTCAGGTGGAGGACGCTGCGGCCGTGTGCCTCCCGGTCGGCCGGGGGGATCTCGTTGAACAGCAGCTTTCCCGCGCGGACCATCGCCCAGAGGGTGGAGGCCACCTGCCCCGGGGTTGCCGCCGCCGCTGAGGGGAGTGACTGGACGGAACGCAGCAGGGCCTCGCCCGACGTGGCGAGTTCGGCGAGGGTCACCTTCAGAGCCGGTGTCGGTATCTCCGTGCTGAGTTCCGCGTCGGAGTCGGCGAGGACGCGGTCGCGGGCGAAGTCCAGGAGGGCTTCGAAGGCGGCCGTGTCGGCGATGCCGTCACTGTGTTCCTGCGCGTAGAAGGTGACCATGTCCTCGCGCAGGGGCGTGACCCCGCTGAGCGCGGGATCGTTCGCCCGCATCGTTTCCAGTGCGCCCATACCCTTGAGCAGCCGTTCGTACCGCCCGCCCGGCACGCCCCGGTCCGCCTCGACGCCGTTGCCGAAGAGGCCGCGGAGTCCCCGTACCAGCCGGAGCATGGTGGCGCGCGTCTCCGCCGGTACGGGACCCGGGCCCGTATGCAGACCGGCGTCACGCGCCAGCCCGTCCAGCTCGTGTTCCAGCGGCTCGGGCGGGAACCTGACGCGGCGGCCCTTCTCCCCGTCGGCCGGGGCGACGACCAGGCGCCGGATGCCGTCCATACCGGTCTGCGTGGTGACCGAATCGGTCTCCAGCCTGCTCTCGTTGGCGGCGTACTGACCGAACGGTACGTCGCTCCAGGGGTCGTCGACGTGGGGCACCGGCAGGGTCGAGGGATGATTGTGACGCGGGTCGCCGTCCGCTCCGCTCCAGCAGATCTCCAGGCCCAGCCGGTGGCCCGGGGGCAGTTGGCGTACCTCGGGCAGCCCGGCGATGTAACGCGAGGCGTCCCGCTTGGCCAACCGCACGGTCCTGCCGTCGCGGAGGGCGAGCGCCATCCGGCCGGGTTTCGCGTGTGCGGCGAAGATGTAGACCGCCGGATCAGGGGTTATCTCCTCGATCTCGCCGTCCTGAAGGCCGGCGCCGGCGGGGACCTTGTGCAGGATCCGCCGTATGTCGAGGTACGACTTGAACCGCTGCTCCGACCTCCGCAGGCTCTCGCCGTCCCGCATCGAGATCCGGCCGAACCGCTCGTGGTCCTCGGAGACCAGGGGGCGGGTGTCCACGTCGCTGTCCCGGAACGTGATCCCCTCCAGCGACGTCCACTCCCGGTCCTCGAACGGCAGCGTCGTCGCCAGGGGATCGAACGGCACCCAGAGACCGAACGCCTTCTTCGCGTCACGGTCGACCAGCACGGGAAGGTGTTCGTTCCCCGACCCGTCACGGACCAGACGCCCTTCACCGCTGGGGCCGATCACGCGCCGGTCCAGCCGGGTCGCCAGCAGCTGGAGATCAAGAGACCGCTGGGCGAAGGGTACGGCCAGCAGCAGCGGTACGTTTTTCGGCAGCCGCGCCAACTCGGGGTCGGCGAGGAGCACCTCGGCCAGCGCTTCCGTGTCCAGCACCCGGCCGTCAGGGACCCGTACCCCGTCGGAGTCACCGTCCGCCGCGACGACGTACGCCGAATCGGGCCACGGCGCGTCCTCCTCGGACACGATCTTCGCCAGCACGCCCGGCCGCGTCTCGATGACCCGTAGCCGATCGGGCCGCATCCGGCCCACCGGCTTGCCCGTCCAGTTCCGCCCCTGCCGCGGACCCGACGGACCCGCCATCAGGGTCCGCTCCGACAGCAACGGGTCGACCGGCTGCGGGTCGGCAGGTTCGGTGGGTTCTTCGGTGGGGGCGAAGATGTCGGCCTCGGACGAGGCCGCAGGTGGCGTGGACGAGGGCGGTTGCCGGGTGGCTCCGGTCCACCGGCCGGGGGTCTTCGTGGCCGGGTCCAGGATGGCGAGGATGTTGAGCGGGGCCGACGGATCGGGCGCGGTCAGCATCAGCGGCGCGCTGTAGCCGAAGGCGGGACGGCCGGTGCGCCGGGCGAACCGCTGTACCAACTCCGGCCTCAGGGTGCCGGGGCCGGACGTCAGGAACAGGACGGGAGTGGCCAAGGGGGTGGTACGGAGTGCCGGGTCCAGGTCCAGCAGTGCCAGGAACTCGTCGTCGGACACCGGGAGCGGGGTGCGGCCCGGCAGGTGCAGGACGATGTTCCCGGCCTGGTCCACGTGGATCAGGTTCAGGAGGGGGGCGGGCCTCCCCGGGCCGGCCCATTCCGGCACGATCTGCTGAACGGTGGTCCCGCCCGGCCCCAGCGTCATCCGCCGCACGCTGCCCCAATTGACCCCCGCGGGCGCGGGCGTGCCGCTCCAGTTGACGCCCTGGACGTTCTGCCCCTGCCACAGCAGCGCGGCCGGGCCGAACGCGCTGGTCTGCTCCAGGTGGTAGGCGGCCAGCAGGTCGGGGTCGGTGACGTCCGTGCCCTCGGCGACGGCCTTGGCCGTCAGCTCCCACAGCGTCTGCTGCGCCGCCCGGTCCCAGGTCTCGGTGCCGGGCAGATGCAGCACCTTGCGGCCGAACGCCTCCCGGTCCGGCACCGGCACCTGCCCGATCCGCTGCGCGGCACGGACGGTCGCCCACAGGGCGGACGCGACCTCTCGGGGGCGTACCGGCGCATGGCCCGGCAGGGCCTTCACGGCACGCACCACCGCTTCACCGCTGGTGGCGAACTGGCCCAGAGCCAGTCGCAGGGCACGTGAGTCGATCTTCTTGCTCAGCTCGGCACGCGGATCCGCCGCGATCTGCTGGCGGGCGAAGGTGAGCAGTGCCAGATGGCCGGCCGCGTCCGGAGCCTTCCCGGTGTACGCCTCGGTCAGGAAATCGAGCATGTCCAGACGGATCGGGGTGCGGTTCCTCAGGTCGGGGTCGTTCGCGCGCATCGTCTCCAGCGCGCCGATGCCCTTGAGCGCCTGCCGGTACCGGAACGGATTGTCCTCGAACCTGTTGCCCAACGTGGTCCGCAGGGCCCGTACCAGCCGCAGCGTGGTCGTGCGTGTCTCCGGCGCCACCTCACCCGGCCCCTGGTGCAGATCCATGTCGCGGGCCAGCTGGTCCAACTGGGGATCCGACGGGTCGAAACGGAAGGTGACCCGGCGCCCCCGCTCACCGCCGGCGCCGTCCAGCACCACCCGGGCATCGTCGTTCAGGCCCGTCGACCGGGTGGCCGCCGACGTCTCCATGTGGCTCTCGTTCGCCAGGACATGACCGAACGGAATGTCCTCCAGCGGATCATCGACATGCGGCGCGGGAGCGGTGTCCAGGGGAGGCCGCGCCGGGTCGCCGTCCGAGGCGCCCCAGCACACCTCCGCGTGCAGCCGGTGCCCCGGCGGCAGCTCACGCACTTCGCGCAGCCCGGCGATGTAACGCGCGGCGTCCCGCTTGCCCAGCCGTACCATCCGGCCGTCGCGGAGCGCGAGCGCCAGCAGACCGGGCTTCCCATGACCCGCGAACACGTAGATCGCGGGATCCGGGGTCACCTCCTCGGACTCCCCGTGGTGCCGGTCGCCACCGGCCGGCACCAGATGGACGAGTCGCCGCATCTCCCGGAACGTCTTGAACCGCTGTTCCCGCCGCCGCAGCGCGTCGCGGTCCGGGATCGAGATCACGCCGTACCGCTCGTGGTCCTTCGAGACCAACGGCCGCGTATACACGTCACTGTCACGGAACTTCGTGCCGTCCAGTGCCGTCCACTCACGGTCCTCGAACGGCGCCGCCGTCCTGGGTGTCGGATCGAACGGCACCCACGCGCCGTACGGCAGGTCCGCGTCACGGTCGACCAGCCCCAGAACATGCCCGTCACCCGTGCCGTCGGGGATCAGACGTCCCTCACCACTGGGTGCCCACACCTTCCGGCCGAGTCGGCGGGCCACCCCGTCCAGATACTGGCGGCCCATGTCCGGGACGGCCAGCACCACGGGTACGTCCGCCGGCAGCGACGCCAACTCGGGGTCGGCGGCCAGCACGTCGGCCAGCGCCTCCGCGTCCAGCACCCGGCCGTCGGGGACCCGCACACCCCCGTTCTCGCCCTGGCCCGCGACGACGTACGCCGAATCGGGCCACGGCGCGTCCTCCTCGGACACGATGAGCGGCGTCCGACCGGGGCGGACCTCGTACAGCCGCACCCGGCCGGGCCGCACGCGGCTCACGGGCTTGCCCGTCCAGTTACGGCCCTGTCGCGCGCCCGACGGCCCAGGCATCAGGGTCTCGGCCGCCAGCAGCGGATCGGGCGGATCGGTGGGGCCCAGGATGCTGATGGAGCCCGAGGGCGCGGTGGACTCCCCGGACGGGTTGGCCGGCTGGCGGGTGGCCTTGGTCCAGTGGCCGGGGGCCTGGGTGGCCGGGTCGAGGGGGGCGACGATGGTGAGCGGGGCCGACGGGTCGGGGGCGGTGAGGGTGAGGGGTGCGCTGTAGCTGAAGGCGGGGCGGCCGGTGCGCTGGGCGAATCGCTGTACCAGCTCTGGTCTCAGGGTGCCGGGGCCGGAGGTCAGGAAGAGGACGGGAGTGGCCAACGGGGTGGTATGGAGTGCCGGGTCCAGGTCCAGCAGTGCCAGGAACTCGTCGTCGGACACCGGGAGCGGAGGGCGGCCGGGCAGGTGCAGGACGATGGTCCCGGCCTGGTCCACGTTGATCAGGTTCAGGAGGGGGTTGGGCATGCCCGGGCCGGCCCACTCCGGTACGACCTGTTGGGTGGTGGTTCCGCCGGTTTCGTTGGTCCCGTTGGTCCCGCTGGTCCCGTTTGTCATTTGGCGCACGGTGCGCCAGTTGATCCCCGCAGGCGCGGGAGTGTCGCTCCAATAGACGCCTTGGACGTTCTCCCCTTGCCACAGCAGCGCGGCCGGGCCGAACGCACCGGTCTGCCGCAAGTGGTAGGCGGCCAGCAGGTGGGGGTCGGTGACGTCCAGACCCTCGGTGAGGGCCTTGGCGGTCAGGGCCCAGAGTGATTTCTGTTTCGGCAGGTCCCACGGGTCGGTGTTGTCGAGGTGGAGGACGCTGCGGCCGTGTGCTTCCCGGTCGGCCGGGGGGATCTCGTTGAAGAGCGTCTTCCCGGCCCGGACCATCGCCCAGAGGGTGGAGGCCACTTGGCCGGGGGTCGCCGCCGCCGCTGTGGGGAGTGACTGGACGGTACGCAGCAGGGCTTCGCCGGAGGTGCCGAGTTCGTTGAGGGTTACGTTCAGGGCGGGTGCTGGTATTTCCGTGCTGAGCTGTGCGCCGGGGTTCGCGAGGACGCGGTCGCGGGCGAAGTCCAGGAGGGATTCGAAGGCGGCGGTGTCCGCGATTCCCCCGCTGTGCTGCTGGGCGTAGAAGGTGAACATGTCCTCCCGCAGCGGGGTGACCCCGCCGAGTGCCGGGTCGTTCGCACGCATCGTTTCCAGGGCGCCGATGCCGCTGAGCAGCCGTTCGTACCGTCCGCCCGGCACGCCGCGGTCTTGCTCGACGCTGTTGCCGAAGAGGCTGCGGAGTCCCCGTATCAACCGCAGGGTGGTGGCGCGCGTCTCCGCCGGTACGGGACCCGGGCCCGTGTGCAGACCGGCGTCACGTGCCGGCCCGTCCAGCTCGTGTTCGAGCGGCTCGGGCGGGAACGTGACGCGACGGCCTCTTTCCCCGTCGGCCCCGGCGATCAGCACGCGGTCCTTGCTCGTCATGCCGGTCTGTCTCGTCGCCGAAGTGGTCTCCAGCCTGCTCTCGTTGGCGGCGTACTGACCGAACGGAACGTCGGCCCAGGGGTCGTCGACGTGAGGCCGCGGACCGTGATGAGGCTGCTGTTGCCGGGGGTCGCCGTCCGACGCGCTCCAGCAGATCTCCAGGTGCAGCCGGTGGCCCGGGGGCAGTTGGCGCACCTCGCGCAGCCCGGCGACGTAACGCGAGGCGTCCTGCTTGCCCAACCACACGGTCCTGCCGTCGCGGAGGGCGAGCGTCATACGGCCCGGACTCCCGTGAGCGGCGTAGACGTAGACCGCCGGATCGGGGGTCAGCTCCTCGATCTCGCCGTCCTGGTGGTCGGCGCCGGCCGGAATCTTGTGCACGAGGCGCCGCATGTCGAGGTACGACTTGAACCGGTGCTCGAACTCCCGCAGGTGTCCGCCCTGCACCGAGATCCGGCCGAATCGCTGTTTGTGCCCGCCGGAGACCAGGGGCCGGCTGTCCACGTCGCTGTCCCGGAACGTGGTCCCGTCCAGGGCCGTCCACTGACGGTCCTCGTACGGCAGCGTTGTGCCCAGGGGATCGAAGGGTGCCCAGAGGCCGACCGGTTTGTCGGCGGCGCGGTCGACCAGCACGGGGAGGTGTTCGTTCTTCGACCCGTCACGGACCAGGCGTCCGTCACCGCTGGGGCCGACCACGCGCCGGTCCAGCCTGGTCGCCAACTGCTGGAGATCGAGGGAGCGCTGGGCGAAGGGTACGGCCAGGAGCAGCGGTACGCTTTTCGGCAGCCGGGCCAACTCGGGGTCGGCGAGGAGCACTTCGGCCAGGGTCTCCGTGTCCAGCACCCGGCCGTCGGACACGCGCATCCCGCCGGGGTCGCCGTCCGCCGTGATGACGTACGTCGAATCGGGCCAGGGCGCGTCCTCCTCGGACACGATCTTCGCCAGCACTGCCGGCCGCGTCTCGATGACCCGTAGCCGATCGGGCCGTACCCGACCCACCGGCTTCCCCGTCCAGTTCCGCCCCTGGCGCGCGGCCGACGGGCCTGCCATCAAGGTCTGCGCGGACAGCAACGGGTCGGACGCACCGGTGAAAGCACCCGATGTGGTCCGGGGAGCGGGCGTGGGGGTGGGGGTGGGAGCGGGCCCCGTGGAAGAGACGGCGGGCGGCCCGGCGGGCGGCGCGAAGACGAGGAGCTCGTCCGTCTCGTCCTGGCCGGCCGGGCCGACCGGGGTGGCCGGGCCGTTCGGGGTGGCCGGAAGGGCCAGGCTGACAGGGGTGGTCGGAATGGCCGGGGTCGGTTGCCGGCCGTCGCTCAACCCGTTCGGGTTGTCGTCGCGGAACCGTGCCCGGCTCGACACCACCCTGGCCCTGCGCCGCTCCTCGGCCACGGCGCGGTCGGTCTCCGGACGGCCCTCCTCCTGGGCCGCCCGTGCGGTGTCCACCGCCGTACGAGCCGTGGAAAGCGCGGCCCGTGCGTCGCTGAGGGCCGCCGCGCCGCCCTCGTACCGCCGCTGGAGGCCGAGGAACTGCTCATGGGCGATGGCGGCACGCTCCTGAGCGTCCGCAGCGTTCTCAGCGTCCTCCAGGCCCGGCTGGGGACCGCTCTCCGTGGCCGTCCGCTCGATGCTCCGGGCCTCGGCGCGCGCCTGCCTCCACGCCAGCCGCGCCTGCCGCACCTGCTCAGCGGTCGGCAGCAACTCCGCTTCCCGGAGGGCCTGTTCGGCACGGGCCAGCTCCGCTTCGGCCTCCCGTACGGCGGACTCGTCGGGGGCCATCGTTTCGGGGGCGACCGCGTCGGAGGCCACCGGGCCGGAGGCCGTCGCCTCGGAGGCGCGCAAGGCGTCGGCGAGGGTGGTGAGTTGGTCGTTGAGCAGCGTCAGGTCGTTCGGTACGGCGCCGAGGGCCGACCACGCCGCCTCGTACACCGACCGGGTGTCGGCGTTCCGCGCGACCCCGTCGAGCAACTCGCTGAGCCGGGCGGTCAGTGTGGGGGCGGCCCCGGCGGGGCGTGCGGCACGGTAGGCGTCGCCGTGCCGGGCCTCCAGCCGGGCGGCCGGGAGCGGGTGGCCGGCCGGGGCGTGCGACAGCCCCCACAGCAGATCGAACAGGTCCCTCGCACGCTGCCGCTCGTCGGTGGCGAGGGCCAGCGCGTACGCAATGTCCGCCAGCGACTCGGTGACGGCGGGGACGGTGAAGCCGTCGGTCTCGGTGGTGTCGGCGAAGGAGTGCGGGGCGGTGCCGACGCTGATCTCCGCACCCTGGACCACTCCGGTCAGCGACCGCCCGTCCGCGCCCACGCGCAGGGCGTCCGGCGACACCCCGGGCAACCGCTGGGCGATGGCCTGGTGGATGTCATCGGCGAACGGGCCTGCCCCTGCCGGGAGTTGGAACTCCAGGGTGCCGAGGGGGCGCGGGTTCTCGAACTGCACCCTGCCCAGGTCCTCGCCCGCGAGAACGACGGGATGCCCGATCTCCCGCATGACGGCGCTGAACCCGCGGCCGACATCCAGCTTCGCGTCGTCGGAAAGCGGTGGGACGGGCGACGCCCCGAGGGCCCCGCCGGCCTCTTCCGACCCCGTCACGGTCGCGTCGGCGGAAGCCGTGGATATGGTCGGTACGGTCGGGGGCGCCTCGGACTCGGTCGGCACGGCCCGATACGGCGGCGGTGTTTCCTCCCGGCCCTGCGGGGCTGTGGCCTGCGCGTCGACCGTACTGGAGCCGCCGTCGGGTATGCCGGTGGTGGTGCCGACGTCACCCGACGTCGTAGGGGCCGACTCCTCCGATTCCGGGACAAGGCCTGATGCCTCATCAGGGAGCGTGTCGCCCTGGGTGGTTGTGGCGCCCGGGCCGGCTCCCGGCTGCTGTGCCCCGGCCAGGGGACGGTGCGGGGCGGAGGCGAGGTCGGTCGGCGTGGCGTGCACCGCCGGAGCCACGGCGGCGTCGGCCGAGGCGTCCTCCTCGGCAGCGAGGTCCGATGCGGCCTGCTCCTCCGTACCGGGGCTCGATCCGGTCCGCGGGGCAGGGGTGGTGCTGTCGCCGGCCTGCTGGCCCTTCGCCTGCGTGGGGAGATCCGGCGACTGCCGGTCCGCCGGGTCCTGAGCGGCGCGTTCAGCATCGGAGGGAAGACCGGAGAGCGCATCCGCGTCCGCGTCCTCGCCCATGTCGACGTCCGCCGTCCGCTCGCTCACGAACTCCGTGGCCGAGGGGGTCGAAGAGCCCGCGGTGGAGGGGAAGTTCGACAACACGTCGGCGTACGGGTTGTTCCCGGAGTCCCCCAGAACGCCCGGAGGGTTGAGCACGGAGGCGATGGACTCGCTGCTGGAATCCCCCCACACGTCTCTGACGGCGGCGTCTTGAGGGAGGGAGTGCTTGACCGCACCGCCCATGCCGAGTCCGGTCGTCGCACCCGGGCCCGTGGTGGAGAACGGCCCCGGCGGTGGATAGGCGGCGAAGTCGGAGCCGTAGTCACTTACGGACGAGGTGTCGCTGTAGGAGCTGTAGGGACCGAAGTCCACATCGGAATCGAAACCGGAATCGAAAGCGGAACTGGAACTGGAACTGGACGAAAGATCGCTGACGAACGACGCGGTGTCGTCGTCGTAGTCCGGGTCGGACCGATACGGCGCCACGTAGGGACCCGTCCCAGGTCCGTTCGCCGTCCCGACGGGATCGGGAGCGTCCCAGTTCTCGGGGTTCTCGTACGCAGAGACCGTGTAGGGGCGGGGCAGGGGGTCGAAAGAGTGGCCGGCCGGCGGGTCGTTGTCCGCACCGCGCCCGCCCCCACCGCCGTCCGCCCCGTAATTGACGTCACCCCGGCCCCAGTTGAGCTCCGGGAAGAACGTCTTGTTGACCCACTTCCCGCCGTACCCCGCGACGTCGGAAGCGCCCTCGAACAAAACCCCGCTGAGTCCGGCGCTCACGAACGTCGCGGGATTGACGGCGAACGTCCCGAGGAAGAAGAGGTTGGTGAACGTCGTCGCGAAGGTCTCGGCCTGGCCCTCGTTGATGAAGGTGTGAGGAAGTTCGTACACCTCCTTCCATCCCGGGTTCCTCTTGAAGAAGTCCTTGAAGAACGGCGCGGTCGCCTGGGAGAAGAAGCCGCCGAACGCCCCCGCCAGCGCGCCGAGAACCGCCGACTGCCCGATGTCCCCCCAGTCGAAGCCCTTGCGCCGCCGGTCGGGCACGTCGGGCAGCGTCATGGACATCACCTGCGCGGCGAAGGTGATGAACGCTTCCTGGATCGCCTCGAACAGCGCCGACAGCGGCGTGGGGACGGCCCGTCCCAGTCTCTGGAGGACCAGCAGGATGGCGAGCGCGCTGCGGGCCTTGACCACGGCGATCTGGGTCACCGAGGTGCCGCCGGTGAACACGGCGAGCGCGGCGATCAGGGCGAGTTCGAGATTCATGAAGATGAACTCGAGGAGGATCTGGTACTTGCTCTCCGAGAGCTGGATCGAGCGGTCCACCTGACGGCGCCCGGTCGCCCGGATCTCGGTCGAGAAGTCCTGGAGGTGGTTCCGCCCCCCGTCGTCCACGAAGGTCTTCACCGCGGCGACGAACTCCGAGGCGATCCTGGGCGGAAGCGAGTCCCCCGCCGTGGCGACGGCGGACTTCATCGCATCCGAGAGCGCCTCGATGTCGTCGGCCAGCCGGCTGTAGGCACTGCGGCTGTCGTAGCCCCTGTCCTCATTACCGGTGGCGACGTTGGCGCCCACCCAGATCTCGATGAACTCCCGCAGAGCGGGAGGGAACATGATCGCCATTCAGCGCCTTGATTCGCTTTCCGTACCGTGCGTGGTGATGTCGTCCAGCGCCAACTCCTGCGGCCTCTGCACGTTCTGGGCCTCTCCGGCAACCGCGTCGACCAGGGCAAGGAACCCCTCGGTGATGGCGTTGGCCGTCGTGATCACACGTTCCTGCTCGTCCCTGACCTGCTCGCCGACCTGATTGGCGAAGAGGTCGTCGCCACCTTCGTCACCCCACCAGCCCGAGTACCCCTCGCTGTCCTGCTCGAAGTTGGGCACCATCCTCTCGCCGTACGAGACGGCGGCGGCGATGTGCTTCGATCCGGCGAGGATCGCCTGGATGTCGGCCGAGTAGTTTCCAGCCACGGCTACACGCTCCCCTGTCGCTCACCCGTCAACTCATGGCCCGTCAGCGACTGGCTCACCCCTGACTCCTCGATGGCCAAGTCGATCATTTAACACCCATCGAGGCGACCCGTCGACTGTTCGCCCCTCGAACTGGGCGTTCGCACACAGCCGTTCGTACGGTGCGTCACACGCCGGCTTCAGGGACGTGCGGTGCGGGTGACGGTCAGTTCCCTGACACCTGTTCTGGTTGGCTCCGATGTGGGCCTTTGGGTCAGCTTCAGGCGGATGTGTCGCGTCCGTGCGCCCGGGTGGAGGGGCTGCCAGTGCGTGGCGTCCGTGGACGTCTCCACTTGGTACGACGGCGGGGTCGGCGTCGTCCAGTGCGGGGTGACCGCCGCGATCGTGGTCGGGTGGGTCAGGTCCACCGTCAGGGTCGCGGTGGCCGTGGTGGGGACCCAGGAGGTGGCCCGGCTGCCGTCCACCGCCGCGTTCGCGTACAGGCCCGGCTCCTCCGAGGATGCCGTCGCCGGGTGGCAGCGGGCCGCGTTGGTCGTCGGGGTGAGGTCCGGGCGGCGGGTCGGGAGGGTGAGGGCTGAGGTCAGGCGCCTCGGGCCCGTGGGGGTGTGGAGGGTGAAGGGGGCGCCCGAGGTCAGCCGTACCGTCGTCTCCCGGGCGCCGATCAGGACGTCGTACGTACGGCCCTGCCAGCGCAGCCCCCGCACGTCGGCCCCGGCCGCCAGTTGGGGCGGCAGCGTCGGGTCGAGCCGTACGCCGTCCTCCCGCAGCCGCAGGCCCGTCAGCCCGTGCGTGAAGACCTGGAGGAAGCCGCCCTTGCCTGTCAGGAAGTCCTGTGCGGGGGAGCCCGACAGGGGATCGTCCGCGCCTGCCTTGTCGCCCTTGGCCTCGGAGAAGAGCGCGAAAGGGCCCCGTACGAACGGTCTGATCGAGCGCTGGAGGTACGTGTACGCCGCGCAGCCCGGCTCCCCGATCGCCGCCGCGTCGATCGCGTGCACCGAGTCCGTCATCGCCGGGCCGTCCGGGTCGGTCCGTTCCGCGTAGTAGTCCAAGGTGGCCGCGGCCGCCCCCGCCGGCATCGGCCATTCCAGCGGGTACGTCAGCAGCACGGTGTCCGCCTGTTTGATCCGCGAGCCGGTGTAGCCCGCGTACTGGAGGTAGATCTTCCGCTTCGCGTCGTACGGGATACGGATGTGGTCGGCGATCTCCGACCAGCGCGCGGGAGCGGCCTCCCCGACGAGCGCGGCGGCGCGGGTGGCGTTGCGCAGCGCCGTCGCCGCGCCCGCGTTGGTGAAGACGCCGTCCGTGACGCCGTTGCTGTACTCGTCGGGGCCCGCCACCTCCTTCACCGAGTAGCTGCCGTCCGTGTTGGCGGTGACCCGCGACGCCCAGAACTCCGCGCTCCCCTTCAGCAGCGGCCACCCCCGCTCACGCAGCCACCCGCGGTCCCCGGTCGCGAGGTAGTACTGCCATACCGCGAGCGCGATGTCTCCTTGGAGGTGGTTCTGCGTCACGCAGTGCGGCGGGTTCCAGCTCTGGCATTCCGTCCACAGCTCGCCGCGCCCCCCGCTGGTCCAGGAGTGGAACAGCCCCTTGAAGCCGAGCTTCTCGGCGTTCGCGGCGGCGCCGGCGCGCGTGCGGTGGCGGTACTCGACCACCGGGCGGGCCAGTTCGGGGCGGGTGACGAGCAGGCCGGGAAACATCCAGGTCTCGGCGTCCCAGAAGATGAGGCCCGCGTAGTTGTCGCTGCTCAGCCCGGTCGGCGCGATGCTGTCGCCGCCGCCTTCCCGTGCGCTCGTCAGCAGGCCGTACTGGGCCGCGCGCAGCCACGCCTGGAGGTCAGGCTGCCCCGGTACGGAGACGTCGGCGTCCCAGAGGGGCGCCCAGGCGCCCGCGTTGGCGGCGAAGAGCCCCCGCCAGCCGCGCGCGGCCGCCCGCCGGGACGCGGCGCGCGCGGCGGCGCGCGGATCGGGGGCGGTGAGGGCGGTGTCGACGCCGACGTACTTCACGAGCGTGTACGTACGGTCCGCCTCGACCTGGACCGGTCCACGGACGTCCGGCCGCAGCGTCGTCGCGACGGCGCCCGCCGTGTCCGTGCCGAGCGTGCGGAACGTCTCCGTGCCCCCGGCTTCCCCGCCCGTCCGCGTGAGGCGGCGCGCGCCGCGCCAGTCCAGACCGGGGGAGATGGTCGCCTCGCCGCTCCAGCGCGGGGTGAGGCGCAGCCGCACGGCGCCCGCGTGCGGGTCGGAGCGGTCGGTGAGGATCTCGTACGTCAGGTCGGTGACGCGGCCGTCGGCCGTGGTCCAGCGCAGCGCCGTACGGACCACTCCGCAGCGCAGCAGGACGCTCTGGCGGTAGCGGGAGACGCGGCTCTCCGGGCCCAGGGTCTCCCCGCCGATCCGTACGTCCAGCGTCGTCCAGGACGGCAGGGCGGCGAGGACCTGGCGGTCGGCGGTGGTGGCGGGCTCGTGCGCGTACAGCCCGGCGACGAAGGCGCCGTCGTAGCGGGGCGTGAACAGCGGCCAGCCCGTCGCGCCGCCGCGCTCGTCGTACCCGGCGCCGAGGGGCGGCACACGTGTCCCGAGATAGCCGTTGCCGGTGTAGGCGTGGTGACTGTCGGCGGGTTCGGGGAGGCGCGTGGCGGCGGGCGCCCAGCCGGGGTCCCGCTCCTCGCCGCAGAGGGCGGCGGAGCGGGGGAGTGGGTACGGGACAGTCCGCGCGGTCTCCGCGTACGAGAGCGGCGGTACGGCGGCGACGAGGGCCGCCGCGATCAGCGGGGCGGCGAGATGCGTACGCGAGAGGCTCACCGTACGACCGTATGGACGCGAGGCCGGAGTGGAGGTGCGGGGCGCGCGGGGTGAACGGCTGAATCCCGGAGCGCACGCCCTCCCTAGGGCCCGTCCGGCGCGTCGACATCGAAGAGCGTCGGCTCCGCCGCCCAGCGCTCGGTGAGGCCGTTGACCGCCTGTACGGCCCGTGTCGCCGGCCGCGCCGCGCGCTCCCGCTCACCGCTCCCCGTCATCCCCATGGGAGGCGAGGCCAACGGCACGTACACAGCCACCCGCCGAGGGGCCGCGCGGCCCGAAAGCCGCGCGACCCCCGACAGAGACGGCCGGGTTCAGCGACCCGACAGACCGCGGTCGATCGCCGTTGTCAGTTCGCCGTCCGCCGTGTCGCCGTCCATGGACCAGACCATGGCGCCGCCCAGACCCTTGTGCCGGATGTACGCGGTCTTGGCGCGCAGCACCTGCGGGTCGTCGTACGTCCACAGCGTGGTGCCGTCGAACAGCCACGCGCTGCCATTCTTGACGTCACGGTGGACCTTGTACGTCCCCGCGGCGGCAAGCCCCTTGAGGACCTTGTAGTCCTCCGTGCCGGGCGCCCACACCCCGGGCGCCGGCGCCGCGGCCGGCTGGCCGAGGCCGTCGCCGCCACCCGTCACCCCGGTCCAGCCCTGTCCGTAGAAGGGCAGGCCCACGACCAGCTTGCGGGCCGGGGCGCCACGGCGCTCCCAGTCCCGGACGGTCTGGTCGACGCTGAAGTCACCGCGCGCCGCGTACAGCGCCGACTGCTGGGACGTCGTCTTCTCGCCCGAGACGTGGAAGTCGTACCCCTGGAGGTTCACGAAGTCGAAGTCCCGCATGATCCGGGGGACGTCGAAGCCCGCGTCGATCTTGGCGGGGGCGGCGGGCACGAAGGCCGACAGGTCGTAGTGCTTCGGCTTCGTCCTGCGCGGGGCCTGGCTCTTCGCGTAGGCGTCGAGCTGCGTACGGAACTCGTGCACCAGCGCGGTGAAGTTCCGCTTGTCCTCCGGCCGGAAGACGGTGTCCGTGTCGCCCTCCGAACCGGGCCACTCCCAGTCGATGTCGACCCCGTCGAAGAGGCCGGCCGCCGCGCCCGCGCCCCCGCGCGTGCCGTCGACGGGCAGGTTGCCCTTGATGTACAGGTCGATGCAGGAGGAGACCAGCGCCTTGCGCGAGGCGGGCGTGCGGGCCGCGTCCGAGAAGTGGGTGGACCAGCTCCAACCGCCCAGGGAGATCAGCACCTTGAGGCCGGGGTGCTTGGCCTTCAGCTCACGCAGCTGGTTGAAGTTGCCCGCGAGGGGCTGCTCGGCGGTGTCGGCCACGCCGTCCACCGAACCGGCCGCGTCGAGCGGGCGCGCGTAGTCGGCCCACGCGTCGGCCTCGCCGGCGACGTTGCCCGTGAAGCACTTGCCCTCGGCGTTCACGTTGCCGAAGGCGTAGTTGATGTGGCTCAGCTTGGCCGCCTGCCCGCTGGTGTCCAGATCCTTGACCTGGAAGTTGCGTCCGTAGACGCCCCATTGGGTGAAGTAGCCGACACGCTTGTACTCACGGCCACTCTTGCCGCCGTCGTGCTTCGCCGAGGACGCCGACGTGGCCGAGGCGGTGGTGACCGCCGAGGCCGCGGGCGAGAGCGTGGCGAGGAGGGACAGGGAGCAGGCGGCAACGGCCAGCCTGCCAAGGGTTCTTCGGGTGTTCCGGGGAGTTCCTGCGCTTCGAGCGCTGCTCAGCGTGAGGCTCATGGGCAGGAAAGGTATTGGTCTGGACCATTGAGGTCAAGAGGGGATTTGGGGCGATGGCCGGGAAGGCGCCGGTACGTCCGGATCATTCGTCCGCGTCGTAAGCCTTCCGTAAGTACAAATCATCACTTCGGGTGAAACCCTGGCCCATGCTTGCGGATAACAACCCACGGTTGCCAGGCTGTTGCTGTCTGTCAACCCGTTGGGAGTGGTCAATGGCTTTTGGTGAGCAGCCTGCCTATCTGCGTGTCGCCGGCGATCTCCGCAAGAAGATCGCCAACGGCGCGCTGCCGCCCCGCACCAGACTGCCCTCGCAGGCCCGGATCCGCGAGGAGTACGGAGTCTCCGACACGGTCGCGCTGGAGGCGCGCAAGGTGCTGATGGCCGAGGGGCTGGTGGAGGGCCGCTCCGGGTCGGGGACGTATGTGCGCGAGCGCCCGGTCCCGCGCCGCATCTCCCGCTCCGGCTACCGGCCGCCCAGCGGCTCCAGCCCCTTCCGCCAGGAACAGGCGGCGGACGGCATGCGGGGGACGTGGCAGTCCAGCAGCGAACAGGACGTGGCGGGGCCCGAGATCGCCGCGCGCCTCGGCATCGAGCCGGAGGACCGGGTGATGCGCACGCGGTACGTCTTCCGGGACGGGGGTGAGCCGATGATGCTCTCCACCTCCTGGGAGCCCCTGGCCGTCACGGGTCGGACGCCGGTGATGCTGCCCGAAGAGGGGCCGCTCGGCGGCTGCGGGGTCGTGGAGCGGATGGCGGCCATCGACATCGTCGTGGACAACGTGCTGGAGGAGGTCGGCGCGCGGCCGGGGCTGGCGGAGGAGCTCATGTCGCTCGGCGGGGTCCCCGGACACGTGGTGATGGTCCTGGAGCGGACGTACTTCGCGTCGGGGCGCGCGGTGGAGACGGCGGACGTGGTGGTGCCGGCGGACCGGTACCGGGTGGCGTATCACCTGTCGGTGAAGTGAATCCGCGAAGCGCGCCGGTGCGGTGCTCCGGCGGGTGACACGTGACACCCGGCAAGTGCCTTGGCCGGTGGTCGAGTTGACGCGTACGGCACCGCCCGCGTCGATTTCTGTCGTGCGACCGATAGTCGGAGCGCGCCGTCCGGCCGCCGTGACGGCGAGTTAACTCCCGGCGCCCTGCTGTAACGGCGGGGCAACGATGCGCTGGGGCGCCCCGTCATGTCCGGCTTCTACCTTCCCGTTCGTACCGCTCCCGGTACGCCGACGAACGGGAAGGCAGCGATGACGGACACCGTGATCCCTACGCCCGACAGCCCACCCGACCAGGGCCGGCCGACGCGCAGCTACGCCAAGCTCGCCGCCGACGAGAGCCGCGAGGACTTCTCGCTCCGCTACGCGCCGCACTCGTTCCGCCGCTGGTCGCCCTCGATGGTCGCGGGCACCGCGCTCGGCGGGATCGCGTATCTGGCCGACTTCGCGATCGGCGCCTCGATCGTGTTCACCTACGGCTTCACCAGCGGGTTCGCCTCCATCCTCACGGCGGCGGCGATCATCTTCATCACGGGCATCCCGATCGCGCGGGCCTGCGCCAAGTACGGCCTGGACATGGACCTGATCACCCGCGGCGCCGGCTTCGGCTACTTCGGCTCGACGCTGACCTCGCTCATCTACGCGTCCTTCACCTTCATCTTCTTCGCCCTCGAAGGCTCGATCATGGCGCAGGCCATGCACCAGGCCATCGGACTCCCGGTCCAGGTCGGCTACTTGGTCACCACGCTGATCGTCATCCCCATCGTCTTCCGGGGGATGGGCGCGCTGGCCAAGGTCCAGGCGTGGACCCAGCCCATCTGGCTCATCGGCCTCGTCCTGCCCTTCATCGTGCTCGCCTTCCACGCGCCCGGCTCCTGGGGCGCGTTCAGCTCCTTCGGCGGTACGGAAGGGGCCGGCTCGGGCTTCGACTGGATCGGCTTCGGTCTCGGTACGGGCGTGGCGCTCTCGCTCATCGCCCAGATCGGCGAACAGGCCGACTACCTGCGCTTCATGCCCGCCAAGACCGAGGAGAACAAGCGCCGCTGGAACGTGGCCGTCCTCGCCGCCGGGCCCGGCTGGGTCATCATCGGCGCGGCCAAGCAGCTCGGCGGCGCGTTCCTCGCCTTCGTGGCGCTGGAGGCGGTCGGCAAGACCCACGCCCTGGAGCCCATCGCCCCGCAGATCGAGGCGCTCAAGCCGTGGCTCGGCTCCTTCGCCCTGCCCGCCGCCGCGATCTTCGTGATCGTCTCCCAGATCAAGATCAACGTCACCAACGCCTACAGCGGTTCGCTGTCCTGGTCGAACTTCTTCTCCCGCATCACGCACAAGCATCCGGGGCGGGTCTGGTACATCTTCCTCAACCTCGCCATCGCGCTGACGCTGATGGAGATGAACATGTTCGCGGCGCTCAACAAGCTGCTGGGCTTCTACTCGAACGTGGGCATCGCCTGGATCACCGCGGTCGCCGCCGACCTCGTGATCAACAAACGGATCGGGCTGAGCCCGCCGTACATCGAGTTCAAGCGCGCGTACCTGTACGCGGTCAACCCGGCCGGGTTCGGGGCGATGGTGATCGCCTCCACCGTCTCGATCCTGGCCTTCTTCGGGCTGTTCGGTAGGTACGCGGAGGCCTTCTCGACCTTCATCGCGGCCGGACTCGCCCTGATCCTCTGCCCGTTGATCGCCTGGCTGACGAAGGGGAAGTACTACCTGGCGCGGCCGAACCCGGTCAACGGCCCGGACGTCGACGTCCCCGACATCACCGCCACCCATCTCTGCGCGGTCTGCGAGACGGCGTACGAGCTCCCGGACATCGCCGACTGCCCGGTCCAGTCGGGGCCGATCTGCTCGCTGTGCTGCTCGCTCGACTCGACGTGCGGGGACGCCTGCCAGAAGGTGACGGGCGCCGCGCCGGTCCTGATGCCGCTGCCGACGGTCCGCCCGGTCTGACGCGACGTGAAACCGGCCTGACGGCAAGGGGGATGGGAAGCGTAGGGGGGCGCACGCCTGGCGTGCGTCCCCCTCCCCGTGCAGCGGTTCGTACGCGGGTCGCGTACCTCTTTGTGAAAACACGTATCCGCTGAGTGAAGGTCAGGCGTACGCTCGGGCATATGCGTACTGCGGTTTCCCGGGAATCTTCAGAGAGATACAGGCCGGCGGCGGGAGGGGCGCGATGAACGACAGCGGAGCCGCGCTCCCCTGGCTGGTGATACGGCAGGACGGCAACGGAAATCGCTACCGGGTGGGCAGATACGCCACGAAGGACGAGGCGCAGAAGACCGCCGACAACCTCGACGCCCGCGGACCCGGTCGCCTCTACTGGGTGGAGCGTGTGGTGCAGACCACCCGCTGAGTGGCCGGCCCGTTACGCTCCCGCCCATGGAAGATCGTGTGGTGGTCGCGGGCGCCGTGTACGACCGGGGGCGGCTGCTGGCCGCCCGCCGCAGCGCGCCGCCCGAGCTGGCCGGCCGCTGGGAGCTGCCCGGCGGCAAGGTGGAGCCGGGGGAGGGCCCCGAACAGGCGCTGGTACGGGAGTTGCGCGAGGAGCTGGGCGTCGAGACGCGGCCGGTGGAGCGGATCCCCGGCCAGTGGCCGCTGGGCCGTGGCCATGTCCTCCAGGTGTGGACGGCCCGGCTGCTCTCCGGTGAGCCCCGGCCCCTGGAGGACCACGACGAGCTGCGCTGGCTCGGCCTCGACGAGGTCCACACGGTCGACTGGCTCGACCAGGACCGGCCGGCCGTCGCCGAGGCCGTCCGTCTGCTGCGCGACCCCCTGGAGGGCCCGGCGCGCTGAGGGCCGTACGCCAGAGGGTGCGGGGCCGCGTGCCGTATCCGTACGCCCTGTACGCCGTTTGTGCCACCACGCGCCCGCCGGGAACAGAGCGGGGGGCGGCGCTGACCTCCTGGGGAGATAGCTGGCCCTATATTTCGGGTATGGGCAGATTAACCCCCCTAAAAGGGATGCGGTTCTGTCGGCGGGTTGGGAAGAAGTGGTCGGCTTGATCGACACACAGGGCGCACGCTCCGAGTGGACCTTTCCCGCCGAGCCCGGCGCCGTGCGCACCGCCCGCCATACCGTCCGGGACACGCTCCGCGCCTGGGAGATCGCCGCTCCCGTCTGCGAGGCGGCGATCCTGCTGGTCAGCGAGTTGGTGACCAATTCGCTGCGGTACACGTCCGGCCCCATCGGGGTGAGGCTGACCGTCGTCGACCTCGCTCCCGGCCCGGACACCCCTTCCCGTACGCGGGGCGACCACATCCAGGTGGACGTGGTCACGGCCACGGGACACGCCCTGCTCGTGGAAGTCTCCGATCCCCTCCCGGACCCGCCGACCCCGCGCCCCTCCGCCCCCGACGACGAAGGCGGCCGCGGCCTGCGGCTCGTGGCCTGTTCGTCCCGGCGCTGGGGGACGCGCCGCGGGAAGACGGGGAAGACCGTGTGGTTCGAGCTACCTCTCCCTGGTTAGAAGTGTGAAGGGACAACGATCACGGGAACGATCATGTCGGACTCGTTCGGACCCGTTCGGACCCGGTACGGCCGGGACCGGACTCGGCTCAAAAAGAACGAGACCGTGCTGTGATTGTGAACGCCGTGCCTGCCGGGGCCGTAGTGCTGAATACTGCGGTAATGGCCGGTCCGGTGCGTGAGCTGGAGGGGACGGTCGCGTGAGCGAGATATCTGGGACGACGGGCGACGTCGTATGGCAGAGCAGTCCGCCCGGCTCGATCTATGACTACATCAGAGTCGCTTCGTTCTCGATCGGCCCCGACGGCCTGGTCGACCAGTGGAGCGCGCGGGCCACTGAGCTGTTCGGGATCCCTCCGTACCAGGTCAGGGGCAAGGACCCGGTCGAGGTGTTCATGCCTGCCGACCTGCGTCCGCGCGGGCACCGCCAGGTCGCCGAGATCCTGGACGGCAAGGAGTGGACCGGCCTCGTCCCCTTCCGTATGCCCCATGAGGGCGGCGCACACGGTCTGGCCGAGATCTATGTGATGCCGAGCGAGACGGAGACCGGCGAGCGGGGCGCGCTCTGCGTCGTTGTCGACGTCAGGGCGTTGCGGAGGATCGAAACCGACCTCGCCTCTTCGCAGGCCATATTCGGCCAATCTCCCTTCGGCTTCCTGCTGTTCGGCACCGACCTCAAGGTGCAGCGCGCCAACGAGCGCTTCGCGAAGGTCTTCGGCGGCGCGATCGAGGACCACCGCGGCCGCACGGTCCACGACTACCTGTCCCGCCCCGAGGCCGAGCGGCTGACCGGCGCCCTCAAGCGGGTCCTGGAGACCGGCGAGGCGGTCAACGACTTCCAGATCGTGGGCACCCAGCCCGGCGGCAAGGACCGCAGGCACTGGTCGGTCAACCTCTACCGCGTCCACAGCGGAGCGGGCCGCCCCATCGGAGTGGCCGGCATCGGCACGGATGTCACACGCCGTCACATCGCCGCCCGCGAGGCCGCCAGCGCCCGCCGGAACCTCGCCCTCCTCAACGACGCGAGCGCCCGGATCGGCAACTCGCTGGACCTGGAGACCACCGCACGCCAACTCCTCGACGTCGCCGTCCCCGGCTTCTGCGACCTGGCCGCCGTGGACCTCTACCAGTCCCTGCTCACCGGCGAGGAGGCCCCGCCCGGACGCGGCGGCTCCTCCCGTTCCGAATCGGGCGGCGGCAGCGCCTCCCTGCGCCGGGTCGCCTTCGCCAGCGCCGTCTCGGACGCGCCGCTGACCGGACCCGGCGACCTGCTGGAGGGCGGGTACGTCCCCCCGGAGGTCGGCGCGGTCCACCGCTTCCCGTTCGCCTCGCTCGCCGCGAGCGCCCTGCGCACCGGCCGGGTGCAGTCGATCCCCGGCAGCGCGGGCAGCCTCATCCAGTCGACGCTGGCCGTCCCGCTGGTCGCGCACGACGCCGTCGTGGGACTCGCCCAGTTCTCCCGTACGAAGGGCAGCGAGCCGTTCGGCGACCGCGACCGCGCCCTCGCGGTCGAGCTGGCCGCGCGCGCGGCCGTCTGCATCGACAACGCCCGCCTCTACCGCAGGGAGCACGAGCGCGCGCTGATCCTCCAGCGCAGCCTGCTGCCCCCGGGCGACCCCGAGGCCGCAGGACTCGACATCGCCTGCCGCTACCTGCCGGGCAACACCGCCACGGAGGTCGGCGGCGACTGGTTCGACGTCATCGAACTGCCCGGGCACCGGACCGCCCTGGTCGTCGGCGACGTGATGGGACGCGGACTGCGGGCCGCCGTCGCCATGGGCGAACTGCGCACCGCCGTCCGCACGCTGGCGCTCCTCGACCTGGAGCCCGCCGAGGTGCTCTCCGCCCTGGACGAGATCGCCCGCGGCCTCGGCACGCCCAGCGGCGCCCAGCAGGCCTCCCGGGTCGCCCACAAGTCCCGGGACGCCGACCTCTCCGAGGTCTACCTCGCCACGTGTGTGTACGCGGTCTACGACCCGGTCACCCGGCGCTGTACGTTCGCCAACGCCGGGCATCCGCCGCCGGTCGTCGTGGAGCCGGGCGAGGAGCCGCTGATGCTCGACGTGCCGCCCGGCATGCCGCTCGGTGTGGGCGGCGAGCCCTTCGAGCAGGTGGAGGTCGAGCTGGCGGAGGGTGCGCTGCTCTCGCTCTACACGGACGGCCTCGTCGAGTCGCGGGACCAGCCGCTGGACGAGGGCCTGGCCGCGTTCCGGGCGGCGCTGTCCCATCCCGTACGGCCCCTGGAAGACGTCTGCGACCACGTGCTGAACACGCTCGACACCCGGCACGGCGAGGACGACATCGCCCTCCTGATGGCCCGGATCCAGGGGCTCCCGGTCGACGCCGTGGGCGACTGGCGGCTGCCGCGTGAGCCGCGCTCGGTGGGACGGGCCAGGGAGCTGGCCCGCGCGCAGCTGGTCGCCTGGGATCTGGAACCCCTGGTCGACACGGTGGAACTGCTGGTCAGCGAGCTGGTCACCAACGCCCTGCGCTACGGCGAGGGCGAGATCAGGCTCCGGCTGCTGCGCGACCGTACGCTCGTCTGCGAGGTCTGGGACGCGGGCCTCGTACAGCCGCGCAGGCGGCGGGCCCGCGACACGGACGAGGGCGGGCGGGGGCTCCAGCTGGTGGGCCTGCTGAGCGCGGCCTGGGGGTCGCGCAGGACACCGCGCGGCAA
This sequence comes from Streptomyces sp. NPDC087420, assembly GCF_044744165.1. NCBI lineage: Bacteria > Bacillati > Actinomycetota > Actinomycetes > Kitasatosporales > Streptomycetaceae > Streptomyces > Streptomyces sp. NPDC087420. The sequence continues at coordinate 179,555 of NZ_JBIUXU010000016.1, forward strand.
GACGGTCTGGTTCGAACTGCCCCTGCCCGACGGGGACTCGACGGCGGAGCCGACGGTGGAGCAACTGCTGAGCATGTTCTGAGGGCGGGGACCCTGTGGAGGGTGCCATGGCGGTCAGGGGCCGCCGGGGGTGTCCTGGCGATCCTGCCGCTCCGGCCGCCTGTCACGCCGCCGCTCGTCCGCCGCCCGCCCGGCCCTGCGCCCGGCGGCGCGCGCGGCCCGGTGCCTGCGCTTGGTGAAGACGTACGCCGCGACCACCGCCACCAGCACCAGCACACTCAGCGGCAGCACCAGATTGCCCGCCCACCCCGACTCCGCCGGGCTCTGCCCGGAACCCGCCGCGCGAGCGGCCCCCGTGCCGGGCACGACCAGCCACCACGCCGTGATCAGCGGCGCCGTCGCGACCCGGGTCCGGCGCACCAGCGGAGACATATTCAGGAGGCTATGTCCGGCACGCGGGACCCGCGACCGGGCGCGGATCCGCGGCGGCGTCCGGGATCAGCACGACGGCGCGGCGCATCCCCAGCCGTCGCGGTACGCCGTCCAGTCGCCCTCGGTCGCCGCGAAGTCGACGTACAGCGCCACTCCGAAACGCGCGCGGTCGCGGTCGGTACGCCCGAGTCCCAGCCGGACCCCGCGGATGGCCGCCGCGGCCGTCTCCGCGTGGGCGTGGTGGCCCAACTCCTCGGTGTGGTAGAAGGGCAGGCCCATCAGCAGGTCGGTGCCGGCCGGGGTGACCTCCAGGGCCAGGGCGGTCTGCTGGGCGACGTAACCGCCGTACAGGCTCTCCAGCGGCAGCGCCGTGTCGTACGACATGACGGCGATCTGGTCGACCCGGCGGGCGACCTGCGCGAAGAAGGCCTGGGACCACCATTTCGGATGGTTGGTGAGGGCTCCCGCCACGGAGTGCAGGGCCGGCAGCGGGTCGATCTGGTGCGCGGCGACGGAGAGCGGCACGTGCCGTGCCTTCGTGAGCGCGCGCAGGCCGTCCAGCAGGGACAGGTAGTCCCGGTCGTCCGAGTGCAGGGGCTCCAGGTCGAAGTGGACCCCGTCGAAGCCCGCGTCCAGGATCTGCGCGGCCGACCGCACCACGGCGGCGCGGGACTCGGGACGTTCCAGGCGCAGGCCGTCGGGGGTCTCGGTGGCCAGCTTGTCGCCCAGCCAGGCCTGCACCCGTACCCCGGGGAGCCGCCGGTGCACGCCCTTGATCAGCCAGTCCGCGCGGGGGTAGAGGTCCGCGGGCAGGGTGCCGTCGTGTTCCAGCGGCCCGGCGTGGACGTAGAGGTCGCGCAGGCCCGTCCTGCGTATCCGCCGGGCGAAGGCGTCCAGGTCCGCGTCCGTCTTCCGGCCGTCCACCCAGGCGTGGCCCAGCCAGATGGCGTCCTTGCCACGGGTCCTGGTGCCGTCCGCCAGGTCGCCGGTGTAGTTGATCCTGAGCGCCGCGGCGGCGGTGACGAGGGGGACGAGGAGCAGGACCGCGAGCGCGAGGGCGATCCGCTTGGGCCACCGGGCGCGGCGGCTGCGCCAGCCCCGTGTCAGTGTCCGTCCGAATCCGCGCAGGCGTGTACGCACAGCCGTCCCCTCCCCCTGACACCCGGCCGACCGGCCGGGTGAGGGTTCAGGGTAGGGGACGAATAAAGATGCACAGGGAAACTTGCAAGGCTGCCTGTGCAACTCGTACGGTGAACGCATGGCCGACGAGCCCCGCACCGCGCCGGGGCGGCAAGGAGCACCCTCATGACCGTCACCACGCTCGACCCGGGCACCGCCCTGGTGGTCGTCGACCTCCAGAAGGGCGTCGCCGGGCTGCCCACCGTGCACCCCGCCGCCGAGATCGTCGCGCGCTCGGCGGAACTCGCCGACGCCTTCCGGGCCAAGGGTCTGCCGGTCGTGCTCGTCCGCGTCACCAGCGGGGCCCCCGGCCGCACCGAGGGCCCGGCACGCAGGCTCCCGCCCCAGGCCGGCTGGGCCGACCTGCTCCCGGAACTGGGGCAGCGGGACGACGACATCGTCGTCACGAAGCACACCTGGGGCGCCTTCCACGGCACCGACCTCGACCTCCAGTTGCGCCGCCGGGGCGTCACCCAGGTCGTGGTGACGGGCATTGCCACCACCAAGGGGGTCGAGTCCACGGCCCGCGCCGCGCACGAGCACGGCTACCACGTCACGGTCGTCACCGACGCCGTGACGGACACCGGCGACGAGGACGCCCACCGTCACTCCGTCGAGAAGATCTTCCCGGCGCTCGGCGAGACCGGCACCACCGAGGCCGTACTGAAGCTGCTCGGCTGAGCCGTCGCCACGGCTCGATACGCCGATACGCCACGCACGCCGCACACGCCACGCACGCCACGCACGCCGCACACGCCGCACACGCCGCACGCACCACGCACGCAGGGGCCCGTGTCCACAGGGACGCGGGCCCTTCCCGTACGCGGACAGGCCCTAGGTGCGGCGGCTGTGCACGCCCAGTCCCTCGTCGTCCGAGTCGGTCCAGAGCGCGTGGTTGTACGGGGTGTCGGGGATCGGGATCAGTTCGTGGACCAGGGCGGGCGCGAGGGGGCGTGCCTCGGTGGCACGGGTCTCGCCGATGCGTCGTTCCAGCTGTCCGACCGTGCGCACCAGGTCGTCCAGGGACCGTTTGACCGCGGTCAATTCTTCGTGCAGGGACATGAGTTGCCCTCACTTCCACGTCTCGGGTGGCAGGCGGGGTAGCGGGGTCGTGGCCCCGACTGTCTACAGTATGCAATTTCGAGTGTCGCCCGTCACATGCCGTTTTCGCAAGGGTGCCGTTGGGCCGCACGGGTGGCGTTTCGGATGCTGGACGCCGTGTCGCCGTCATGGCCGCGCCTCTGTCCACTTCAGTGAGTGGGCAAATAGGTGTGATCATCTCTAAATTCCACAAACCGGACGAAGAGGTAGAAGCCATGTCCCACGTCGGCGCCCCACGCGGGAGGACATGCTCCCGAACCCTCCGCAGCGTGTCGCTCCTCACCACGGGCGTGCTCGCCCTGACCGTCCTGTCCGCGTGCACCGCGGAGAAGCCCGCCGGGCAGGCCCAGGCCGCCCCCGTGGACATCTCCCACACCGGGCGGGACGCGATCGCGCAGGGCGGCACGGTCCGGTGGGCGGTCGACACCGTGCCCACGACGCTCAACACCTTCCAGGCCGACTCCGACGCCGCCACCACCCGGATCGCCGGAGCCGTCCTGCCCGCGCTCTTCACGCTCGACCGCACCGGCAGCCCGCAGCGCAACGGGGACTACCTGGAGTCGGCGAAGATCGTCGACCGGGAGCCCAAGCAGGTCGTGCTCTACAAGCTCAACCAGCAGGCGGTCTGGAGCGACGGCACCGAGATCGGGGCGCCGGACTTCGTGGCCCAGTGGCACGCGCTGCGCGGCAAGGACTCCGCGTACTGGACGGCGCGCAACGCGGGGTACGAGCGGATCGAGAAGATCGAGCGCGGCAAGGACGACCTGGACGTACGGGTCACCTTCGACCGGCCCTACGCGGACTGGAAGTCCCTCTTCACCCCCCTCTACCCGAAAGAGGTCATGGGCTCCCCGACCTCCTTCAACGACGGGGCCCGGTCCACGCTGAAGACGAGCGCGGGACCCTTCGCCCTCAAGTCGGTGGACCGCAAGGCCAAGAAGGTCACGCTCGTCCGCAATCCGCGCTGGTGGGGGAAGCGGGCCAAGCTCGACTCGATCGTCCTGAGCGCGGTTCCCCGGAGCAAGCGCGCCGTCGCGCTGGCGGCCGGCACGCTCGACATCGCGGAGATCGACAGGAGCGCGGCGGAACGTATCACCGCGGCCGCCCGCGCCAAGGGCGGTACGGGGGGCCAGCCGCTGGCGCACGGTCCGGAGGCCGAGGCCGGGCCGGCCGCCTCGCTCCGGGCCCGCGCGATGGCGCACGGCTCTCCCGAGGAGAAGGCCGAGGCGGCGCGGTCGGCGCGCGAGCGGACGGCCGCGGCGGCGGCGACGTACGCCCGCGAACAGCGGAACCTGCGCGGGTACGTCGTACGGAAGTCGCTGGAGCCCGCCTACACGCAGCTGGCGCTGAACGGTGAGTCGGGACCGCTCGCCGACGAGCGGGTACGGCGGGCCGTGGCCCGCGCGATCGACCGGAAGCAGCTGGCCGACGCCGTGCTCAAGCCGCTCGGACTGCCGTCGAAGCCACTCGGCAGCCATCTGGCGCTGGCCGGACAGCCGGGGTACGCGGACAGCAGTGACGCGCTCGGCACCCAGGACACCCACGAGGCGCAGGCGCTGCTGGCCGACGCGGGCTGGACGCTGGGAGGGGCCCGCAAGACGGACGAGGGCACCAAGGCGGGCAGCGAGGGCGAGGGCAAGAAGTCCACGGACACCGGGAAGAAGTCCCCTGCCCCGGAGGCCACCAAGAAGGGCAGCGAGAAGGACACCGAGAAGCAGGCCGAGAAGAGCGCCCCGGCCGAAAAGACAGAAGAGAAGGCAGAAGAGAAGACGGAAGACAAGGCCGACAAGGCTGACAAGGCCGACACCGAGGGCGCCGGCAAGAAGACCGACACCCCCTCCGACGAGGGCTCCTACACCGTCGGCGACAACAAGCCCGCCCAGGACACCAAGCCCGGCGGCGTCGCCGGCGCGTACGCCCCGCGCGGCACCGAGGCCCCCGCCCCCAACGCCGGCCCGCTCGGCAAGGACGGCAAGGCCCTCACCCTCCGCTTCGTCCTGCCGTCCGGAGAGGGCTCGGAGTCCCTGAGGTCCGTCGGCCGCCGCATCTCGGCCATGCTCGACCGTGTCGGCATCGGCACGGAGACGATCAAGGTCGCCGACGACAGCTACTTCAAGGACCACATCGCCGCCGGCGACTACGACCTGGCCCTCTACTCCTGGCCCGCCACCGCCTACCCGGCGACCGACGGCCGCCCGATCTTCGCCAAGCCGGTGCCGGCCAGTGACGGCTCCCTCGTGGTGGAGCAGAACTACACCCGCGTCGGTACGGACCACATCGACCAGCTCTTCGACCAGGCCGCCTCCGAGCTGGACGAGGGCGAGGCCCGCGACCTCATGAAGAAGGCGGACGCCCGGATCTGGGCCGCCGCCGGATCCATTCCTCTGTATCAGCGTCCGCAGCTCGTCGCCACCAAGCCCGGTCTGGCCAACGCGGGAGCCTTCGGCTTCAGCGCCCCGCGCTACCAGGACATCGGGTTCAAGAAGTCCGGGAACTCAGGTCCGACAGGGGTGCCGACCGCCCTGCCGACCGCCGTCGTGACGTCGCCGGAGGCCGAGAAGTAGCAGGTCATCCCCGCCTTCCCGACGCCGGGAAGCGCAGGATCAGAACAATCCGCTTGCCCGCCGGTCTCCCCGGCGGGCAAGCTCGTTCCCGGCCCTCCGACCCGAGGGGCTCCGTACCCCGGCACCCCCCGCACCGCTCTCGCACCGCCCCCGCGCCGTCCTCGCGGCGCCCCGCGCACCGGGCCCCCGCGGCCCCGCTCCGCTCGGCCGGGGCAGCCCTTGTCACCCAAGCCCCGTACCATGGGACGAGCCGTGGCCTGTCCGCCCGGCGGGCGTACGAGCACACAACGCCGCATCCCACGATCGAGAGAAGCGCCAGCCAGCATGCCCACGCGCCACGACATCCGTAACGTCGCCATCGTCGCCCACGTCGACCATGGCAAGACCACTCTGGTCGACGCCATGCTGAAGCAGGCCGGCGCGTTCGCCGCGCACGCCGCCGAGCACCTCGATGACCGGATGATGGACTCGAACGACCTGGAGCGTGAGAAGGGCATCACGATCCTGGCCAAGAACACCGCCGTGAAGTACCACCCCAAGACCGGCGGGGACCCCATCACGATCAACATCATCGACACCCCGGGCCACGCCGACTTCGGTGGCGAGGTCGAGCGCGGCCTGTCGATGGTGGACGCGGTCGTCCTGCTCGTCGACGCCTCCGAGGGCCCGCTCCCGCAGACCCGTTTCGTCCTGCGCAAGGCCCTCCAGGCGCAGATGCCCGTCATCCTCTGCATCAACAAGACGGACCGCCCCGACTCCCGGATCGACGAGGTCGTCGACGAGACGTACGACCTGTTCCTGGACCTGGACGCGACCGAGGAGCAGATCGAGTTCCCGATCGTCTACGCGTGCGCCCGTGACGGCGTCGCGTCGCTGACCAAGCCGGCGGACGGCACCGTCCCGGCGGACAGCGAGAACCTGGAGCCGTTCTTCAACACGATCCTGTCGCACGTCCCCGCCCCGGAGTACGACGAGGCGGCCCCGCTCCAGGCGCACGTCACGAACCTGGACGCGGACAACTTCCTCGGCCGTATCGCGCTCTGCCGCGTCGAGCAGGGCGAGCTGAAGAAGGGCCAGACCGTCGCGTGGATCAAGCGCGACGGCACGATGTCGAACGTCCGGATCACCGAGCTGCTGATGACGGAGGCGCTGACCCGCAAGCCCGTCGAGCTGGCGCGCCCCGGCGACATCTGCGCCATCGCCGGTATCCCGGACATCATGATCGGCGAGACCCTGGCCGACCCGGAGAACCCGATCGCGCTGCCGCTGATCACGGTGGACGAGCCGGCGATCTCCATGACCATCGGTACGAACACCTCGCCGCTCGTCGGCAAGGGCGGCAAGGGCCACAAGGTCACCGCCCGCCAGGTCAAGGACCGCCTGGACCGCGAGCTGATCGGTAACGTCTCGCTGCGCGTCCTGGACACCGAGCGTCCCGACGCCTGGGAGGTGCAGGGCCGTGGTGAGCTGGCCCTGGCCATCCTGGTCGAGACGATGCGCCGGGAGGGCTTCGAGCTGACCGTCGGCAAGCCCGAGGTGGTCAAGAAGCAGGTCGACGGCAAGACGTACGAGCCGATCGAGCGCATGACGATCGACTCGCCCGAGGAGCACCTCGGCCCCATCACGCAGCTGATGGCGACCCGCAAGGGCCGCATGGAGACGATGACGAACCACGGGTCGGGGTGGATCCGCATGGAGTGGATCGTCCCGTCGCGCGGTCTCATCGGGTTCCGTACGGAATTCCTGACCCAGACGCGCGGCACGGGCATCGCCCACTCGATCTTCGAGGGCCACGAGCCGTGGTTCGGCGACCTGCGCACCCGTAACAACGGCTCGCTCGTCGCGGACCGTTCGGGTTCGGTCACCCCCTTCGCGATGATCAACCTCCAGGAGCGCGGTGTCATCTTCACCGAGGCCGGCACGGAGGTCTACGAGGGCATGATCATCGGTGAGAACTCGCGCGCCGACGACATGGACGTGAACATCACCAAGGAGAAGAAGCTCACCAACATGCGCGCGGCCTCCGCCGACAACACGGAGAACGTGGTGCCGCCGCGCAGGCTCTCGCTGGAGCAGTCCCTGGAGTTCTGCCGCGACGACGAGTGCATCGAGGTGACCCCGGAGACGGTCCGTATCCGCAAGGTCGTCCTGGACCAGAAGCAGCGCGGACGCACGGCGTCCCGCGCCAAGAACGGCTGAGGTGACACCCCGTCCGGACCAGGGCGCGCCCTGGTCCGCGACAAGGGGCTGACATCCTGTCAGACGACGGCCCGGCCCCCCGCTGGAACGCGGGGGGCCGGGCCGTTCGTCAATGGGTTTTCCTCGCCAGGTGTCCGGATATCGGCCACCGCTCACCGGAACATGTGTTAACGGTCCGTTTCGGGGGTGTCTGTCTATGATCATTTTGTCCGGATTTCGGGCGGACGGCCCAGGCTGATGTTGTCAAAACGAGACCCTTTAGCTGTGGTTTACAGCCGGGCCGTACCTAATAGTTGGCTCATTGAGCTCGGGTCAATGGGTCACGCGCAGTGGGGAGCGCCGACTCACGAGCACACTCGGGGCATTTGATCAGCTCGCTGTCAGGGGTGTCAGCGCGCGTAGACAATGCCCTTCTTGTTGTGACTAGTGGACTCATGAGGAGGAACCCATGCGTGGTGCCAAGAGCGCCAAGTGGGTCGCGGGAGCGATAATCGTCGCCCTGGCCGTAACTGCCTGTGGCGGCAGTGACAGTGGCAGCGACGACAACGGTGACAAGGCGAGCACAGGCTCGTTCGATCCGAACGGCAAGTTCTCCGTCGAGGTGGGTGAGCCGCAGAACCCGCTGCAGCCCGCCAACACCATGGAGTCCAACGGCAGCATCGTGATCGGGGCGCTCTTCCAGCAGCTCGTCGACTACGACGCCGCGGGCAAGATCGTCATGGTGAACGCCGAGTCGGTGGACACCACGGACAACAAGACCTACACGGTGAAGCTGAAGAAGGACTGGAAGTTCCACGACGGGACCCCGGTCACCGCCGAGTCCTATGTCAAGGCATGGAACTGGGCCGCGAACATCAAGAACAACCAGACGAACTCGTTCTGGTTCTCGGACATCGCCGGCTTCGCGGACGTCCACCCCGACAAGGGTGACCCGAAGAAGACCGAGCTGTCCGGCCTGAAGGTGGTCGACCCCACCACCTTCACGATCGAGCTCAGCACGCCGATCCCGTACTTCATCTACAAGCTCGGCTACGAGGTCTTCTCGCCGCTCCCCGAGTCCTTCTACGCCGACCCGGCCGCCGCCGGTGAGAAGCCGGTTGGCAACGGTCCCTACAAGTTCGTCAGCTGGGACCACAAGAAGAAGATCGAGGTCGCGGCCTTCGCCGACTACACCGGTCCGGACAAGGCCAAGAACGGTGGTGTGACGTTCAAGAACTACACCAACCTGGAAACGGCCTACGAGGACCTCAAGTCCGGCAACGTCGACGTCCTGCGGCAGATCGCGCCGAAGGACCTCCCCGTCTACCGTGACGACCTCGGCGACCGCGCCGTGGACAAGGCGTACTCCGCCGTCCAGTCGATCGTCCCGGCCTTCTACACCAAGCAGTGGAAGGACATCGACCCCCGCGTCCTCCAGGGCCTGTCGAGGGCGATCGACCGCGACACGATCACCAAGACGGTCCTCCAGGGCACCCGCGAGCCGGCGACGGGCTTCGTCGCCAAGGGCGTGCTCGGGTACCAGGACAACGTCGGCGGCGACGTCTTCAAGTACGACCCGGCCGCGGCCAAGGCGCTCATCAAGGCCGGCGGCGGTGTGCCCGGCAACAAGATCTCCATCCAGTTCAACGCCGACGGCGGCCACAAGGAATGGGTCGAGGCCGTCTGCGGCAGCATCACCCAGGCCACGGGCGTCGCCTGCACCGGGGACTCCAAGGCCGACTTCCAGGCCGACCTCGACTCGCGTGACGCGAAAGAGGTCAAGTCCATGTACCGCGGTGGCTGGGTGCTCGACTACCCGGTGAACGCCAACTTCATCCGTGACCTGTACGGCACCAAGTCGGACGGCAACACGAGCGGCTTCTCCTCGGCGAAGATCGACGGCCTGATCAAGGGCGCGGACGCGGCTCCCACGCTGGACGAGTCCGTCAAGCTCTACCAGGACGCCGAGAAGGAGATGGTCAACGAGATGCCGGCCATCCCGCTCTGGTACTACAAGGTCAACGCCGGTTACTCGGACAAGGTGTCCGGTGTCGACTACGCGCAGGACGGGGACCCGATCCTCACCAGCGTCCAGGTCAAGAAGTAGCAAACATCGCGCATCACGTGTCCGGTCCTGACTCAGTTCAGTGACACCGGGTGCGGGTGGCGGCCGGGGGGCCCTTCTTCCGAGTTCCGGGAGGGGGGCCCGTCGGCTGCCCCAGCGACTGACATGGAGGAATAATGGGGCGCTATGTCGCACGACGACTGCTCCAGATGATCCCGGTCTTCATCGGGACGACCCTGCTGATCTTTCTCATGGTGTATGCCCTGCCCGGTGACCCGGTGCGTGCCCTCTTCGGAGACAAGGGAGCCGATCCGGCGACCGTGGCGAGCATCCGGCACGACCTGGGCCTGGACCAGCCGATCCTGGTGCAGTACTGGCATTACCTGACCGGCCTGCTGCAGGGTGACTTCGGCACCCAGATAGCCAGCCGGAGACCGGTGACCGACGTCCTCGCCGACGCCTTCCCGGTCACCATCCGCCTCGCCGCGCTCGCGTTCCTCATCGAGCTGGTCTTCGGTATCGGACTGGGCATCATGGCGGGCATGCGCGCGGGGCGTCTGATCGACTCCGCCGTACTGATCTTCACGCTGCTGATGATCTCGGTGCCCGTCTTCGTGCTGGGCTTCATCTTCAAGACGGTCTTCGCGTTCCAGCTCGGCTGGACCGCCCCCAACGTCTCCGACGACGTCAAGTGGAGTGAGCTGGTGATGCCGGCCGTCGTGCTGGCCGGCCTCTCCCTCGCGTACGTCGCACGGCTGACCCGTACGTCGATAGCCGAGAACCTCCGCTCCGACTACATGCGGACCGCGGTGGCCAAGGGCCTGCCCCGGCGCCGGGTGATCGGCGTGCACCTGATGCGCAACTCGATGATCCCCGTCGTCACCTTCCTGGGCACGGACATCGGCGCCCTGATGGGCGGCGCGATCATCACCGAGGGCCTGTTCAACATCCACGGTGTGGGCGGCACGATCTTCGAGTCCATCCAGCGCCGCGAGGGCACCACCCTGGTCGGCCTGGTGACGGTGCTCGTCCTCGTCTATCTCGCGACCAGCCTGATCGTCGACCTGCTCTACGCGGTCCTGGACCCGAGGATCCGTTATGCCTGATCTGACCAAGACCGCGGTCGACAGCACCGCACCCGAGACCACGGCCGCCGTCGCGGCGGCCGGAGTGGCGGGACCGGCGATCGAGAAGCCGCGCTCCCTGTGGGGCGACGCCTGGCAGGACCTGCGCCGCAACCCGTACTTCGTGGTCTCGTCCGTCCTGATCCTCCTGCTGCTGCTCATCACGGCCTTCCCCGGCCTGTTCACCAGCGCGGACCCCGGCGTCGGCGACCTGAAGAACCACTTCCTCCAGAAGCCGCAGCTGGGACACGCCTTCTCCCCGGAGTGGCTCGGATACGACGGGCAGGGCCGCAGCGTCTACGCCCGCCTCATCTACGGGGCCCGCGCCTCGGTGATCGTCGGCATCGTGGTGACCCTGCTGGTCACCGTGCTGGGCGGCATCGTCGGCATGATCGCCGGGTACTTCGGCGGCATCGTCGACTCCATCCTGTCCCGGCTCACCGACATCTTCTTCGGCGTCCCGTTCCTGCTCGGCGCGATGGTCGTCATGAACTCCTTCGCGGAGCGCAAGGTGTGGGTCGTCGTCCTGGCCCTGGCCTTCCTCGGCTGGACCCAGATCGCGCGCGTGATGCGCGGTTCCGTCATCACCATCAAGCAGGCCGACTACGTGCAGGCCGCCAAGGCGCTGGGCGCGGGCACCACCCGCATCCTGTTCAAGCACATCCTGCCGAACGCCCTCGCCCCGGTGATCGTCGTCGCCACCATCTCGCTCGGCGGCTACATCTCGGCCGAGGCCACGCTGTCCTACCTGGGACTCGGGCTCTCCGCGCCGACCATCTCGTGGGGCATCGACATCTCGGACGGCGCCAACCAGATCCGGGTGGCCCAGCACATCCTCATCTACCCGTCGATCATGCTCAGCATCACCGTGCTGGCGTTCATCATGCTCGGCGATGCGGTGCGCAACGCCCTCGATCCGAAGCTGCGCTGAGGGAGGCGTACATGACCATCATCGACAAGACCTCGGCGGCCTCCGCCGCACAGGACGACGCCGCCTCCGGCGGCCCGTTGCTCGAAGTCCGTGACCTGCACGTCGAGTTCGCCACCCGTGGCGGAGTCGTCAGGGCCGTCAACGGCGTCAACTACAGTGTCGCCGCCGGCGAGACGCTCGCCGTCCTCGGCGAGTCGGGATCCGGCAAGTCCGTGACCGCCCAGGCGATCATGGGCATCCTCGACATGCCGCCCGGCCGCATACCCAAGGGCGAGATCCTCTTCCGCGGCCAGGACATGCTCACCATGTCGAACGAGGAGCGGCGCCAGCTCCGCGGCCGCAAGATCGCGATGATCTTCCAGGACGCGCTGTCGTCTCTCAACCCGGTGCTGACCGTGGGCTACCAGCTCGCGGAGATGTACCGGGTGCACCTGGGCCTCTCCAAGAAGGAGGCCAAGGCCAGGGCCATCGCGCTGATGGACCGGGTGCACATCCCCGCCGCGAAGGACCGGGTGAACGACTACCCGCACCAGTTCTCCGGCGGTATGCGCCAGCGCATCATGATCGCGATGGCGCTCGCCCTGGAGCCCGACCTGATCATCGCGGACGAGCCGACCACCGCGCTCGACGTCACCGTCCAGGCCCAGGTCATGGACCTGCTCGCGGAGCTCCAGCGCGAGTTCAACATGGGCCTGATCCTGATCACCCACGACCTCGGCGTGGTCGCCGACGTCGCGGACAAGATCGCGGTGATGTACGCGGGACGGATCGTCGAGACCGCACCGGTCCACGAGATCTACAAGCGGCCCGCCCACCCGTACACCCGGGGACTCCTGGACTCGATCCCGCGGCTGGACCAGAAGGGCCAGGAGCTCTACGCGATCAAGGGCCTGCCGCCCAACCTGCTGCACGTCCCGTCCGGTTGTGCCTTCAACCCCCGCTGCCCGCGTGCGCAGGACATCTGCCGCACCGAACTGCCGCCGCTGCACGCGGTGACCGAGCAGGACGGAACCGAACTGCCCGGGCGGGGTAGCGCGTGCCACTTCTGGAAGGAGACGATCCATGGCTGACCTCGGCCGGCAGGGCGAGCCGGTGGACGCCACGCCCAACGTGACCGACGTCGAGATAGTCGACGCGGCCACCGACAGCGCCGCCGTCGCGGCGATCGAGGCGCCGGTGGAGCGCGGGGAGCCCATCCTCCAGGTGCGCAACCTGGTCAAGCACTTCCCGCTGACCCAGGGCATCCTCTTCAAGAAGAACGTCGGCGCCGTGAAGGCCGTCGACGGCATCTCGTTCGACCTCTACCAGGGCGAGACCCTCGGCATCGTGGGCGAGTCCGGCTGTGGCAAGTCCACCGTCGCCAAGCTCCTGATGACGCTGGAGAAGGCCACGGCCGGCGAGGTGTTCTTCAAGGGCCAGGACATCACCCGGCTCTCGGGCCGGGCGCTGAAGGCGGTGCGCAGGAACATCCAGATGGTGTTCCAGGACCCGTACACCTCGCTCAACCCCCGCATGACGGTCGGGGACATCATCGGGGAGCCCTTCGAGATCCACCCCGAGGCGGCGCCCAAGGGTGACCGGCGGCAGAAGGTCCAGGACCTGCTCGACGTCGTGGGGCTGAACCCGGAGTACATCAACCGGTATCCGCACCAGTTCTCGGGCGGTCAGCGCCAGCGCATCGGCATCGCCCGGGGCCTCGCGCTCAACCCCGAGATCATCATCTGCGACGAGCCGGTCTCGGCGCTGGACGTGTCCGTGCAGGCGCAGGTGATCAACCTGATGGAACGGCTCCAGAACGAGTTCAACCTGTCGTACATCTTCATCGCGCACGACCTGTCGATCGTCCGGCACATCTCCGACCGGGTCGGCGTGATGTACCTGGGCAAGATGGCCGAGATCGGTACGGACACCCAGATCTACGACCACCCCACGCACCCGTACACACAGGCGCTGCTGTCGGCGGTCCCGGTGCCCGACCCGACCGCGCGTGAGGGCCGGGAGCGGATCATCCTCACCGGGGACGTGCCGTCGCCGGCGAACCCGCCGTCCGGCTGCCGCTTCCGTACCCGCTGCTGGAAGGCGGAGGACCGCTGCGCGACCGAGGTGCCGCTGCTGGCGGTTCCCGAGCGCTTCGTGGCGGCGGGCGGCGAGGTCGCGCACGAATCGGCGTGCCACTTCGCCGAGGAGAAGGACGTCGTCCACGCGGCGTAGTCCACCCCTCGTCCAGGGCCCGTGTCCGCGCATGCCGCGGACACGGGCCCGGCGTTTTCCCGGGCTTTTACGCAGCTTTCCCCGGCGGCGAAATTGCGTTGCGTACGGGGCGTACGGCCCCGAGATTGGGCGCATGGCCCTCACCCTGCGCCCGGCGACCCCCGGCGACGCCGCCGCGATCACCGATCTCGTCAACGCCGTCGACCTCATCGAGATCGGGCGCCCCGAGACCGATCTGCACACCATGGAGGCCGATCTCGAACACCCGGAGACCGACCTCGCGAAGGACTCGTGGCTGGCGTACGCCGACGGCGTCCTCGTGGGGTACGGCCTGGTGTGGGGCGACTCCGGCGCCGAGCGGATCGACATGGACCACTACGTGCTGCCCGACCGGCAGGACGTGGCGGTGCGGCTGCTGGACCTGATGGAGGCGCGGACGGTCGAGCGCGTACGGGCCAACGGCGCCGCGCGGGCCGTCGTCCACCTGCACCTCAACACCGAGCCCACGCTGGACACCGCGCTCATCGAGAAGCGCGGCTGGCGGCCGGTGCGGCGCTACCAGGTCATGGTCCGTGACGTGTCCCCGCGGGCCACGCCGGCGCCCACGCCGCCGTCCGGGGTGACCCTGCGGGACTGCACGGCCGAGGCCGACCACCGGCGGGCGCACGAGCTGTGCGAGCTGACCTTCGCGGCGCACTTCGACCACCGGCCGCGTACGTACGAGCAGTGGTCGCACGACCTGGACGCCGGGCGGCTCGACTGGTCCCTGATCAGGATCGCCTCCGTCGAGGGCCTGGGCGACGCGGGCGTGATGCTCGGCAGGGACGACCGCGAGGCGATGGGGTGGATCAACAACGTCGGGGTCGTCGAGGAGGCCAGGGGCCGCGGCATCGGCGGATTCCTGCTGCGGGACGCCTTCGCCGCGTTCGCGGCGCGCGGCAGGGAGAGCGTCGGCCTCGGCGTGGACACCGCGAACGAGACCGGGGCGCTGCGCCTGTACGAGAACAACGGGATGCGGACGCACTTCGCGGTGAACACCTGGGAGGTCGTCCTCCCGGTCTGAGACGGGGCGCGCGGGACACGAGACGGGACACGAGACGGGACACGCGACGGGACACGAGACCGGGAAAAGGCCCGCGCACCGCCCGTGGGGGCGGGTCGCGGGCCTCTCTTTTTCCCCGGGAACCGGTCTCATGGGGCTCGGGTCAATGGGCCGGGACCGGTTCTGGCGGCGCGGTTCGAGAAAGGGGTGTTCAGAACCGTGCCGGGGGGTCTGGGGGGAGAGGGGTGCCGGCGGCAACGCCCCGAGCCGCCGGCACCGTCTGTGGGTCCTCCGGGTAGTGGCACGCGGTCAGGTGGCCGGACCGGCTGCCTTCCACGCGTACCAGCGGAGGAGTCTCGGTCGCGCACAGGTCCGTGGCCTTCCAGCAGCGGGTGCGGAAGCGGCAGCCGGACGGCGGGTGGACCGGTGAGGGCACGTCCCCGGTGAGCAGGATCCGCTCGCGGCGCGGCACGTTCTCGGCGGTCGCCTCGGGCACGGCGGAGAGCAGCGCCCGGGTGTACGGGTGGCGGGGGTTGCCGTACAGGTCGTCGCGGTCGGCGACCTCCACGATCCGGCCCAGGTACATGACCGCGACCCGCTGCGAGAAGTGCCGCACGATCGCCAGGTCGTGCGCGATGAAGAGGAAGGCGATGCCGAGGTCGCGCTGGAGCTGCTGGAGCAGGTTGACCACCTGCGCCTGGATGGAGACGTCGAGCGCGGAGACCGGCTCGTCGGCCACGATCAGCTTGGGCTCCAGGGCCAGGGCCCTGGCGACGCCGATCCGCTGGCGCTGGCCGCCCGAGAACTCGTGCGGGAAGCGGTTGTAGTGCTCGGGGTTGAGCCCCACCGTCTCCAGCAGCTCCCGCACCCGGCGCTCCCGGCCACCGCGCGGATTGACGTCGTTGATCTCCATCGGGCCCGAGATGATCTTGCCGACGGTCTGCCGGGGGTTCAGCGAGGCGTACGGGTCCTGGAAGATCATCTGGATCTCGGAGCGCAGCGGGGCCATCTCCCGGCGCGAGGCGTGGGTGATGTCCCGGCCCCGGTAGGTGATCCGGCCCGCGGTCGGCTCCAGCAGCCGCGTGATCAGCCGGCCGGTGGTCGACTTGCCGCAGCCCGACTCGCCGACCAGGCCCAGGCTCTCGCCCCCGGCGACGGTGAAGTCCAGCCCGTCGACGGCCTGGACGGCGCCGACCGTCCGCCGGACCGGGAAACCGCCCTTGATCGGGAAGTGCTTGGTGAGCCCGGCGACGTCCAGGAGGGGTTCGGTGCTGTTCATGGGGTGAAGTCCCTTCTGTCGTACGTCAGTGGAGCCGGGAACCGGCGAAGTCGGCGGAGAACTCGACCCGTTGGGCGGCGGTCAGATGGCAGGCGGCCCCGCGCCCGTCCACCAGGTCGAGCGGCGGCTGTTCGGTCGCGCACCGCCCGCCGCCCACCTGCTCGGCGAAGGCGCACCGCGGGTGGAAGCGGCAGCCGGACGGCGGGTTGAGCAGGCTCGGCGGGGTGCCGGGGATGGGCGACAGCGGGACGTCCACCGGTCCGTCGAGGCTGGGCATGGAGCCCAGCAGCCCCCAGGTGTACGGGTGCTGGGGGGCGTTCAGCACGTCCTTCTTCGTGCCGCGCTCCACACAGCGCCCCGCGTACATCACCAGCACCTCGTCCGCGATGTCGGCGATGACACCGAGGTCGTGGGTGATGAAGACGATCGCCGTGCCGGTCTCCTGCTGGAGATCCTTGAGCAGGTCCATGATCTGGGCCTGTACGGTCACGTCGAGCGCGGTCGTCGGCTCGTCCGCGATCAGCAGCTCGGGGTCGCAGACCAGCGCCATGGCGATCATCGCGCGCTGCCGCATCCCGCCGGAGAACTGGTGCGGGTAGTCGTCCACCCGTACGTCCGGCTGGGGGATGCCGACCCGCCGCAGCATCTCGACCGCCCGCGCGCGGGCCTCCTTCTTGGAGGCGCCGGTGTGCTTGCGGTACGTCTCCGAGATCTGCCTGCCGATCGTGTGGTACGGCGACAGCGAGGCCAGCGCGTCCTGGAAGATCATGGACATCTTGTTGCCGCGCAGCCGCTCCAGCTCCCGCTCCGACGCGGTGAGCAGGTCCTTTCCCTCCAGGAGG
Source organism: Streptomyces sp. NPDC087420 (assembly GCF_044744165.1). Lineage (NCBI taxonomy): Bacteria > Bacillati > Actinomycetota > Actinomycetes > Kitasatosporales > Streptomycetaceae > Streptomyces > Streptomyces sp. NPDC087420. The sequence goes on from NZ_JBIUXU010000016.1 coordinate 196,503, forward strand.
ATCTCGCCCTCCATCGTGGTGTGCCGCCGGTCGTGCAGTCCGAGGATCGACAGGTTGGTGACGGACTTGCCGGATCCCGACTCGCCGACGATGCCGAGGGTCCTGCCCTTCTCCACCTCGAAGGAGAGGCCGTCGACGGCCTTGACGGTGCCGTCCTCGGTGGAGAAGTGCACACGCAGGTCCCGTACGGCGAGGAAGGGGCCGGGGCCGGAGAGGGTGGGGCCGGAGAGGGCGGGGGTGGTCATGGGGATCTCTCCTAGGCGAGGCGTACGCGCGGGTCGATGAGGGCGTACACCGCGTCGACGATGATGTTGAAGACGACGATGGCGGTGGCGGCGACCAGGACGACGCCGAGCAGGAGGGGCAGGTCGTTGTCCTGGACGGCCTTGATGGAGAGGGCGCCGATGCCGTGCAGGCTGAAGGTCTGCTCGGTGATGATCGCGCCGCCGAGCAGATAGCCGAGGTCGAGGCCGAAGATCGTGACGATCGGGCCCATGGCGCCCCGCCAGGCGAACCGGAAGAAGACGGTCCGGCGGGAGAGGCCCTTGGCGCGCGCCGTACGGACGTAGTCCTCGCTGAGCGACTCGACCAGCTGGGAGCGGGCCATGCGGGTGTAGTTGGCGGTGAAGATCAGCGCCAGCACGAACCACGGCAGCAGCAGCCCCTGGAACCAGCCCCAGGGGTCCTCGGTGAGCGGGACGTACTGGGGGCGGCTGAGGAGGTGCCACTGGTCGGTCAGGTAGTACACCGCCAGTACCCCGACGATGTAGATCTGGAGCGAGGAGCCGATCAGCGAGGCCGAGGAGGCCACCTTGTCCAGCGCCTTGCCCTGCTTCACCGCGGCGAGCATGCCCGTACCGACTCCGACGATCACGAACACCACGGCGCTGCCGATGGAGAGCGAGATCGTGGTCGGGAAGCGGTCGAGGATCGTGCCGAGGACCGGCTCGCGGTTGTGGAAGGAGTACCCGAGGCAGGGCGCGGGGCAGTGCCCGAACGACGGGTAGTCGCGGCCGACGAAGACGGCTTGCAGCCAGTGCCAGTACTGCACGGGCAGCGGATCGGCGATCCCCAGGTTGCGGCGCACCAGAGCCAGGGTCTCGGGCGTGCAGACCTTGCCGCAGGCGACACGCGCGGGGTCGCGCGGTGCGACGTAGAAGAGGACGAAGGTGATCGCGCTGATGATCAGCAGGATCACGAGTGCGCCGAAGGTCCGGCGGACGAGGAAGCGGAACATGGCGATGGGTTTCCCTGGCAGGCGCCGATGACGGTGGGTGGGGCCGGCCGGTGGGGCGCCGAGTGCGGCGCCCCACCGGATCGCGTCAGGCCTTCGCGTACAGCTTGTAGAGGACGGACGCGGAGAACAGCGGGTCGAAGAGGGAGCCGCCGACCTTCGAGCCGTACAGGTAGAAGCGGCGCTGGTACGTCTCGGGGATGAGCGGCGCCTGCTCCGTCATGATCTTCTTGTCGAGCGCGGCCCAGGCGGCCCCGGCCTTCACCGGGTCCGGGATGACGACGTCCTTGTCGATCTGCTTGTTGATCGCCGGGACGTTGAGCTGGGAGATGTTGTTCGCGCCGTTGCCGATGGTCCGGCCGTCCAGGAGAGGCTGGATCAGCGTGTAGCCGGTCGGCCAGTCCGGGGCCCAGCCGAACCACATGACGTCGAACTGGTTGTCGATCTGCTGGATCTGGTCGTAGTAGCTCGTCGAGTCCAGCGGCTTGATGACCGGGTTGAAGCCGGCCTTCTTGAGCGCGTTCTCGATGACGACCTTGGTCTTGTCGTACGTGTCGCTCTGCGGGAACGCGTAGACGATCTTCTGACCGGTCTTGCCGGCCTCCTTGAGGAGCGCCTTGGCCTTCTCCGGGTCGCCCTGCGGCTTGGTGAGTTTGCCGTAGGCGTCGTACTTCACCCGGCCGAGGATGTCGGGGCTCAGGATGGTGGTCGCGTAGTCGCCGGCGGAGGGGCCGCCGTAGATCGTACGGATCTGCTCCAGCGGCCACGCGTGGATCAGCGCCTGGCGCACCTTCAGGTCGGGGATCCGCTTCATGTTGATCGCGTAGTAGTACAGACCGGTCAGCAGCCCGTCGATGGAGCGCTTCTTGAGCGTCGCGTCGGTGAGGACCTGCTGGATGCGCTCGGCGGGCACGTTGCCGTACGCCTGGAGCGCGTACTGGTCGTCGCCGGAGTCGGCGATGAGCCGGTCGGTCTGGGCCAGGCCCTGCGGGCCGAACTCGAAGGCGAAGCTGTCCGGGTAGGCGTTGCGGATCGAGTCCGTCGCGGGGTCCCACTGGGGGTTACGTACCAGCGTCATCGACTTGTCGACGGAGTGCTGCTTGATCTTGTACGGGCCCGCCGACACCGGGTCCTTGTCGTACTTCTCCTTGGTGTCCAGCTTGACCGGCACGGCGCCGTAGGAGTGCATCGCCAGCGTGAAGTTGAGGTCGGGGCGGGCCAGCTTGAGGTGGAAGGTGATGGTCTTCTTGGCGGTGTCCGTGACCACGGAGTCCAGGTGCTTGCCGCTGTACGGGCCCTTGTAGACGGACCGGAAGTCGGTGCTGCCGGTCAGCGCGTTCTGGAGGTAGGTGGCGCCCTCGGTGGTGAAGCTCGCGAAGCCGCGCTCGATGCCGTGCCGCACGTCCTCGACGGTCAGCTCGCTGCCGTCCTCCCACTTGAGCCCGTCCTTCAGCGTGAAGGTCCAGGTCTTGCCGGCGTCGGACATGGTGCCCGCGTCGGTGGCGAGGTCGCCCACCAGCTTCATGGTGCCGTCCGGGGCGATCTTGTAGCCGGTGAGGCACCGGATGTACAAGTTGCCGACCTGGGAGTTCCAGGAGAAGTAGATCCGCTGCGGGTCGAGGTGGGAGAAGTCGTCCACCCCGATCGGCCGCAGGGTGCCGCCCTTGGTGGCGCCGGTTATCTCGGGCGCGGGACCCGTCGAGTCCGACGCCGTACCGACGGTGACCGACTTGCCGGTGTACTTGTCCGCACCGGCCTTGGCGCCCCCGGTGCCGCCACCTCCGGAGTTTCCGCTGCTGCACGCGGCGAGTGCCATCGAGCCGCCGACGGCGACCGAGGTGGCGATCATGAAGTTCCTGCGGGAGAGGGACATTGCTTCCTGCCCTGGTTGAAGAGAGAAACGATGAGTCCGACGGGCGCCGTCGCCCGGACCGGAGGGAAGTCCTTGGTTCAGCGCCTGGTCCTGGGGTCCAGCGCGTCGCGCACCGAGTCGCCGAGAAGGTTGAACGCGATGACGAAGATGACCATCGCCACGCCCGGGAAGAGCATGAAAGTGATGTCGTTCTGGTAGATGTTCGAGCCGCGCTGGATCATCACGCCCCAGTCGGGGGTGGGCGAGGTCAGGCCCACGCCGAGGAAGGCGAGGCCCGCCTCGGTGGTGACGTACAGGGGGAGCGCGAGGGTCGCCTGGATGAGGATCGGCGTCCACAGGTTGGGCAGCAGCTCCTTGAAGATGATCCGCGCGGGGGAGGCGCCGGTCACCTTCGCCGCCTCCACGAACTCCCGCTCCCGCAGGGCCAGCACCTCGCCGCGCAGCAGACGCGCCATGGGCGCCCAGCCGAACGCGGTCATCACCGCGATGAGGCTGAACACCGTCAGCCAGACCGGGGTGTTCTCCTCCGGTGAGACGAGGATCGAGATCAGTACGGGCCACAGGGCGATGAAGAACAGCGTCGCGGGGAAGGCCAGCAGGATGTCGATGATCCGGCCGATGAAGAAGTCGGTCTTCCCGCCGAGGTAGCCGGCGGTGATGCCGACCACCACGCCCAGGCCGGTGACCAGCAGGGTGGTCGCGGTGGCGATCAGCAGCGAGTTGCGGATGCCGTAGAGCAGGAACGTGAAGACGTCCCGGCCGAGGCCGGGCTCCAGGCCGAACCAGAACTGCCCGCTGATGCCGCCGTTGGGCCGGATCGGGAAGCCGAACTCGTTGAGCAGTCCCGGGCTGTCCTGGCCGTAGGTGTCGTACGGGTTCTTCCCGTACACCTTGGCTATCAGCGGCGCGCAGACGGCCACGACGAAGAACAGGATCACGACGACGGCCGAGACAAGACCCGTGCGGTCCCGTTTGAAGCGCCGCCAGGCCAGCTGCCCGGGGGAGCGGCCCGCACCGCCCTTGGGGACGGGCGCGCCGGCCACCGCGGCGTCGCTGTCGGCCACCGTCTCGAAGGGGGCGGCGGCCGGGGGAGTGGAAAACGTCATGATGCTCCAGGCCCGGAGGGGACAGAGGAATCCGCGGTCGACCCACGGGCTATGCGGACCTTTTCAACGCAATTCATGCAGAGTCAATGAAATCCGGACGAGCTTGACGCCCTCTTTTGGGCCATGACCCGCGCATGACCTCGCCGGGATACGTGCTTGGTACACGCATGGGGGAACCGAAAAGACGTTCGGCCTCATATCGGGACAGTCCGGTCGATGAGTCCGATATGCGGGCACCCGAGCGCCGGAATGCGTACATCCGGATGGAGTCACGCTCATACGGGTGGGTTAAGTGTGCGTCTTGTTCCTTATGCCCTGATATTTGGGCGTACGCGAGACACGTACTCCGAGGAGGCAGTTCCATGCGTGGAGCCACGCACGCCAAGTGGGCCGCATGCACGGTGGCCGTCGCTCTTGCCGCGACGGCCTGCGGCAGCGGCAGCAGTGGGAGCGGCAGCGGCAGCAGCAGTAGTGGCAGCAGCGGATCCAGCGGGGTCGTGAGCGCTTCCTGGGGTGACCCGCAGAACCCCCTCGAACCCGCCAACACCAACGAGGTGCAGGGCGGCAAGGTCCTCGACCTGATCTTCCGGGGACTCAAGCGCTACAACCCGAAGACCGCCAAGGCGGAGAACGCGCTCGCGCAGTCCATCACCACCAAGGACGCCCAGAACTTCAACGTCACCGTCAAGAACGGCTGGACGTTCAGCAACGGCGAGAAGGTCACCGCGAAGTCCTTCGTGAACGCCTGGAACTACGGCGCGGCTCTGAAGAACAACCAGAAGAACGCCTCGTTCTTCCAGTACATCGACGGGTTCGACCAGGTCCACCCGGAGACGGGCAAGGCCACCGGCACCACGATGTCCGGCCTCAAGGTCACCGGCGCGCAGACGTTCACGATCCGTCTCTCGCAGAAGTTCTCCACCTTCCCCGACACCCTCGGGTACGCCGCCTTCTCGCCCCTCCCGCAGACGTTCTTCACGAACCACTCGGCCTGGCTCGCCAAGCCCGTCGGCAACGGCCCGTACCAGGTCCAGAAGTACGACCGCGGCTCCCAGATGTCGCTGCGCACCTGGAAGAAGTACCCCGGCCCCGACAAGGCCCAGAACGGTGGCGTGGACCTCAAGGTCTACACCGACAACAACACCGCCTACACCGACCTCGTCGCGGGCAACCTCGACCTCGTCGACGACGTCCCCGCGAACCAGCTGCGGAACGTGAAGTCCGACCTCGACGGCCGCTACATCAACACCCCGGCCGGCATCATCCAGACCCTCGCCTTCCCGTTCTACGACAAGGCCTGGAGCGGCCCGAACGGCGTCAAGCTCCGCACCGGCATCTCCATGGCGATCAACCGCCCGCAGATCACCGACACCATCTTCCAGAAGACCCGCACCCCGGCCACCGACTGGACCTCCCCGGTCCTCGGCAAGGCCGGCGGCTTCCAGGCCGGCCTCTGCGGCTCGAAGTGCACGTTCAACGCGTCCGCCGCCAAGAAGATGATCTCGGACGCCGGAGGCTTCCCCGGCGGCAAGCTCACCATCACGTACAACGCCGACACCGGCTCCCACAAGGTGTGGGTCGACGCCGTCTGCAACAACATCAACAACGTGGTGGGCAACGACAAGGCCTGCGTCGGCCGGCCCGTCGGCACCTTCGCGGACTTCCGCAACCAGATCGGCCAGCACAAGATGACCGGCCCGTTCCGCGCCGGCTGGCAGATGGACTACCCGCTGATCCAGGACTTCCTCCAGCCCCTGTACTTCACCGGCGCCTCGTCCAACGACGGCCAGTTCAGCAACCCCCAGTTCGACAAGCTGGTGAACCAGGCCAACGCCGAGACCGACGAGGCGAAGGCCGTCAAGACCTTCCAGCAGGCCGAGGGTGTCGTACGGGACCAGATGGCGGCCGTCCCGCTCTGGTACCAGAACGGCAGCGCCGGCTTCTCGGACAAGATCTCGAACGTCGCGCTGAACCCGTTCAGCGTCCCCGTCTACAACGAGATCAAGGTCGACTGACCCACCGCGGTGTACGGCCCGGCGCGCACCCCGTGCCGGGCCGCACACCGTTCGCCGAGGGCCCCGCCCACCCCTGAGCGCCCCGCATCCCACGACCCCCGGAGCCGTCCATGGGACGTTATGTGATCCGGCGTCTGCTGCAGATGATCCCCGTCTTCATCGGCACCACGCTGCTGATCTTCCTGATGGTCAATATTCAGGGAGACCCCATCGCGGGCCTGTGCGGTGACAAGCAGTGCGACCCGGCGACCATCACCCAGCTGCGCAAGGACTTCGGCCTCGACAAGCCCCTCTGGCAGCAATACCTCACGTACATGGGCCACGTGTTCTCCGGGAACTTCGGCACCGCCTTCAACGGTGAGAAGGTCATCGACCTGATGGGCTCGGCCTTCCCGGTCACCATCCGCCTCACGCTGGTCGCCATCGTCTTCGAGCTGATCATCGGGATCGTCTTCGGCGTGATCACGGGACTGCGCCGCGGCAGCTTCGTCGACACCGGCGTCCTGCTGCTGACCCTGGTCGTCATCGCCGTCCCGACCTTCGTCACCGGCCTGCTGGCCCAGCTGCTGCTCGGCGTGAAGTGGAACATCATCGAGCCGTCCGTCTCCTCCTCGGCGCCGCTCGACGAACTCATCGTCCCGGGGCTGGTGCTCGCCTCGGTCTCCCTGGCCTACGTCACCCGGCTCACCCGGACCTCGATCGCCGAGAACGCCCGCTCCGACTACGTCCGTACCGCCACCGCCAAGGGCCTGCCGCGCCACCGGGTTGTCATCCGGCACCTGCTGCGCAACTCCCTGATCCCGGTGATCACCTTCATCGGCACGGACATCGGGGCACTCATGGGCGGCGCGATCGTCACCGAGCGCATCTTCAACATCCACGGCGTCGGATTCCAGCTCTACCAGGGCATCCTGCGCCAGAACACCCAGACCGTCGTCGGCTTCGTGACCGTCCTGGTCATCGTCTTCCTGGTGGCGAATCTGCTGGTCGACCTCCTCTACGCCGTTCTCGACCCGAGGATCCGGTATGCCTGAGCCCCAGCTTCCCCCCGAGGACGGAGCCCCGGAGGACGGTGGTGCCATCGCGGCGACCGGAGCCGGTGGCGCGATGGACCTCGCCACCAGCGAGGGAGCCACGCTGGAGAAGGAGCCCGAGGGCCCCGAGGGCGGTTCCGAGGGGCGGGCGCGCAGCCTGTGGTCCGACGCGTGGCGCGACCTGCGGCGCAACCCCGTCTTCATCATCTCGGGGCTGATCATCCTGTTCCTGGTGGTCATCGCGATCTGGCCGTACTCGATCGCCACCCAGAACCCGCTCACCTGCAACCTGATCGACTCCGAGCAGGGGGCCCGCTCCGGCCACCCCTTCGGCTTCGACGCACAGGGCTGCGACGTCTACACCCGTACCGTCTACGGGGCCAGGGCCTCGGTCACCGTCGGTGTCTGCGCCAGCGCGGGCGTCGCCCTCGTCGGCTCGATCCTCGGCGGACTCGCCGGGTTCTACGGCGGCGGCTGGGACGCGGTCCTCTCCCGCATCACCGACATCTTCTTCGGCATCCCCGTCGTCCTCGGCGGCCTGGTGCTGCTGTCCGTGGTGTCCAGCTCCACGGTCTGGCCCGTGGTCGGGTTCATGATCGTGCTCGGCTGGCCACAGATCTCCCGCATCGCCCGGGGATCGGTCATCACCGTCAAACAGCACGACTACGTCCAGGCGGCACGCGCGCTCGGCGCCTCCAACACCCGGATGCTGATCCGGCACATCATGCCCAACGCCATCGCCCCGGTCATCGTCGTCGCGACCATCGCGCTCGGCACGTTCATCTCGCTGGAGGCGACCCTCTCGTACCTCGGTGTCGGCCTCAAACCGCCCACCGTCTCCTGGGGGATCGACATCTCGGACGCCTCGCCGAACGTCCGCAACGCCCCGCACGCGCTGCTCTGGCCGGCCGGGGCGCTGGCGCTCACCGTGCTCGCGTTCATCATGCTCGGCGACGCCGTACGCGACGCCCTCGATCCCAAGCTGCGCTGAGGAGCCCGGTCCCATGTTGCTCGAAGTGCGCGACCTGCACGTGGAGTTCCACACCCGCGAGGGGGTCGCCAAGGCCGTCAACGGCGTCACGTACTCCGTCGAAGCGGGCGAGACCCTCGCCGTGCTCGGCGAGTCCGGCTCCGGCAAGTCCGTGACCGCCCAGGCGATCATGGGGATCCTGGACATGCCACCGGGGAAGATCACCGGCGGCGAGGTCATCTTCCAGGGCCAGGACATCCTCAAGCTCAAGGAGGACCAGCGGCGGAAGATCCGGGGCGCCAAGATGGCGATGATCTTCCAGGACGCGCTCTCCTCGCTCAACCCGGTGCTCACCGTGGGCGCCCAGCTCGGCGAGATGTTCATCGTGCACCGGGGGATGTCCCGCAAGGAGGCCAAGGCCAAGTCGGTCGAGCTGATGGACCGGGTACGGATCCCCGCCGCGCACGAGCGCGTCAACGACTACCCGCACCAGTTCTCCGGCGGGATGCGCCAGCGCATCATGATCGCGATGGCGCTCGCCCTGGAGCCCGCGCTGATCATCGCGGACGAGCCGACCACCGCGCTGGACGTGACCGTCCAGGCCCAGGTGATGGAGCTGCTCGCGGAACTCCAGCGCGAACTGAACATGGGGCTGATCCTCATCACCCACGACCTCGGCGTGGTCGCCGACGTCGCCGACAAGATCGCGGTGATGTACGCGGGACGCATCGTCGAGTCCGCCCCCGTCTTCGAGATCTACAAGAAGCCGGCCCACCCCTACACCGTCGGCCTGCTGGACTCGATCCCCCGGCTCGACCAGAAGGGATCCCAGCTGTACGCGATCCAGGGGCTGCCGCCGAACCTGACGAACATCCCGCCGGGCTGCGCCTTCCACCCGCGCTGCCCCCTGGCCCAGGACGTCTGCCGCAAGGACGTGCCACCGCTGTTCGAGGTCGGCGGGGGCCGCGAGAGCGCCTGCTACTTCTGGAGGGAGACGCTCGATGGCCGAGGCCATTCTCGAAGTGCGTGACCTGGTCAAGAACTTCCCGCTGACCCGGGGGATCCTCGTCAGGAAGCAGGTCGGGGCGGTCCAGGCGGTCTCGGGGGTCTCCTTCGACCTGGCCGCGGGGGAGACCCTCGGCATCGTGGGGGAGTCCGGCTGCGGCAAGTCGACCGTGGCCAAGATGCTGGTGAACCTGGAACGGCCGACGTCCGGGGAGATCCGGTACAAGGGCGAGGACATCAGCAAGCTGTCCGGGCGGGCGCTGAAGGCGGTGCGCAGGAACATCCAGATGGTGTTCCAGGACCCGTACACCTCGCTCAACCCCCGCATGACGGTCGGGGACATCATCGGGGAGCCCTTCGAGATCCACCCCGAGGTCGCGCCGAAGGGCGAGCGGCGGCGCAGGGTCCAGGACCTGCTCGACGTGGTCGGACTCAACCCCGAGTACATCAACCGGTATCCGCACCAGTTCTCCGGCGGCCAGCGCCAGCGCATCGGCATCGCCCGCGGGCTCGCGCTCCAGCCGGAGATCATCGTCGCGGACGAGCCCGTCTCCGCCCTGGACGTGTCCGTGCAGGCGCAGGTGATCAACCTGATGGAACGGCTCCAGAACGAGTTCGACCTGTCGTACATCTTCATCGCGCACGACCTGTCGATCGTCCGGCACATCTCGGACCGGGTCGGGGTCATGTACCTGGGGCGGATCGCGGAGATCGGCAGCGACGCCGAGATCTACGACCACCCCACCCACCCGTACACCCAGGCGCTGCTCTCCGCCGTGCCGCTGCCCGACCCGACGGCGCGGGAGCACCGGGAGCGGATCATCCTGGTGGGTGACGTGCCGTCACCGGCCAACCCGCCGTCCGGCTGCCGCTTCCGTACGCGCTGCTGGAAGGCCCAGGAGGTGTGCGCGCGGGAGCAGCCGCTCCTGGCGGTCCCGGAGGTCTTCGCGGAGGCGTCCGGGCCGGCGGCGCACCCCTCCGCCTGCCATTTCGCGGAGGAGCGGCAGATCGTACCGACCGGGCGGGACGAAAACGGCGACGGTACGGATTCGGGGGACGAAAGTGAATAAAGCACACCAATTTCTTTAACACGCAGGCAACTTGACGGACCCGGTACCGATATACGGACGCGTCAGTCTGAACAACGTACGGCCGTGCGGGTGCCGTAAACCGGCCGGGACTCCAGGGTCCCGGCCGGTTGCCGTGCGGGCACGTCTTCTCCGGCCGGCGGGGCGCCGCCTAGAGCCAGCCCTTCTCCCGCGCTATCCGGACCGCCTCCGCGCGGTTGCGGGCCGCCAGTTTCTGGATCGCCGTCGACAGGTAGTTGCGGACGGTGCCCTGGGACAGGTGCAGGGCCGCGGCCAGTTCCGCGTTGGTCGAGCCGTCCGCCGCCGCCCGCAGGATCCCGCGCTCCCGGTCCGTCAGCGGATTCGCGCCGTCCGCCAGGGCCGCCGCCGCCAGGGTCGGGTCGATGACCCGCTCCCCGGCGAGGACCCGCCGTACGGCATCGGCCAGTTGGGCCGCGGGCGCGTCCTTGACCAGGAAGGCGTCCGCCCCCGACTCCATCGCGCGGCGCAGATAGCCGGGCCGGCCGAACGTGGTCAGCACGACCACCTTGAGCCCGGGCAGTTCCTCGTGCAGGACCGCCGCCGCCTCGATCCCGGTCATCCCGGGCATCTCGATGTCCAGGAGGGCGACGTCCACCTCCTGGGCGCGCGCCGCCGCGAGCACCTCGTCACCGCGCGCCACCTGCGCGACCACCTCGATGTCCGGCTCAAGGCCGAGCAGCGCGGCCAGCGCCTCGCGCACCATCGACTGGTCCTCGGCGAGGAGGACTCTCACGGGTCTCACCATGGGGCCAGAGTAGACAGCGCGGTCCCGCCCTGGGGCGGGCCGGTTTCCTCAGCGCAAGGGGCCGTCCGGGGCAGGGGTCAGCGGGGCGCGGACGGTCAGGACAAATCCGCCCCGCGTCGACCCCGTCTCCAGCGTTCCGCCGACCTCGCCGAGGCGCTCGGTCAGGCCGGTCAGGCCGTTGCCGAACCCGGCGGTGCCCGTCCCGGCCGTCCCCACGCCGTCGTCCTCCACGGTGAGTTCGAGCACGGGCCCCTCCAGCGTCTGGCGCGGCGTCAGGCAGACCACGCAGCGGCGCGCCGCGCTGTGCCGTACGACATTGGTGACCGCCTCCCGCAGCGACCAGGCGAGCGCCGCCTCGCTCTTCTCGCGGAGCCCGCCGTCCGGCAGGCCCGGCGGCAGGCCGGTCGGCACGTCCGCGGTGATGCCGGCGACCGCCAGCGTCGTACGGGCCCCCGCCAGCTCCCCGGGCAGCGTGGGCCTGCGGTAGCCGGACACGGCTTCCCGTACGTCCGTGAGCGCCTGGCGGCTGACCCGCTCGATGTCCGCGACCTGCTCGGCGGCCCGCTCCGGCCGCGCGGGGAGCATCCGGCCCGCCAGCTCGCTCTTGAGGGTGATCAGCGAGAGGGAGTGGCCGAGGAGATCGTGCAGGTCCCGCGCCAGCCGCAGCCGTTCCTCGTTGGCGGCGAGCTGGGCGACGGTGGCCCGCGCCTCGCGCAGCTCGACGGTCGTACGCACCAGCTGCCGTACGCCCGACATAGCGAAGCCGCCGAGCAGCGCGGGGATCACCAGGGAGGTGACGAAGTCGCGCCCCTCGTCCGTCCACAGGCCGGTCACCACCATCGCGGCCACCGCGACGAGGATCGCCGGCCTGGCGAAGGACGGCGGCAGCGCCGCCCCGGCCGCCACCGACGTGTACACGAACAGGACCAGCCACGGCGAGTCCAGCGTCGCCGAGAGCAGGAGCGAGAGGGCGAACATGAGGGCCAGCGCCGCGTAGACCGTCCGCGGGTCGAGCGTCCTCGCGGTGTGCCGGAAGATCAGGCCCAGGTAGACCGCGACGAAGGCGGTCAGCCCGAGCCCGCCGAGCACATCCACCCCGGGTGTGTGCGCGCCGCTGAAGATGTCGCTCAGCGGGGCGCCCAGGAAGGCGAGCCAGATGCCGATCCACATCAGCTTCACCAGGGTCTGGCGGGACTGCTCCGGTGGCTGCCCGGCGCGGGACTGCTCCGGTGGCTGCCCCACGGGCGCGAAGGTCTTCGTTCTCACGCCTTCAGTGTGTCCTTCCGGTAGAGCCAGGCGGCGCCACCGGCGAAGAGCGCGAAGTACGCGACCAGGATCGCGACGTCCTTGGGGTGCGGCGAGCCGCCCAGCTCGACGGCCTGCCCGAGGGCCGCGTAGGCGTGGGTGGGCAGCCATTCCGCGATGTTCTGGAGCCACCGCGGATACGTGGTGGTGGGCAGCCACAGCCCGCCCAGGATGGACAGCGCGAAGTACAGGATCATCGTGACCGGCCGGACCGCGTCCCCCGAGGCGAGGTAGCCGACGGCCACCCCCAGCGCGGCGAAGACCAGGCTGCCGGCCCAGATGACCCCGGTCAGCGCGAGCCACTGCCAGGCCTCCAGGCGCACGCCCTTGGAGATCCCCGCGACGACGAAGACGATCAGGATGGACGGCAGCGCGACGACGGCCGAGCTCGCGATCTTGGCGAGCACATAGCCGCGCCCCGGCAGGGCGGTCAGCCGCAGCTGCCGGACCCAGCCCTTCTCCCGCTCCTTGGCGATCTTCTCGCTGTTGCCCATCAGGACGGCGGTGAGGGCGCCGAAGGAGGCCATGGCGACCATGTAGAAGGCGCCCAGGGACAGATCGGTGCCAGGCACCTCGCCGTTGTCCTGGGGGCCCGCGATCACGAGGAACAGCACCGCCGGGTAGATCACGGAGAAGAACATGAACTTCTTGTTCCGCAGGGTGCGGGTGATCTCCAGCTTGATCAGGGTGTTCACGCGGTCCTGGCCTCCTCGGCCTCGGTGAGGGCGACGAAGGCCTGCTCCAGGCCCAGCCCGGCCACTTCCAGGTTCTGCGGGTAGAGACCCGCCCGGTACAGCGCGTGCACGGTCGCGTCGGCGTCGTGCGACTGGATCCGCACGGTGGTCCCCGAGACGGACAGCGTGCTCAGGAACGGCAGCTCACGCAGGTCGTTCTCGTCGATCACGCCGTGCTCGCCGGGGTCCAGGTCGAAGGAGATCCGGCGGGCGCCGGCCTTCGCCTTGATCTCGGCGGCCGTCCCGTCCGCCAGCAGCCGGCCCTTGTAGAGGACCAGCACCCGGTCGGCGATCGCGTCGGCCTCTTCCAGGTAGTGGGTGGCGAAGAGGACCGTACGGCCCTGGTCCGCCTGCTCCTTCATCGTCGCCCAGAAGGCCTGGCGGGCGGTGACGTCCATGCCGGTGGTCGGCTCGTCCAGGACGATCAGGTCGTTGGCGCCGGCGGTGGCGAGCGCGAAGCGGACCCGCTGCTCCTGGCCGCCGGAGAGCTTGTGGACCATACGGTCGGCGATCTGGGTGATCCCGGCCCTGGCCAGCACCTCGGAGACCGGATACGGCTTGGGGTGCAGGTCGCAGGCGAGCTTGACCAGCTCCCTCACCCTGACCTCCTCCATCAGCCCGCCGCTCTGGAGCATGGCCCCGACCCGGCCCGCCGCGAGGGCCTCCTGGGGGCTCGTGCCGAACAGGGTCACCGTGCCGGAGTCGGCGTTCCTCAGGCCCAGGAGCAGGTCGAGGGCGGAGGACTTGCCGGCGCCGTTGGGGCCGAGGAGCGCCACGGTCTCGCCCGGGCGCAGCGTGAGGGACAGGCCGGCGACGGCGTGCACGGCGCCGTACCGCTTGTGCACGTCCTCGAAGCGCACGACGGACGTCGTGGTGGGGGGTGCGGTGGTCGTCGTCATGGACTCATCGTGGCGCCCGGAGCCGTACCGGCGTCAGTGTCCCGGGTCGTGGACCCCGTATGACATCCGTCATCTTCCGCACACGTCTTCGGGTCTCGGTGTCCGGGTCTCGGGGTCTCCGGGTGTCCGGGTCTCCGGGTCTCCGGGAAAGGACGGAGCCCCCGCCCGGTGAGGGGCGGGGGCTCCGGGGAGAGCGGTGGGCGAGCGCCTGTCGCACGGCGCCCGACCGTCGTCAGCTCGGGTCGAGGTTGATCTCCTGCGTGCGCTCCGCGGGCGTCTTGCCGCGCAGCGCCTTCTGCATGGCGAGGGCCACGTCCGCGGAGTTGACCGGGTGCTCCTGGCCGTCGGCGCGGGTGACCGTGATGCCGTCGAAGACACCTTCGAGCAGCTGGTCGATGGCCTTCCGGTCGTAGTACTCGACGAGCTTCCCGTCGACCGCCTTCATGGACAGGATCTTGGGGAGGGACTTCGCGGGACCGAACTGGATCTGCTTGCCCCCCGCCTGGATCGTGACCAGGTCGGACATCGCGGGCTCCGCGAACTCCTTCATCGCCCGGTCGATCTCCGCCTGGCTTATCACCGGCTGGCGGGTGGTGACGGGCAGCTCGACGACCGTCACCTTGCCCGTCTGGACCTGCGCCCGGTACGCGTCCTGCACGGACAGCATCGACCGCTTGACGTCCAGCGACTCACCGGCCTTGCCCGGTACGGCGACGGCCTTGCCCGGCTCGAACCTGATCGTGCCCTCCCTGGCGGAGCCCGAGACCCCGGCCAGGTCGGTGAGCGCGACGCTCAGCTTCTCCTCGTCCACCGGGATCACCGGCTCCACGATCCGCTTGCCGCCGAAGAGCGAGCCGATCACCGACACGGGGTTGTAGTCGCTGCCCGCGGCGTTCCTGACGGTCGCCTGGCTGTCCAGCGTGAGGCCCGCCTTGTCCGGCGGCAGCTTCTCCGTCTTGCCGCCGACACTCAGTTCCATCGGGGTCGCGGCGAGCTTGCCGAGGCGCGTGTCGAGGACGTTGACCGCCTGGTCGCGGGTGCCGCCGCCGATGTCCACACCGAGGACCGTGGTGCCCTTGGGGACCGCGGAGTGGTTCATCAGCAGGCCCGCGCCGTAGAAGCCGCCGGCCACCACGACCAGCGCGACGGTCAGCAGGACCAGCTTGGAGCGGCCCTTCTTCTTCGGCGCCGGGGCGGCGGCGGCCTTGGGGCGCGGGGCGGAGGACGGGCCGCCAGGCGCGGCGGGGGTGGTGCCGGTGCCGCCGGGGAAGGACGGCATCGCCCGGTCGGCGTCCTGGCCGCGGCCGGCCGGGTCGTCCGGGTGCGCGGTCCGGCCGGGGGGCGGGCCGCCGGCGCCCGGGGCCGAGCCCGGGAACGGCGAGCGGTGCTCCGGCGGGACCACGGGGATACCGCTGGTGAGGGTGTCGCCCGAGACATGGCCGCCGCCGGGCGACGGCTCGGGGGCGTGCACCTGCGGGGTCAGTACGGCGGTGTCGTCGGACATCCGCGGCGGACCGCCGGGACCCCCGCCGAACGCGCCGGGACCCTGCCCGGACCCGGGGGCGCCGTGGCCGGTCCCCGGCGGGGTGAAGGCCGAGGGCGGGGTGGTCAGCGGCGAACTGCCCGTGACCGGACCCGTGGTCGGGCCGTTGGGCCCGTCCCCGGGTGGCCGGAAACCGCCCGGCGGGGTGTGCCCGCCCGGAGTGAAGGCGTTGCCCCCCGCTCCGGGGCGCGGACCGGCCCCGGTGTCGAGGTCGCCGAGGGAGCTGTGCGGCGTCTGCCGCTGCCCCTCGGGGTGGTACGGCAGCTCGGGACGGCCCTCGCCACCGCCCTGGCCCGCCGGGGACTGGCCCGGGGTGCCCGCGACGGCGGCCGCTCCCGCGCCCATGCCGACGCCGGGCGGGGGCGCGTTCGAGCCCTTGCGTGGCGCGAACCAGTCGCTGGTGGGCGTCGCCGCGCCGTCCTCCGCGGCCCCTTCGGGCCGCGCGTCGGCCTCGTCCTGCCGCTCCGGGCCGGCGTCGGGGCGCGCGAACGTGCCCGTCTGCTCGGCGGCGGCGGCGGCCGCGCCGCGGCCGTCCGTGCCCTCGCCGTCGCCCATGGGCGTACGCATCACGACAGGGGGGATCGGCCGCGAACCCGGGATGTTGATCCGGATGCGGGTGGTCAGCGTGGTCTCGGTTCTGGGCTCGTCCGGCTGGGGGACGGGCATGACGCCGGTCTCCTCCGAGGCGTCCTGCTGGGGATGCGGCGACGGATACTGGCGGGATCCGTACGGCGGTGTCCCCGAGGGGTACGCTGCTCCGCCGCGCCCCTGGGGCCCGGAGGACGAACTGTCAGTTTCACGACTCAAAGCAGGTTCTCCCGGTTGGCTCCGCCGCCCGTTCTTACTGGCACTCAACTTCTCGGTCCCCCATGCAGGAGGGGACGGCCCGGAGCGCGCACCACCATACTGGGCTGCGCCGACCCGTAACCGACGACCGTACGGAGCGAGAGCCCCGGCGGTGTGACGGACACGGTCAATTCAGCAGCAGACGGGCGCGTCACTTCCCAAGTCGGCCGGACTTCGGGCCCGGTTGCGGCAACCGCGACATGGTGGCACAGATCACAGCCACCACCATCCCGCCGAGCAGGTAGACGAGCGGTCCGAGGCCCGCGGCGAAGGCTCCGTCCCCCTCAGGTCTGCCGATACTCAACAGGATGACCGCCACCAACCAGCCCGCCGCGGGCGCTCCGACGCCCAGCTGCGTGCCGGTTACCCGCATCCCACCGGTGAAAACCGCCGCCGTGGCGACCAGCGCGAGCAGCAAACCGCCGGGGAACCAACCGCCTTGGACGAGCGAACCGGCGATCCCCACCACCGCGCCGAGCACCAGCAGGAGAAGATAAGCGGCGATACGTCCCGGTCCTGCCGGCGTGGTGCCGTACGGCCCGGGTTCGCGCTGCCCGCTCATGCGACCGTACCCGCGAACAGGTCGGTCTCCCGCACACCCGCGGGCGCCCCGGACGTGCCGTGCGCCAACTGGTAGTACTCGGTGGCGAAGAGCGGCTGCCCGAGGCCGTTGGAGAGGGCGAAGAACGGCCCGTCCACGGCGATTTGGGTGGCGTGGGCACGCATCGCGGCCGCTTTGCGCTCCGCGTACGCCGTACCGTCGACCTCCGCGGTGATCTCCGCGTCGTCCACCACACCCGGCAGGTCGCCGACCTCGGCGACACCCGGGAAGAGGTCACCGGCCGCGCGCAGCCGGGCGAAACCCTCCTCCGCGACCGAGCGCGGCACGCGGTTCCAGTAGATCTTGGCGATGGTGTGGGGCGCTCCGAGATCCGGCCGGAAACCGACGTCGCCGGACAGCTCCGCGGCGCGCGTCGCGACGCGGTGGGCCTGGATGTGGTCGGGATGTCCGTACCCGCCGTGGGGGTCGTACGTCACCAGCACCTGCGGACGGACCTCACGGATCACCGCGACAAGGTGCGCGGCGGCGGTGTCCGGCTCCGCGTGCCAGAAGGCGTCCTCGCGGTCGTTCTGGGGCAGCCCCATCATCCCGGAGTCCCTGAACCGCCCCGGGCCGCCCAGGAAGCGGTGGTCGGCGACCCCCAGCTCCTTCATCGCGGCCGCGAGTTCACCGGTCCTGCGGTCGCCGAGACGGTCCTCCCGGTCGGCCGCCAGGTGCGCGAGAGCGGCCGGGATGACCTCGCCCTCCTCGCCAAGGGTGCAGGTCACGAGCGTGACCCGGGCGCCCTCGGCCGCGTAGCGGGCCATCGTGGCCCCGTTGTTGATCGACTCGTCGTCCGGGTGCGCGTGCACCAGCAGCAGACGGCGGGCGGCTGGATCGGTCATGGGGACAGCGTACGAGGCGGGCTCCGCCCGCCCGACACGCCCCGGTCAGAACTTGATGCCGCCGATCATCCCCGCCACGTTCGTGGTGAGTTCGCTGATGGTGGAGGCCATGGAGGAGCTGGCCAGATAGAAGCCGAGCAGCATGCAGACGACCGCGTGCCCTCCCTTGAGCCCGGATTTCCGGATCAGCAGGAAGACAATGACCGCCAGCAGCACCACCGCCGAAATCGAGAGTGCCACGACGGTTCACCTCCATAAATATTCAGCCCGGACATCGCAGGACGCATGTGCCGACAGATTCCTACCCACCTAGCGCTACGGATCATAACTATCCGTTGGTACGCATTGATCGGTGCACAGCAGCACAAGGGGGCGCACGGATACTAGATTCGGTCACATGACCTTGAGGCAGCAGCTCTCGTTCCCGCGTCAGTACGCCAGGACCCAGCGGTTCAGCCTGGGCGCCCCTCGCGCGTTCACCGTGTCACCCGATGGAGCGCGGGTGGTCTTCCTGCGGTCCGCCGACGGGACGGACCGGGTGAACCGCCTCTGGGTGCTGGACCTCGACGGAGGTACGGCCGCGGGGGGCGGACCCGCCGAACGGGTCGCCGCAGACCCCGCGACGCTGCTCGCCGGTGCCACCGAGCGGCTTTCGGCCGAAGAACGCGCCCGGCGTGAGCGGAGCCGCGAAGGATCGGCCGGAATTGTCGGCTACGCGGTGGACGGCGCGGTCGAGTTGGCCGCCTTCGCCCTGTCCGGGCGGCTGTTCGCGGCCGAGCTGCGCGCCGGGACCGCCCGCGCGCTGCCCGTACGGGGACCGGTCATCGACCCCCGGCCCTCGCCCGACGGGCGGTACATCGCCTACACGGCGCGCGGCGCCCTGCGGGTCGTCGGGGCCGACGGCGAGGGGGACCGGGCGCTGGCGGCCCCCGGGGGTGACGAGGACCCGGAGAACGTCACGTACGGCCGGGCGGAGTTCATCGCGGCCGAGGAGATGGACCGCTCGCGCGGCTACTGGTGGTCGCCCGAGTCCGACCGGCTGCTGGTCGCCCGCGTCGACACGGCCCCGGTGCACCGCTGGTGGACCGCCGATCCGGCGCACCCGGACCGGGAGCCGGTGAAGGCCGCGTACCCGGCGGCGGGGACGCCCAACGCGGAGGTACGGCTGTTCCTGGTCGGCCTGCACGGGCCGGCGGGGGCGGACGGGGCTCAGGCCTCGGACGACGGGGACGGGGAGCGTACGGAGGACGGGGGCGGACGGCGTATTGACGACCTCGGCGGGGAGCGTACGGAGGTCACCTGGGACCGGGCCCGCCACCCCTACCTCGCCCGGGTCCACTGGTCGGCCGCGGGCGCGCCCCTGCTGCTCGTCCAGTCCCGCGACCAGACCAGTGAGCTGTACCTGGCCGTGGACCCGGCCACCGGAACGACCCGGACGGTGCACCGGGACGAGGACCCGGCCTGGTTGGAACTCTTCCCCGGAACCCCCGCCTGGGCGCCCGACGGGCGGCTGGTGCGGATCGCCGACGAAGGGGGCGCGCGGGTCCTGGTGGTCGGCGACCGGGCGCTCACGGGGGCGCAGTTGCAGCTGCGCGCCGTGCTGGACATCGGCGAGCACGACGTCCTGGTCTCGGCCTCGGCGGGCGAGGAGGCGGCGGAGCCCGAGACCGGCGAGGTGCACGTCTACCGCGTCAACGAGCTGGGCATCGAGCGCTTCTCGGCGGGCGCGGGGGTGCATTCCGCCGTCAGGGCCGGCCGGGTGACGGTCCTGGTGTCGGCCCGCCCGACGGCCGCCGGGCTCTCCGCCCAGGTGTTCCGGGACGGCAAACAGGTCGCCTCCGTCGCCTCGTACGCCGAACAGCCGGTGCTCACGGCGGCCGTGACGCTCACGGAGGGGGGCGCGCGGCGCATTCCGTGCGCCGTCCTGCTCCCCACCGGCTACCAGGAGTCGGACGGTCGGCTTCCGGTCCTGCTGGACCCGTACGGCGGCCCGCACGGCCAGCGGGTGGTCGCCGCCCACAACGCCCACCTCACCTCGCAGTGGTTCGCCGACCAGGGGTACGCGGTGGTGGTCGCCGACGGGCGGGGCACGCCGGGCCGCTCCCCGGCCTGGGAGAAGGCCGTCAAGGGCAACTTCGTCCTCACCCTGGACGACCAGGTCGAGGCGCTCCAGGACCTGGCGGGCCGCTTCCCGCTGGACACCGGGCGGGTGGCGATCCGGGGCTGGTCGTACGGCGGTTACCTCGCCGCCCTCGCGGTCCTGCGCCGCCCCGACGTCTTCCACGCGGCGGTCGCGGGCGCGCCGGTCACCGACTGGCGGCTGTACGACACCCACTACACCGAGCGCTACCTCGGCACCCCCGACCGGGCGCCGGAGGTCTACGCGGCCAACTCGCTGGTCACCGACGACGGCCTGTCGGCGCCGGAGAACCCGGCCCGTCCGCTGATGCTGATCCACGGCCTGGCCGACGACAACGTGGTGGCGGCGCACACCCTGCGCCTCTCGTCGGCCCTGCTCTCGGCGGGCCGCCCGCACGAGGTGCTGCCCCTGACGGGCGTCACGCACATGACGCCCCAGGAGCAGGTCGCGGAGAACCTGCTGCTGCTCCAGGTGGACTTCCTCAAGCGGTCCCTGGGGGCGGGTCGCTGACACATTAGACAGATGGCTGCAAGTTGTCTAATGTGTCAAGGGTGAACAGTTCAGAGACGGATCCCGACGACCCCAAACGCGCCGCCGTCCTCACGGCCGCCCTCGGCGTCTTCGGCCGCTACGGCTTCCAGAAGACGTCGATGGCGGAGGTCGCGCAGGCGGCCGGCATCTCCCGGCCGGGGCTCTACCTGCTCTTCCCGAACAAGGAAGAGCTCTACCGCGCCACGATGGGCGGCGTGATGGAACGGGCCCAGCTGGCCATGGAGGCGTGCTTCGACGACGGGACGCTCGGCTTCGAGGAGCGGGTCGTCGGCGCGCTGGACGCGCTGATGGGCCAGTACGTCGACACGCAGGTGGCCAGGGACCTGGGCGAGCTGCTGGAGAACAGCGGCCCCCAGCTGGGGTCCATGTTCCACGACTACCAGGAGCGGGCCAGGGCGACGATCAGCGACCGGATCGCCGCCCTGGCCCCGCCCGGCGTCCTCACCCCGGAGCTGGGCGCGGACGACGTCATGGACCTCCTCTTCTCGGCCGCCCTCACCTGGAAGCAGACCGCGGCCACCCGCGCCGAGTTCCGCGACAGGACCGCACGGGCCGTACGGATGATCTGCCGCACCGCCGGCTGACCACGCGCGGACGCCCCACCACCCTCCCGATCGGAGCACAGCCATGTCCCGTGTCACCACCCCCTTCGACGCCCGCTCGACCGCCGCCGAGGTGATCGCCGGCACCGACCTGACCGGCAAGAACGCCGTCGTCACCGGTGGCGCCTCCGGCATCGGCCGGGAGACCGCCCGCGCCCTGGCCTCCGCCGGCGCCCGGGTGACCCTCGCCGTCCGCGACACCGACGCCGGTGAGCGCGCCGCCGCCGACATCAGGGCCACCACGGGCCGCGGCGCCGTCGACGTCGCCCGCCTCGACCTGGCCGACCGCTCCACCGTCGGCGCGTTCGCCGCCGCCCGTACGGAGCCGCTGCACATCCTCGTCAACAACGCCGGGGTGATGGCGCTGCCCGAGCGCACCACGACCCCGGAGGGCTGGGAGACGCAGTTCGCCACGAACCACCTGGGCCACGTGGCCCTGACCCTCGGCCTCCACGACGCGCTCACGGCGGCCCAGGGCGCCCGGATCGTCGTCGTCAGCTCCTCGGCCCACCTGATCTCCCCGGTCGTCCTGGACGACATCCACTTCGTCTCGCGCCCGTACGAGGCGTGGTCCGCCTACGGCCAGTCGAAGACGGCGACCGTCCTGTTCGCCGTGGCCCTGGCCAAGAAGTGGGCCGCCGACGGCATCACCGCCAACGCGCTGCACCCCGGCGGCATCATGACCAACCTCCAGCGCCACCTCGACGACGCCCAGCTGCGCTACGTGGGCGCCACGGACGAGCAGGGCCGCCGCCTGGAGGTCCCCCCGGGCTGGAAGACTGCCGAGCAGGGCGCGGCCACCTCGGTCCTGCTCGCCGCGTCGCCGCTCGTCCAGGGCGTGACCGGCCGCTACTTCGAGGACGCGAACGAAGCCGTCGTCGTCACGGAGGAGGGTGACGGCCGCAGCGGAGTGGCCCCCTATGCCCTCGACCCCGAGGCGGCGGACCTCCTGTGGGCGGAGACGACCAGGCTCCTCGGCGTCGCGTGAGGAAGGCCCGGACAGCCTCCAGTTGAGCATCGCCTAGTTGAGCATCGCCCGCGCCGCCCGAGCCCTGCGCCGTATCGCCTCCGCCGTCGACGGCTCGACCGCCGCCACCACCTCCGCGTACGCCTCCATCTCCGTCGCCCCGGAGAGGAACTCCCCGCGCTGGATCAGCACATGCGCGTGGTCGTAGCGCAGCCGCGCCGGGTGGGACGGCAGGAGCAGGGAGAGTTCGACCGCCCAGAGCGCCACGTCACTGCGCTCCGGGCGGGCGGCGGCCCAGGCACGGATGTTGTTCAGGACCCGCAGCACGATGTCCAGCGGGTCGGCCGGGGAGATCAGGTCGGGGGAGAAGCCGTCCCCGGGGCCCGGCGCGGTGCCCGTCGCCTCCGCGACCAGGTTCTTCGCGTCCTGGCCGGTGAGCGGCCTGCCGCCCGCGAAGGGGTCGGCCAGCACCTGTTCGGCGGGATCGCCCAGGCCGATCACGAAGTGTCCTGGCAGCGCCACCCCGTACACCCGCGCCCCCGCCCGCCGGGCGACCTCCATCCAGACCACCGACAGCAGGATCGGCAGCCCCCGCCTGCGCCGCAGCACGGCGGGCAGCAGCGAGGACTCCAGACGGTCGTAGTCGCCGGGGGAGCCGCGGAAGCCCAGGCGTCCGCCCAGCAGTTCGGCGAGGGCCGCCGCCCACGCCCGCGACCCCCTGACCCCGTACGGCAGCAGCCCGGCCAGCCGGTCCAGCTCCGCCTGGGCCGCGTCCAGGCCCGCCTCACCCAGGGCCGGCTCGCCCTCCGCCCCGATCAGCAGGCACAGCGTGGCCAGGTCGGGGCGCTCCCCGCGTGCCTCCTCGGCGAACCGCTGCCGCCGGCCTGTCGATTCCGGGTCCATGGGCGACTCGTACCCCGTCACGGCCGATACCCCCTCACGACCGGCACCCGCTCACGCCGGCCGGTAGTGGTGGTAGTGGTGGTGGACCGCGAAGCCCATGCCCTCGTACAGCGCACGCGCCCCGTCGTTCCCGGCCTCGACCTGGAGCCAGGCCGCCGACGCGCCCTCCTCCAGGGCGCGGCGCGCGAGCGCGGTCATCACGGCCGTGGCCAGGCCCCGGCGCCGCTGGTCCTCCCCGACCTCCACCGCCATGAACCCCGCCCAGCGCCCGTCGACCACACACCGGCCGATCGCGGCCGGCCTCCCGGCCTCGCCGGGGACGCCGGCGAACCACACCGAGGGTCCGCTGTTCAGCACGTGCAGGACGTGCGGTCCCGGTTCTGGTTCCGACGAGCGCTGGTAGCGGCCGAGCCACGCCTCGTCGCAGGTACGGTCCAGCCGCACCCGTGCCACGTCCGCGTCCCGGTCGCCGAGCGGCGCGAGGGCCGCGACCCGCATCTCGGCGCTCACCTCCGCGGACCAGTCACGCTTCTCCAGCTCCGCGCAGAGCGCCTCCTGCGTGCCCTCGGCGCCGGTCGCGGTCTGGATGTACGGGGGCAGCCCCCGCTCCCCGTACCACCGCCGCACCCGCTCCAGCGCCTCGTCCAGCGGTATGCCGGGCTCGCCCAGGGACAGCACCGAGTTGGCCCTGCGGGTGAATCCGGCGGCGGCGCGCAGCCGCCACGCGCCGAGCGGTTCGCTCTCCACCGGCTGCCAGGCCCGCGCGCCGACGAGCGCCAGTTCCGCGAACGTCGCCGAGGGGCCCCGCCGCCGGGCCGGCGCGGGCGGCACCACCTTGCCCGCGACCAGGGACGATTCCGGGACCCGGACGCTCTCGCCGGTCCTGCGTGTGATCAGCAGCACACCGTCGTCCCAGGATGTGAGAACGCCGACCGTGTCGGTGAATTTCTCCGCCGGGCCGCCGTTCTCCGTCAGCTGTCTGACTGATACCCGTTTGCCCACGTCAGCCTGTGTCATACGGACCTCGAACCGTCCGCCGGCGGTGAATTCCACAGCTCGGTACGCCCCTCCTGTTCGGATCGTGCCCAGGAACGGAGATACTAGATGCGGGCATCGACGACGCCGCGCTCCCGCGCGCCCGTGGACGGAGCCGCAGATCGGCCCGCCGCCGCCCTATCGAGGAGGAACGACAGCGTGACCTACGTCATCGCGCAGCCTTGTGTCGACGTCAAGGACAAGGCGTGCATCGAGGAGTGCCCGGTCGACTGCATCTACGAGGGCTCCCGGTCCTTGTACATCCACCCGGACGAATGCGTCGACTGCGGAGCCTGTGAGCCGGTCTGTCCGGTCGAGGCCATCTTCTACGAGGACGACACCCCCGAGGAGTGGAAGGACTACTACAAGGCGAACGTGGAGTTCTTTGACGAGCTCGGGTCGCCCGGTGGAGCCTCCAAGCTCGGCCTCATCGAGCGGGACCATCCCTTCATCGCCGCGCTGCCGCCCCAGAACGGCTGACAGCGCGCCCCCGGTCCCGTACGGCGCGCCCGCCGTACGGGGCCGCGGTGTTTCCCGTGGCCGGCGCACGTCCGTCCGTACGGGAAAGCGTCCGTACGAGAAAGAGTGAGCACCGTGTCCGCAGTCTCTTCGCGTCTCCCCGTCTTCCCCTGGGACAAGCTGGAGCCCTACAAGGCGACGGCCGCGGCCCATCCGGACGGGATCGTGGACCTGTCCGTGGGCACGCCGGTCGACCCGGTCCCCGACGCGGTCCAGCGGGCCCTCGCCGGGGCCGCGAACTCCCCCGGCTATCCGACGGTGTGGGGGACGGTGGAGCTGCGTGACGCGCTCACCGGATGGGCGGAAGCGCGGCTCGGCGCGCGCGGGGTGACCCACTCGAACGTGTTGCCGGTGGTCGGCTCCAAGGAACTGGTCGCCTGGCTCCCGACCCAGCTCGGCCTCGGCGCGGGCGACCGGGTCGCGTACCCCCGGCTCGCCTACCCGACGTACGAGGTCGGGGCGCGGCTCTGCGGCGCTGAGCCCGTGCCCTACGACGACCCGACCGAGCTGGACCCGGCCGGTCTGCGGCTGCTGTGGCTCAACTCGCCGTCCAACCCCACCGGGGCGGTGCTGGGCCAGGACGAGCTGACCCGGATCGTCGCCTGGGCGCGCGAGCACGGCGTGCTGGTCTTCAGCGACGAGTGCTACCTGGAGCTGGGCTGGGAGGCGGAGCCCGTCTCCGTCCTGCACCCGGACGTCTGCGGAGGGTCGTACGACGGCATCGTGGCCGTCCACTCGCTCTCCAAGCGCTCGAACCTCGCCGGATACCGCGCGGCCTTCCTGGTCGGTGACTCGGCGGTCCTCGGCGAGCTGCTCCAGATCCGCAAGCACGGCGGGATGATGACCCCCGCGCCCGTGCAGGCGGCGACGGTCGCGGCGCTCGCCGACGACACACACGTACGGGAGCAGCGGGAGCGGTACGCGGCCCGCCGCGACGCCCTGCGCGCCGCGCTGGAGGCGCACGGCTTCCGGATCGACCACAGCGAGGCGAGCCTCTACCTCTGGTCGACCCGGGACGAGCCGTGCTGGGACACCGTGGCGCACCTCGCGGAGCTGGGCATCCTGGTGGCGCCCGGTGACTTCTACGGTCCGGCGGGCGAGCGTCATGTACGGGTGGCGCTCACCGCGACCGACGAGCGGATCGAGGCCGCGGTGAAGCGGCTCGGCTGAGCGGCCGGCACACGTGTGAAGGGGCCCGGGGAGCTGTCAGCTCCCCGGGCCCCTTCACGCCGTCACGGACACGCCTGGGGCGCGTCGCGCGGGTCAGCCGATCGGCAGGCCCCCGACCGGCAGTCCGCCGGTGGGGAGTCCGGAGGTGGGCAGGCCGCCGAGCATGGAGGCGGGGGCGGGGGCGGCGCTGCCGGAGGCGGCCGAGGCGGTCTCGCCGAGCACCTCGCCTGCGCTGCCCGCGGTG
This sequence comes from Streptomyces sp. NPDC087420, assembly GCF_044744165.1. Lineage (NCBI taxonomy): Bacteria > Bacillati > Actinomycetota > Actinomycetes > Kitasatosporales > Streptomycetaceae > Streptomyces > Streptomyces sp. NPDC087420. The sequence continues at coordinate 222,499 of NZ_JBIUXU010000016.1, forward strand.
TCACCGGCCAGCTTCTGCGCGGCGGGCGTCACGGTCTTGCCGGCCGCGCCGACGGTCTTGCCCGCGGCGGGAACGGTCTTCTTGACCGCCTGGCTGCCGGCTTCGCCCGCCACGGCGGTCGTCGTCCGGGCGCCGCTGTCGACGGTGTCACCCACGGCGGCGCCGTCGAGCGCGCTGATGGCGCCGAGGTCGGTGGTCTGCGGCAGCGCCGCGGCGCCTGCGGAGCCGGCCGCACCGACCACGGGAGCTGCGCCCGCCGCGACGAGCAGCGCGGCACGGGCGATCCGACGGGTCAGGGGGAGGGACATGATGCTCCTTTGACGGGAGAGAAACAGTGCTTGTCCGTCGATCGGACACTGTGACAACCCCTCGAAGGGCGGCGGAAGTTGCGGTGCGCCCGGGTAAAGAGTTGGTAATGCGCCGCCGGGCCGGCCCCGGATAAAAACGGGCAAACAAGTGTGTTCCGTCGCGGGTGGTAAACCGTCACTCCCCAGGCGCCGCAAGGGAAGTGACCCGGACGGCCCACACCGTTCGATTCGCCGGAAGAAAGGCGGTCACGCCGGCCCCCGGGGGACTCGTGCGGGTGACGGGCCGAACTACCGCGCGGTACGGATCTGGACGTTCGCGGCGCCCGTCGCCTTCGAGGTCTCACCGGACCCCGCCCCGCCGTCCGTCCGCCAGCCCTGCCCCGCGTCCTTCGCGCTCCACACCAGGCCCGCGTAGGCGACCTCGTCGATCCGCAGGACCGACGCCTGCGCCACCGCCCACTGCGCCAGCTCCCAGCCGCGCCGCTGCGCCGCGCCGCCTTTCGCGGTACCCCCGGCCGCGTCCTTCTCCCCGGCGTCCTCCCCGGCGTCCGACTTCACGACCGCTCCCACCGGCACGAACACCTCATGGGCGGGCGCCCCCGCCGACACGCTCGCGTCCTTGGGAAGCACCCCGGGACCGAACGACCGCACCAGCTCCGCCCGTACCTTCGCCGGATCACCCGGCACCGCGCTCTCCAGCGACGAGCAGGTCAGCGCCGCCGCCGCCCGGCCGGTCAGCGCCGCCGACAGCAGCGCCGCGTCCGGCTCGTGCTTCGCGTACGCCTGCGGGAAACCACTGCGCTGCACCCGCTGCGCGGCCTCGGTCAGCGGCAGCCGCGAATAGCCAGGCACCTTGACCAGGTGGTCGTAGAACTGCCCCGCCGCGTAGACCGGATCGAGGATCTGCGCCGTCGTACCCCAGCCCTTGGAGGGGCGCTGCTGGAAGAGACCCAGCGAGTCACGGTCGCCGTGCCCCAGATTCCGCAGGGCCGACTCCTGGAGGGCCGTCGCCAGCGCGATCGTGACCGCCCGCTCCGGCAGCCCGCGCGTGGTGCCCACGGCCGAGATCACCGCCGCGTTGGCCGCCTGCTCCGGCGTCATCTCGTACACAGGACCGCCGTCGCCGCTCCCCGCACCCGCCGCCCGGACCGTGCACCGGGGAGGGCCGCCGCCACCGGTCACGTACTGGACCACGACATAGGCCACCAGGCCCAGCAGGACGGCGAAGGCGGCCGCGATCCGCAGGGGGCGGCCGCGACGGGAGGGGGAGACGGTGTCGGACACGCGCCCACCGTACTGGAGGGTCCCCGGTCCGGATCGCGTCCGTCAGGGCCCATTCCCCCCACCCCGGACGATTCGTCTAGGGTCCTGTCCATGTCCGACACCGCGCTCGACCTCACCCTGGACGGACCGGCGCTCACCGCCGCCCTCGTCGACTTCCCCTCGGTCAGCGGCGACGAGAAAGCCCTCGCCGACGCGATCGAGCTGGCGCTGCGCCCGCTGCCGCACCTGACCGTCGAGCGGTACGGCAACAACATCGTGGCCCGTACGAACCGGGGGCTCGGCGAGCGGATCGTCCTGGCCGGACACATCGACACCGTCCCCATCGCGGACAACGTGCCCTCCCGGCTCGACGGCGACGGCATCCTGTGGGGCTGCGGCACCAGCGACATGAAGTCGGGCGTCGCCGTCCAGCTGCGCATCGCCGCGACGGTCCCCGAGCCCAACCGCGACCTCACGTTCCTCTTCTACGACAACGAAGAGGTCGCCGCCGACCTCAACGGCCTCGGGCACGTCGCCGACGCCCACCCCGACTGGCTGGAGGGCGACTTCGCCATCCTGCTGGAGCCCTCCGAGGGCGAGGTCGAGGGCGGCTGCCAGGGCACCCTGCGGGTCCTCCTCCGTACGGAGGGCGAACGCGCCCACTCCGCGCGCGGCTGGATGGGGTCCAACGCGATCCACGCCGCCGCGCCGATCCTCGCCCGGCTCGCCGCGTACGAGCCCCGCAGGCCCGTGATCGACGGACTGGAGTACCGGGAGGGCCTCAACGCCGTACGGATCGAGGGCGGCGTCGCCACCAACGTCATCCCCGACTCCTGCACGGTCACCGTCAACTACCGCTACGCCCCCGACCGCGGCGAGGCGGAGGCCCTGGCCCACGTCCACGAGGTCTTCGACGGCTGCGGTGTCGCGGAGTTCGTCGTGGACGACCACTCGGGGGCGGCCCTCCCCGGCCTCTCCCACCCCGCCGCGGCGGCCTTCATGGCGGCGGTCGGCGGCACGGCCCGGCCCAAGTTCGGCTGGACGGACGTGGCGCGCTTCGGCGGGCTCGGGATCCCCGCCGTCAATTACGGCCCCGGCAACCCGCTGTTCGCCCACAAACGGGACGAACACGTGGCGGTCGAGCGGATCACCCACTGCGAGAACCGGCTGCGGGAGTGGCTCACCGCCTGACGTATTTCCGGGCCGGGGGCGGGAACGCCAGGTCTCCGCCCTGCCGACCACCGGAATTTCGCCATTTGTCACGTCCGTGGACCTACCCTTGCCCAGAACAAAGCACCGCAGCGGAGGGAGCAGCTCATGGGCATGCCTGAGGGAGCGCGGAAGCCGGAGGAGCAGAGGCTCGGACCGGTGATCCGCCGCCGGGAACAGGTGCAGGCCGGCACGACCGACCAGCGGCTGCTGGACACCGAGGGCGACTCGGAATGGGTGCACACCGACCCCTGGCGGGTGATGCGCATCCAGTCCGAGTTCGTGGAGGGCTTCGGCGCCCTCGCCGAACTGCCGAGCGCGATCAGCGTCTTCGGCTCCGCCCGTACCCCGGCCGGCACACCCGAGTACGAGGCAGGCACCCGGATCGGCCGCGCCCTGGTCGAGGCCGGATTCGCGGTGATCACGGGCGGCGGCCCGGGCGCGATGGAAGCGGCGAACAAGGGGGCACGTGAGGCGAAGGGCGTCTCCGTCGGCCTCGGGATCGAGCTGCCCTTCGAACAGGGACTCAACCCGCACGTCGACATCGGCGTGAACTTCCGCTACTTCTTCGTACGAAAGACGATGTTCGTGAAGTACGCGCAAGGATTTGTGGTCCTGCCCGGCGGCCTCGGGACCCTGGACGAACTGTTCGAGGCCCTGACCCTCGTCCAGACGCGCAAGGTCACCCGCTTCCCCATCGTGCTCTTCGGTACGGCGTACTGGGGCGGCCTGGTCGAGTGGCTGAGGAACACGGTCGTGGCGCAGGGCAAGGCCTCCGAGAAGGACCTCCTGCTCTTCCACCTCACGGACGACGTGGACGAAGCGGTGGCGCTGGTCACCAAGGAGACCGGCAAGTAGACGCTCTTGTCACGCCAGTCCCCGGCGGGCGACCGCCGGGGGCCGGTGGCCCGCGATGGACGCCACCATGTCCAGCACCTGGCGGGTCTCCGCCACCTCGTGGACGCGGTAGACCCGCGCCCCCAGCCACGCGGACACCGCCGTCGTCGCGAGCGTGCCGATCAGCCGCTCCTTGACCGGCCGGTCGAGGGTCTCCCCGACGAAGTCCTTGTTCGACAGCGACACCAGGACCGGCCAGCCGGTGTCCGCCATCTCACCCAGCCGCCGGGTCGCCTCCAGCGAGTGCCGGGTGTTCTTCCCGAAGTCGTGGCCCGGATCGATCAGGATCCCGTCCTCGCGCACCCCCAGCGCCCGCGCGCGCTCCGCGAGGCCCAGGGTGACCCGCAGGATGTCCGCCATCACGTCGTCGTACGCGATCCGGTGCGGACGCGTCCGGGGCTCGGCGCCGCCCGCGTGGGTGCACACCAGCCCGACGCCGTACCGCGCGGCCACCTCGGCCAGCTTCGGGTCCACGCCGCCCCACGCGTCGTTCAGCAGATCCGCTCCCACGTCACAGACGGCCTCGGCGACCTCGTGCCGCCAGGTGTCCACGCTGATCACCACGTCGGGGTGGCGGCGGCGGACCTCGGCCACGAAGCCGACCGTCCTGCGTGCCTCCTCCTCGGCGGTCACCTCGTCACCGGGACCGGCCTTCACCCCGCCGATGTCGATGATCGCGGCGCCCTGCGCGACGGCGTCCTCCACGCGGTCGAGGGCGGGCTCGTCGCGAAAGGTCGCCCCCTGGTCGTAGAAGGAATCAGGGGTACGGTTCACGATCGCCATGATCACCGGCTCGTCCGCCCCGAATTCCCGCCGTCCCAGCCGCAGGGTCCCGCGCATGCGTGTTTCCTTCCTCACGTCCACTCGCCTGCGACCTTAGACCGCGTCTCCGCCGGGTGGCGGCGGCGCGGGGTTCGGTCCCGGGCGCCGGCACCCGGGAGCGGCGCCGGGTCGGTCTCCGCCGCGATCCCATGGCACGATCGGCACCGGACGTTTCCTGCCCGGGGAGAAGCACGTGTTCTTGTTCTTGCTCATCGCGATGGTCGTGGTCGTCGCCGGGGTCACCCTCGCGGTGGTCGGCGGCGGCGACAGCGCGGTCCTGCCGGAGACCGCGCCCGAACAGCTGGTGGACCCGCTGCCCGCGACACGCCCGGTCGGCCGCGCGGATGTCGAGGCCCTGCGCCTGCCCGTCGCGCTGCGCGGCTACCGCATGGCCGACGTGGACGACGCCCTCGGCCGCCTCGGCGCGGAACTGGCGGAGCGCGACGCGCGGATCGCCGAGCTGGAGGCGGCGCTCGCGGGGGCCCAGGCAACGGCGGTCTCCTCGCCCGACCTCTTCAAGAAGCCCGGCTGGGAAGGCCCCCGATGACCGGTGCGGAGCCTGCGGCCGGCGCGGTGGTGGGCGCGGACGGGCGCCTGCGCTGCCCGTGGGGCACGTCCGCGGAGGACTACGTCACGTACCACGACTCCGAGTGGGGCCGGCCCGTCCACGGCGACGACGCGCTCTTCGAGCGGATCTCCCTGGAGGCGTTCCAGTCCGGCCTTTCCTGGATCACGATCCTGCGGCGGCGGGAGGGGTTCCGGGAGGCGTTCGGGTCCTTCCACATCGCCACTGTGGCGAAGTTCACGGACGCGGACCGTACGCGCCTGCTGGCGGACCCGGGGATCATCCGCAACCGCGCGAAGATCGACGCGACGCTGGCGAACGCGGTTGTCCTGGCGGGGTGGTCGCCGGGGGAGCTGGACGACCTGATCTGGTCGTACGCCCCCGACCCGACGACGCGCCCGGCGCCCCGGACGGGGGCGGACGTCCCGGCGGTGACGGAGGAGTCCACGGCGCTTGCGAAGTCCTTGAAGGGCCGGGGGATCCGCTTTGTGGGCCCGACGACGGCGTACGCCTTGATGCAGGCGTGCGGGCTCGTCAACGACCACGTTTTGGGCTGCGAGTTCCGCTGATCGTTTTGCCCGGTGTTCGTTGCTGTTACTGATTGTCCTCAATCGCCGGACGGGCTTGGTTTGTCGTGGTGGCGGGGGGTGGGGCCTCCGGAGGTACGTATGTCCGGACTGCATGTTTTACGTCGCGTTCAGCGACTTGTCTTAGCAACGGTCGCCATGCGACACAAAACACGCTCTACGTCCGGACACACGCACCTCCTCCGACCCCGCCCCCCCCTCACGCCGGACGGGAAGTGAACGACTCCCCCCGCCCCGGAGCGGGCAAAATCAAGCCCGTCCGGCGATTGAGGACAAAAGGCCCGGCCCGGAGGGCGTCAGCGGCCTACGAACCTTGCCGGCGTCTTCGACAGGAACGCCTCGACCGCGATTCCGTGGTCGTCGGAGGAACCCGCCACCGACTGCAACTCCGCCTCCTTCGACAGCGCCTCCTCCAACGTCCGCCCCGCCCCATACGCCAGCGACTCCTTCAGCGACGCGTACGCCGCCGTCGGCCCGGACGCCAAAGTCCGCGCCACCGACAAAGCCTCAGCGGCCAGCGAACCCGCCGGGACCACCCGGTTCACCAGCCCCAGCGCCAACGCCTCGTCCGCCCGCACCGACCGGGGGAACATCAGCAGATCCGCCGCCCGCCCCGCGCCGATCAGGCGCGGCAGCGTCCACGACACCCCCGAGTCCGCCGTCAGCGCCACCCCCGCGAACGCCGTCGTGAAGGACGCCGTGTCCGACACCACCCGGTAGTCCGCCGCGAGGGCGAAGCCGAGGCCCGCCCCCGCCGCGACCCCGTTCACCGCCGCCACGACCGGCTTCCGCATCGACGTGATCGCGAGGACGATCGGGTTGTAGTGCTCGCGCACCGTCCGCATCGTGTCGTCCGAGCCCCGCTCCCGGTCCGCCGCGCGCAGCGCCACGTGCTCCTTGAGGTCCTGGCCCACCGAGAACGCCCGGTCACCCGCCGCCGTCAGCAGCACACCCCGAACGGCCGGGTCCGCCCCCGCCGCCTCCAGGGTGTCCCGCAGCGCGGACTTCGTCGCCACGTCGAGCGCGTTCATGGCCTCGGGCCGGTTGATCGTGATCGTTGCGAGTCCGTCACTCACCTCGTACAGCACGGTGTCGGCCATGATCGGGTCCCTTCGCGGCTCGGGCAGTCCTGTCCGGGTCCAGCATGGCCCAGGAAAGTCGGCCACCGGGTCCCGGCGGCGGCGAAGTATCGCAGGCGGATCGCCGAATTGAGTGGTTTTGCGGAAGCGCGTTGCGCAAGCGATGCCGACCGATGTTGGTCATCGGGTCCCGCCATGCGGGATAATGGCCTGGAAGCAATGTGTTCGATGCCGGTGACACAGCGCCTGTCATGGGGCCGCCGGCGGCGATGAGCTGGTTTCAGGAAGGGGAACGAGCATGGCGGCCATGAAGCCGCGGACGGGCGACGGCCCGCTCGAGGTGACCAAGGAGGGGCGGGGCATCGTCATGCGCGTTCCGCTCGAAGGCGGCGGTCGGCTCGTCGTCGAGCTGACCCCGGACGAGGCGGATGCCCTCGGCGACGCTCTCAAGAAGGTCGTCGGCTGAGCGGAACGCACAGTCTTCGGGGTCGTGCGTCACCCCCGGATCGACACCACAGCTGCCCCGGCACGGATCAGGTCCGCGCCGGGGCAGCCTTTTTCTGCGCGCGCACGCGGAAGCGCGCCCACGCGGTGGCGCACACGCGCGAAGGAATGCCGTGAACGGCGCCCACCACGAGAAGAAGGCTCAGCCCCGCCGGACCGCGCACAGCAGCCCGTCCCCCACCGGCAGCAGCGCCGACTGGAGTTCCTGGCTCTCCCGCACGGCCCGCAGCAGCTCCCGCAGCCGCAGCACCTCCGCCTGCTGCGCCGCGGAGTCCACCGTCCGGCCGTCCGCGAACATGCCTTCGAAGCAGACCAGACCGCCGGGCCGCAGCAGCCGCAGCGACTCGTCGAGGTAGTCGAGGGACTCCAGCCGGTCCCCGTCGCAGAAGACGAGGTCGTACCCGCCGTCGGCGAGCCGGGGCAGGACGTCGAGGGCGCGGCCGGGGATGAAGCGCGCGCGGTTGCCGGTGAAGCCGGCCGCGCGGAAGGTCTGCCGGGCGAACTGCTGGCGCTCCGGTTCGGTGTCGACCGTGGTCAGCACGCCGTCGGGCCGCATGCCCTGGAGCAGGTACGTCCCTGAGACACCCGTCCCGGTGCCGATCTCGGCCACCGATTTCGCGTCCAGGGTGGCGGCGAGCAGACGCAGCGCGGCACCGGTGCCCGGTGACACCGAGCGAAGCCCCGTCTCATGGGCCCTGTCGCGGGCCCAGTGGAGTGCTTCGTCCTCGGCGACGTAGGCGTCGGAGAACGCCCAGCTCGTCTGCCGGTTGGCGGTAATGACCCTCTCCTTGTCCCCGTTGGCGGCGCAACGGTGACTGTATCCGCTGCGCCCGGGAACCCGCAGATGGGACCGGGCGTTATGAGGGGGCGGGCAGCACGGTGATGAGCGGCTGGGATCGGCCCCATATTCACGTAAAGATTCTTATCCGGAGCTAACGGGCGAGGTGGCTATGGTAGGGGCTCGACTGGACACCACCAGAGCCGATAGGGGAGGTGCGGCTGAGCCTGTGGATCGGGGAGGAGTGCTCCGGCGCTTCCTCGGGTCGGCGGGTGAGCCGAAATCCGTGACCAACTTCGCTGACCGTTCTCGCTCCAACGACTCCGCAGTTACGGCGACTTTCGCATCGGATGCGGACGCGCAGGCGTGGACGCCCCCCAGCTGGGAGGAGATCGTCAGCACGCACAGCGGACGCGTCTACCGCCTCGCCTACCGGCTGACGGGCAACCAGCACGACGCGGAGGATCTGACCCAGGAAGTCTTCGTCCGGGTCTTCCGATCGCTGTCGACCTACACCCCCGGCACGTTCGAGGGCTGGCTGCACCGCATCACCACCAACCTCTTCCTCGACATGGTCCGCCGCAAGCAGCGGATCCGGTTCGACGCGCTCGGTGACGACGCGGCGGAGCGGCTGCCCAGCCGTGAGCCGTCCCCGCAGCAGGTCTTCCACGACACCCACTTCGACGCGGACGTCCAGCAGGCGCTGGACACCCTCGCGCCCGAGTTCCGTGCCGCGGTGGTGCTCTGTGACATCGAGGGACTGTCGTACGAGGAGATCGCGGCGACTCTCGGTGTCAAGCTCGGCACCGTGCGCAGCCGGATCCACCGCGGGCGTTCGCACCTGCGCAAGGCCCTCCAGCACCGTTCGCCCGAGGCCCGGGCCGAGCAGCGTGCCTTCGTGAGCGTGGCCGGGGAGGGCGGATCGGCGTGACTGCCACCAGCCCGACCCCCGCCGAACAGCATCTGGGGGACCGACTCGCCGCCTTGGTGGACGGGGAGCTGGACCATGACGCGCGTGAGCGTGTGCTGGCCCATCTCGCGACCTGCGCCAAGTGCAAGGCGGAGGCCGACGCGCAGCGCCGCCTCAAGAACGTGTTCGCACAGGCGGCCGGACCTCCGATGTCGGCCGGCCTGCTCGCCAGACTCCAGGGGCTGCCCGGCGGTCCCTCCGGTTGGGACGACGACGACCCCCGTCGAGGTCTCTTCGACGGGGGCGCTTTCGGGAACGGTGTCTTCGGGGTGCGCTCGGGCGGGTTCGACTACGAACCGGCCGTGGCCCACTCCGGGATGATCCCGGGCGGCTCCGGATTCCGTATCCACGAGGTCGGGCGCGAGGCGGCGGAGCGTTCCCCGTGGCGCGCACGGCGGTTCGCGTTCGCCGCGGCGAGCGCGGTGTCCTTCGCCGCGATGGCGCTCGGCGGTTCCGTGCCGCTCGGCACGGCGGCCGACGTGCTGCCCCGCGGCGCGGGCAACAATGTGACGCCCCTGCGGGCCCCGGCGGGGAACACGGCCCCGGCGCCCCTCGGCGCGGAGACCGGCCGCCGCTTCGGCGGTGCCCCGCCCTCGGTGTCGCTGGTCCGGCAGGCACCCTCGGCGCCTCCCGGGATGCTCAACAGCCCGTATCTGAGCAGCCCGTATCTGACCACGCCGTCCCTGGCGCCCTATCTGCAACCCACGGGCCCGGCCCTCCAGGTCGACGCGCCCTCCGGGACGAGCCCGACGGCGACCCCGCGCCCCTCCCAGCTCGCGGCTCCGACCCTGCCGCTCTCGTCCGCCCGCTGACCGCGTCCTGCGCACCGATTCGTAAACCTGGTTGAATCCTCACAGGGGTGCCCCCGTCGGGGCGCGGAGCGGCAGTTGCGGGGAGAGCATGGACGACGGGAAGCCCACCGGACCCAAGGCGACGTGGTGGAGCCGACCCGCGCCGGGCCGGGTGCCGGAGCAGGAGCCACACGGGCACCCGCGGCCGTTGCCCGAGCCACAGGAACACGCGCGGCCGTCGCCCGAGCCGCAGCAACACGCACAGCCGCTGCACGAGCCCGACGCCTACAGCACTCCGCCCTACGGCGGCCCCGGCCCTTGGGCGCCCGCGCCTCCCGTACAGGTGCCGACCCCGGCGCACGGTGTGTTCCTGCCCCCGGCGGACCGCCCGCGGGCCGACCAGGCCGACCAGGCCTCCCCGGCCGGCCCGGGTGGCCCCGGCCTCCCCGGAGGCCCGCAGTGGGGTCCGTACGACCCCTGGGGCGTCCCCGGACAGCAGCCGTTCACCGACCAGGGCACCCCGCCGCGCCCGCGCAGGCGCGTCGGGATCGTGGGGGCTCTGCTGTTCGCGCTGCTCACCGGCGTTGTCGGCGGCGCGGTCGGCGCGAACGTGGAACGCAACAACGGCTTCGGCAGCGTCGAACTCCCGCAGGCCGGCCCCGACCTCGGCGACCGCGCGCCCGACAGCGTCGCCGGGATCGCCGCCAGCGCCCTGCCCAGCGTCGTCACCCTGCATGTCAGCGGCGCCGACGAGCAGGGCACCGGCACGGGCTTCGTCCTCGACCGGCAGGGCCACATCCTGACGAACAACCATGTCGTCCAGCCGGCGGGCGCCTCCGGCGAGATCTCCGTCACGTTCAGCGGCGGCGAGACCGCGCGGGCGAAGATCGTCGGCAAGGACAGCGGATACGACCTCGCGGTCGTGAAGGTCTCCGGCGTCTCCGGCCTCAAGCCGCTGCCGCTGGGCAATTCCGACAACGTCCGGGTCGGCGACCCGGTGGTGGCCATCGGCGCCCCCTTCGACCTCTCCAACACCGTGACGTCCGGCATCATCAGCGCCAGGGAACGCCCCATCACCGCGGGCGGGGAGAGCGGCGACGGCAGTGACGTCAGCTACGTCGACGCGCTCCAGACCGACGCCCCGATCAACCCCGGCAACTCGGGCGGCCCGCTGGTGGACAGCAAGGCCCGGGTCATCGGCATCAACAGCGCCATCCGTGCCGCCGACACCGGCGGCGGCGCCGAGGGCGGCCAGGCCGGCTCCATAGGGCTCGGCTTCGCCATACCGATCAACCAGGGCAAGCGGGTCGCCGAGGAACTCATCAACACCGGCAAGGCCGCCCACCCGGTGATCGGTGTGAGCCTCGACATGGAGTACACGGGCGACGGCGCCCGCGTCGGCAAGGAGGCGGCGGACGGCAGCCCCTCGGTGGTGCCCGGCGGCGGCGCCGCGAAGGCCGGGATCCGGTCCGGGGACGTCATCACCGAGGTGGACGGCCAACGTGTGCACAGCGGCCAGGAACTGATCGTCAAGATCCGCGCCCACCGCCCCGGCGACCGGCTGGCACTGACCGTGGTGCGCGGCGGCAGGGAGCGGACCGTGAACCTGACCCTGGGATCCGCGAACGGCACCTGACGGACACCGGAAGGTACCGCCCGGACAGTTCGGGCAGGTACCGTGGAACGGCCCGGCACCCGAGCCCCCTCAAGCCAGGACAGAACCGTCACGGCGGGGGGTCAGGAGACCACACGGAGAACACGAGGAGCAGCTAGGTGTTCAATGACATAGGACCGCTTGAGCTGGTCACGCTGGTCGTCCTCGCCGTGCTCGTCTTCGGTCCCGAGAAGCTGCCCAAGGTCATCCAGGACGCCACCCGGTTCATCCGGAAGATCCGTGAGTTCTCCGACAGCGCCAAGGAGGACATCAAGTCCGAGCTGGGCCCGGAGTTCAAGGACTTCGAGTTCGAGGACCTCAACCCGAAGACGTTCGTGCGCAAGCACCTGACGGACGGCGACGAGGACACCTTCGGCCTCAAGGAGATCCGCTCCTCGTTCGATCTCCGCAAGGAGATCACGGACGTCGCCGACGCGGTGAACAGCCGGGAGGACGCCTCGGCGGCCAAGGACACGCCCGTGGCCGCCACGTCCGCGGTGAACGGTTCCGGGGGCACGCCGGACCTGCTGAAGAAGCGCGAAAACCCCGATCGGGACGACCGGCCCCCCTTCGACGCAGACGCCACCTGAGTACGACCTATCCCAACGAGTCGGGACCGGGTGGCTATCCTCCATCTGTCCGGCAGTGAGGCGCCCGTCGGGGGCGGGCCGCTCCGGACACCGAGATCGAGGAGGCGTCCGGGTAGATGGAGACGACGAGTCGGGCAGGGGCGCGGACCGCGTCCAGCTCATCCACTGCCGAGGGGGTGCCAGCAGCCCGGCGTACGGTCGAAGGCTATCTGCGGGCAGCTTTCCCCTGGTACGGGCTGGACGAGGCGTTCACGGGACCCCGCTGGCTGATGCAGGTCGGCGCCGCCGCGGACGGCACCGTCCAGCACGGTTCCACCGGCCACGGCGAGGAGCCGACGATAAGACCGGACGCGTCGGGCGCGGACAAGGAGAGGTTCGCGGTTGTGGTGACCGTCGCGGCCGGACCCGTACGCCGAACCGGTGATGGTACGGGGCATCTGGACGCCACGACGGTGTCCTCGGCGGCCTGGCTGGCCGGCTCGGGGCTGCTGGTGTCCACCTGGCCCGCGCAGCTCGACCACATGCTGCGCGACGACTGGCTGGCCCAGCAGACCGAGGCCGCGTTCGAACTGGCCGACGACCTGGAAGGCGCCGACTGGTCCGCGCTCTCCCTGCCGGTCGACGGGGTGCCGACGCCCTTCCACTACCGCGAGACCGAGTTCGGCTGGGTCCTGGCCGGCTCGGCGCAGAGCGGGGTCCACATCGGCGCGTACGGCCGCGGCATGAGCGCGTACGGCCTCGGCTTCTCGGCGATCGAGGACATCACGTCGTACGCCCACTAGCGCTTCGTACAGCGGGGCACGACGGACAGGGTGAGGGGCGGCGGCCGCGGGCGCCGCCCCCCCCCCCCGCCCCCGCCCCCCGCCCCCCCGGGGCGGGGGGGCAGAAAATGTTACTCGGGGGGGTACCCCCCGACAAGCCCCCCACGCCCCC